>CAYSZM010000007.1:0-61639 GCA_964435365.1 uncultured Victivallis sp. | reverse complement strand
CGGTGGTGAATTCGTAGGCGTCGCAGAGCATGTCGATGCCGGGCAGCTGGAACGAGCGGTAGCTCCGCATCGCCTCGCCGAGCGCGCAGGTCTGGGACGCCAGTGAATGTTCCGCCAGCATATGTCCGGTGAACAGAATGTTGTGTTTCCCGCACCAGTTGCCGATGGTGTCGGCGAAAGCCGAGGCAAACCGTTCCGCGACGTGGTCGAAGAAACGGTAACGAGTGAGCGAAAACTTGCCTTCCGGCAGCTCCCAGACCACTTCAGGAAACGAATCGAGCAAATCCGCGCCGTAGGCAGCCTGATAGGTTTCGGGAAAGTCATCCGTCCAGGCAAACGCCAGATCGCATTTTTTCCGGGCGAACTCCAATGCGCCGTTGTCGTGCGGTCGCGGTTCATCGGTGAAAACAGCGGGAATCGTACTGCCGAATTCCGCGCCAAACTCCCGAAAGTATGCGGAATGAGTGACTTCGACAAACCGTTTGACCGCTTCGGGATTGAGTACGTCAAGATAAGTTTGGTCATTGAACCACGGCTGCGGTTCGGCGATGACGAGATAAGCGTAGAAAATCTCTCCGGGAGCAGTCTCTTTTTCAGACATCCGCAGATACTGTTTCAATGCGCCGTCGGCATCAAGGGTTACGGAATAAACCGCCAGCGGCGGAATATCGCGTTTTTCCGGGGAGAACAGCAGATGACGCGCCCGGAATTCCGGATTCGCGGTCACACGCCCTCCTGCCGCGCCGGAGGGGAATCGATCTTCGTCATAAAGCCAGGCGAGCATTCCGAGCTCTTTCGCGGTATCGACGCACTCCCGGACGCATCGCATGAATTCCGGACCGAGATAAGGCGTACCAAGTCCAGTGCGGGAGTGCATATGAAAGCCGCCCATGCCCATCTCTTTGAAGATATGGATCTGGCGGTTGAGCTCCTCGCCGTCGAGTTTGCAATTCCACGCCCAGAACGGGGTATCCCGGTAACGGGCGCCCGGCGAGGCGAAGAGTTTTTCGAACGGCAGGTTGTGGTCGTTGTCGTAAAGCGATTTCATACGATTCAAGCTCCAAATTCATCCAGGGTTCCCATCTGGAACCGGATGTTTTTCCGGTGCCAGGTATAGGTAATCGCCAGGAGATTCTCCGAGGTCACAATCACGGTAGGATAGGAAAACTCCGCCCGACGGCCGGGCTCGAATTCACCCGGATCGCTTTTTTCCAGTTCGAACGGTTCCGACCAATGCGTACCGTTATCGGCGGAAAAACGCACGACAATCCGATGACGGCTCCCCCAGTTGTCGCCAACGGGGTTGCAGATCAAGACAAGGCGCCCGTCCGACAGTTTCTTCAGGTCCAATCCGCTGTTGTTGTTTGGCAGATCGGTCGGGTACGCCTCATTCCAACTCAGACCGAAATCCGACGAATCGCTCCGGAATATCCGTCCATTATTGCTGCGCAGAAGCATATGCACGTTGCCCGGTTCCGACTCCCACAGCGCCGGCTGGATCAACCCCAGCCGGTTCGCGCCGACTTTGTCGTCGAGCAGCATCGAACGCACCGGGATGTCCACCGTCCGCTCCCAATATTCCCCGCCGCTGAAACTGAGGTCAACCTGCGGCTTCCAGCCCCCCTGTTCGATCGACGAGGGAGCAAGCAGGAACCCGTTGAAAAGCCGCAACGGCTGATTTTTCACCGGTCCGCGGCCGCCGGAAAGGTCGCCGGCGACAAGTTCCCGGGCGGTTGTCCAATGCGCCCCCTCGTCTCCGCTGTACATGACGTAGGTCCGCCACCCTGCAATCAGGGTGCCGACTTTGAAATAGAGCGCAATCCGGCTGTCGGGCAACCGATACAGAACCGGATTCCAATGCGCCACCCAGGCGATTTTTGCCGCGATGCCCGGCCGTTGCCAACCGTCCGCATCACGAGTGGAAATCCAGATGGCGGTATCGGCTTCCCCCTCCCGGGAGCCCTCGAACCAGGCGGCAAGAAACCGGCCGCCGGACAATTCGACCACGGTGGAGGCATGGCAATCCTGCGTGCAGTTCGGGAGAATCAGTTCTTTGGTCAACATGGTGATGAAAATTCCTGTGATGATGTCTTTTTAACGGTCATAGGAGACTTTTCGTCCCCAGGCGCCTTGCCCGTACGGGGCGACGCAGACCGCCGGAGAGGCGTTTTTCCAAGCCTCCGGGGAAGGCGGCGCGTCGTCTCCACTCCGGCGGGGGAGCGCGAGCCATTGCCGATCGGTGACGATAACCCGCCCGCCGATCTGAAGTTCGCCAAGAACGCCGCAGGGAAGCGCCCCGGAATCCGCTGCAGCGATTACCAAATGGTTTTTGCCCGGACGCAACAAGGGAGTCAGGTCGATTGTCGCCATGGGAGTCCATCCCGCACTTCTGCCGATCTCTTTCCCATTGAGGTACACCACAGCCTCGTCGTCGGCGGCGACGGAGAATCGAGCCTTGTCGCCGGCAACGGCGTCAAACTCGCGAAACAGCCAGCATTGTCCGCGGGAGCGGAGATTCGCCTCTTCCCAAATCCACGCCGCCCGGCCATCGTACAGCGGGAGCTTGGCCCGTCTGGCCAATTCAAGCGCAAACGGGGCAAACGGATTTCCGGATTTCAGAGCCGATCCATCGTCGGGAAGCCTCCAGAGCGATTCCGGCAACTCTTTTTCGCCACAGACGATCACTTCATACGGATTGAGTTCTGTTGCAACCACTCCGTCCGTCACCTGCCGGGTGGTCCCATCCCGGAAAACCGTCAACTTCCGCGAAGGTCCGCCCAGACGGATTCGGCTCTTCTGCAGGCGTTCCGTCAGATTCATGATAAAGAGATAATCCGCTCCATTCCAATGAATGACAGCACAGCGGACGGCGGAATTCGTTCCGGGGACATCCGCCTGCCGCCTGCCGTGAAAGAACAGGCCGGAAAGTTTCCGCATCTCGTCCGTCGTCTGAAACAGCTGCTCCAGAAAAGCCGGGTCCCTGACAAACTGGGTCCCCCAGAGTACATACCCGGTCGCGCCGTTCAGCATGGAGTCGAGCATCATGAACCGGGATTCATCCAGCGTAGGATAGCGCTGCGCCGGAGCATTGGGCGGCAACTCCGGAGCCTCGCCCCAGTTGAAGCCCTGGAGCACCTGCCAGACCGGTTTGCGGAACCCGCCGGATTCATTCATGCGGGCCGCATATTTTCCGGTGCAGGCAGGGCTTTTATCTTCCAACCCGGAATGACGGTTCGGCACCGGGTAGATGTCACATCCCCAGATATCGCAGGCGGCGGCATAGTGACGCAAATCCGCAATTTCATTTCGCGGCGCTTCGTTGATCCAGACAGGCCGGTAGGGGTCGAGCTGCTTGAACATCCGGTACATCTCCAGCAGCGGTTCGACCGGCACGCCACCCCACAGCGGTTCATCGATCATCAGGTATCCGAGCAAGGCCGGATGATTCCGCACCGCGGGCGTCAGGATGCGTTTCATTTTTTTCTCGAACTCCGGAATATCGCTCATCCGCCGGGCAGGACCGCGGACTTCAAGGATCAGCTTCAAGCCGCAACGCCGGGCGAGGTCAAGCTTCCGAAGCGCCTCGCCTTCGAACGACACGACCGCCGTCGTCGAATTGACTCCATTCCGAGCCGCATAGGCGAGCGTCTCCGGGGTAAACGGATGAATCGTCCACCACATGACCGGAAGAAACGGTTCGCCGTTGACGGAAAGATAGCGATTCGGCAGCGTTTTCACCGTCACCGCCGAAGCCGGAACCTTCGCAACAGTCTCCCTGAATTCCTTAAGAACGCCTCCGTCCGGACCGAGAACCCGACACTCCAGCGCATATTCTCCAACCGTCAGGTTTTCCGCCGGAATCGACAGTTCGCCTTTGCCGTCCCGCAAAGCAGTGCGCGCCTCCGCCAGCGCTGTTTCTCCTGTCTTCAACACAGCCAGAACTTCCGCCGCCTCTTTTCCGGCGGAAACGGCAATCCTGACATCTTTCGCTTCATCTCCGGCAAAAAACGTATTCCGATAGAACGGCTGCAGCATCGTAACCGTCCAACTGTCGCGGGGGTCTTCCTTCACCTCTTCCAACATGCACTCGCTGAACCGGACGCTCCCCGGCGTGGTCAGAAAGAAGCCGACATCGACCGTCTGATACGGGAAGTTCTCAGGAACGCGAAAAATCTGCGTTTTTTTCTGCGGGCTGTTGGTGGTGTCGTTGAATCCCTGAGCGCCTTCGACGCCTGGCGTCACAGACGTTTTGATCTGATGGTACGGCACCCCCTCTCCCGGTTGAGTGACGCCTTGCGCCACATAGGACAACCGGTATTTCCGCCCGGCTTTCACCGGGATGCCGCCAAACACGGCACCACTCCGGCGTCCGACGACGACGGCGCCTTCCGGCGTAAGCGCATGGGGGGAATCCAGCATCCATCCTTTCCGGTTCACAGCCTCAATGCGCAGATTCCGGAACTCCACATCTGCGCCGGATTCAACCTGGACAGCCAGATAGCATCGGACATATCCGGGAGCGGGTGAAAAATGAAAGACGTCACGATTCCATTCCGGTCCGGCTTCACGCCAATCCGCCCCTGCGCTCTTGTAGACGCCGCCGCCCTGGCCACGATGAACCCATTCCACATAAAACCGGTATCGCCCCTTCTTTACACTTCGGGTCTCCCCGGTCAAAACAAACGCTTTGCCCGCCGGGAGCGACAGTTGCTGAACCACAGTCGCCGGTTTTCCGTCGGTGCTGTGCAACATAAGGTCGCTGGCTTCAACGCCATACCGGACTCCGGCGTTCGCCGACGGCAACTGCCACGCAACGGGGCGGCCCTGCGTGTCCTTCCTGCTGAAATCACCGTTCTCGATCAGTTGTTCCGCGGGAAGCGCCGAACTGAGAATGAGGACGGCATACAACAATATCTCTCTTGTTTTCATCAATTTTTCCTGAGCTCGACTTAATGAGGGGACGGGTTCCGGTCGCCAGCCGGGTCAACGGTTCATCAGCAGCTTCCAGATTCCTTTGGTCAGGTTGCCGGTTCCCAGGATGTCGGTGAGGGAAACCGGCTGCACAACGACATTTCCGCCAGCCATCAGGACAACCATGCTTTCACGGACACCCACAGAGCCGGTGCCGTGAGCACCCCAGAAACTGGTCGAGGTTCCATCGTTTCCGGCGTGCCAGATATGTCCGATTGTCAGCGGTGCGGCAAGCCTGGCCGCCGTGTTGAGCGTTCCGCCTCCCGCAGTGCTCAAAGTGCCGGGATAATTCACTTTATACGTGTAGACGACGTAGGCATAAGGCAGAACCAGCATATTGGCGTTGTTCCCCCACCGGTAATTCTGGGACTCCATGGAAGGATCAGCTGCGGAACAGTGAAAAACCTCGGGACGGGAGCCGCCGGTATTGTTATAGGTTTCTGTGCCGCCCACGTAGGGAATCAATTTTCCCAACCCGGTCCATTTCTTATCCCAGGCGGCATAATTGACGACACTCCATGCGTTGCTCCAATTTTCCGTGATTTCATTCAGTGAGGGCAGCCGATCCCGATAATCGCCGGCATATTGAGCGATGAGCAGGCCGATCTGTTTCTGGTTGTTGACGCAGTTGGTCAGCTTGGCCCGTGCCCGGGCGCTGTTCAGCGCGGGCAGCAGCATGGCCGCGAGGATCGCGATGATTGCAATTACAACGAGAAGTTCAATCAATGTAAATTTCCGGGAACGGCCAACGAGTGAATTCCGATTTTGCTTCCAGCTCATTTTTCTCTCCTTACATTTTTATGTTCGGCATTCGGACATTGAAAACGGCATGGCGCAGGCGGGAAACCACGATGCGCAACTCCGGTGTCACTGCTATAATTATAGTGGAACGCAAACAATCCGTCAATAACAAAAAAATCAGAAAAACGATTCAAATATCATGTTTCTCATTTTCCCCTTGCGGAATTCGAAAAAACACAGTATATTCAGAAAAGTCCAGCAAAGACAGCTGCCTTTTTCGGAGAATCCAAACATGGACCGGTGGAAAGACTCGCTCGTTTCACAGTCTCAAAAGTCATTTATCGGGCTTTTGCGGCATATCGTTTTTGCGCTGGGGGTGGAACGGGTGGTGTTTTCACGAAAATCACCGCTCCTTACGTCCGTGTCGCTGTCGGAGTTTCCGCGCATCGACATTGTGCTTTCGGGCACGAAACATATGCGCTATCCGGGGGACAACCGGATCGAAGACGTGAAGCTGACTCCCGGAACCATGCACTACTGTCCGCCGCAGGCCCCGAAACTGTCGTTCTGGGATTGCACGCACGAGATGTCCTCGATCGTTTTCACCACCGATTTCACCCGAATCACCTACATCTGCCTCGAACGGCCAACCGCGCAAAAGGAAATGATCGCACCTTATTTCTACCACACGGCGATTCCGGCCGGGGAAAATGTACGCAAGCTCTGTTCCATTCTGAATTACCAGGCGGAACACCCCTCCCGGTACGGCGCGGAAATTCCGCTGATGGAGGCTCTGCTGCGGGAAGTTCTCGAGGAACTCGAACACGACACGGCGGAGAAGGTCGGGAAAAAGCGGATGACCTGGTTTCAGGCGAGCAATTATCTGCATGAGAATTTCACCGCGCCGATCAACCGCGCGCATGTGGCAAAAATCCTGAATCTGAGCCCGGGCTACCTCACCCAGCTCTTCCTCGACGAATGCGGAGAAAATTTCGTCAGCTACCTGCGCCGGCTGCGGTTGGAATACGCGGCCCGGCTGCTGCAGGAAAGCACGCTTTCTGTCGATGAGATCACCATACGCTGCGGCTATCAGAGCAGCACGTTTTTCATCGCGGCATTCCGCAAACACTACGGCCTCTCTCCCGGCCGGTTCCGGAATCTGCAGAAGCAGCACCGGTAAGCGCCCGCGGGACTCTCCTATTTGCCGTCTTTCGGCGCAGGGAAGAGCTTCAGCGCGGCTTCGAGCTGGGTGTCGCGCATCGCGCCCTTCTCTTCGGGAAGAACCACGCCGGGATGGCGCATCATCTGGGCGTTCAGCCGCCAGAGTTGCGACAAATCGAGCATGACCGAAACGTCGGGGGCCAGGCCGCGCCCTTCGATCTCGACCCCCTTCGGCGTCCGGTAACGGCCCGCCGCATAACGCA
Organism: uncultured Victivallis sp.; assembly: GCA_964435365.1. Classification (GTDB taxonomy): domain Bacteria; phylum Verrucomicrobiota; class Lentisphaeria; order Victivallales; family Victivallaceae; genus Victivallis. Next base: position 54,503 of record CAYSZM010000007.1, on the reverse strand, counting down.
ATGCGCCGCCGTTGGGAAGCTGCGTCACCTGGAGCAGCGTCCCCTTGCCGAAGCTCCGCATACCGACCAGCCGCGCCCGGCCGTTGTCGCGCAGCGCGCCCGAAAACAGCTCGGCGGCGCTGGCCGAAAACGGGTTGAGGAGAATCACAACCGGGAGGTCGAGCAGTTTCCCCTTCCCCGCCCCCGCCTTGACCACTTCGACTTTCGAATGGTTGCGGTGGACGGCGGAAAAAAGCTCGGCGCCCTCCGGCAGAAAGAGCGACGCGGTCTCCGCCGCGCCGGAAACCAGTCCGCCCGGATTGTTGCGCAAATCGAGCACCAGCCCGCGGCTCATCCCCTCCTTGCGCAGTTTCGCCAGCAGCGCGGCGGTTTCGCCGGGCGTGTGGGTGTTGAAGCTGTTGATCTTGAGATAACCGATGTCGCCGTCGATCACGTGCGCGGCCTGAACCGGGGCGGAACTCACCACCACCATCCCGCGCCGCAACGTGACTTTGCGGACCGCGCTGCTGTCATGCGGCTGGATTTCAAGGGCGACTTCACTGCCGTCCGCCCCCCGTAGCAGCTTCACGCACTCTTCGAGCGGCAGCGCGGCGGTCCGCGCCGCGCCGATGCGCAGAATCCGGTCGCCGGGGAGGATTCCGGCTTTGGCGGCGGGGGAGTCGGGAGTCGTCACCGTCACCGCGGGCGGGCGCTCGTCCGGCTTGACCAGTTCGACGCCGATGCCGATGCGTTCGCCGGTCCGGGCGACCTCGTTGTCGCGGTAGACGGCGGGCGGTTCGTAGCCGGAATAGGGGTCGAGTTCGCGCATCATTCCGCGCAATGCGGCGGTCAACAGCCGGTCGTATCCGGCGCTGTCCTCGTCGACGTAATTGCGGTGGAGAAATTCCAGCGTCGAGGCCAGCAGTGCGGCCTGTTCGTAAGTCGAATTCGAATGAACCGGTTCGGGCTTGGCGGGCTCCGGCGGAGTCGAACAGCCCGCCGCAAAAAAAACGACCGCGAGAATCTGCGGTATCTGCTTGTACATGTGCGATTTCTCCTTCTTCTTTTTCGGAATATACCCTTTTTCGCGGCGAATTCCAACTTGATAAATGGAGTTTTGCGGATTATTTTATGAAATGACGTATTTCCAGGTCAACCTATAAACACACAGGAAACTGATCATGAGCATCTCTCCGCTCCAGAAGGCGCGCGCCGCCTACGCCCCGAAACTCCCGCCCGCGCTGGCCAAAGGCGCCAACGTCAAGGTGAACGAAGGCGCGCCGACCACCGCGGTGGCCGACGTTGAAAAGGTCAAGGCGATCTTCAAGACCACGTTCGGCAGCCCGGCGCTGACCTTCGAAGCAGGCGGCTGCGCCAAGGCCGAGCCGATCGGCGTCGGCGTGATCCTCTCCGGCGGACAGGCGCCCGGCGGCCACAACGTCATCGCCGGACTCTACGACGGCCTCAAGTCGCTCAACAAAGCGAACAAGCTCTTCGGCTTCCTCAAGGGACCGGACGGCCTGGTCAAAGACGAATACATGGAACTCAACGACGCGGTCATCGACGCCCACCGCAACACCGGCGGCTTCGACATGATCGGCTCCGGCCGGACCAAGCTTGAAACCGACGAACAGTTCGAAGCAGCCCGCGCCAACTGCGAAAAGCTCGGCATCTCCGCGCTGGTCGTTATCGGCGGCGACGACTCCAACACCAACGCCTGCATGCTGGCCGAATACTTCAAGAGCCACAACATTGCGATCCAGGTGGTCGGCTGCCCGAAGACCATCGACGGCGACCTCAAGAACGAGTGGATCGAAGCCAGCTTCGGCTTCGACACCGCCTGCCGCGTCTACAGCGAGCTGATCGGCAACATCGGCCGCGACGCGAACTCGGCCAAGAAATACTGGCACTTCATCAAGCTGATGGGCCGCTCGGCGTCGCACATCGCTCTCGAATGCGCGCTCCAGACCCAGCCGAACGTCGCGATCATCTCCGAGGAAGTCGCCGAGAAGAAGATGACCCTCGGCCAGATCGTCGACCGCATCGCCGATATCGTCGCCGCCCGCGCCGCCGCCGGAATGAACTTCGGCGTCGCGCTGATTCCGGAAGGACTGATCGAATTCGTCCCGGAAATGAAGACCCTGATCGCCGAGCTCAACGACATCCTCGCCGCCGACGCCGAGAAGGTCAACACGATGGACAAAGCCGACAAGGTCAAATTCGCCCACGCCAAGCTGAGCAAGGACTCCGCCGCGGTGTTCCTGACGCTGCCGACGGAAATCCAGATCCAGCTCTGCAACGACCGCGACCCGCACGGCAACGTCCAGGTTTCGCTGATCGAAACCGAGAAGCTGCTCGCCCAGATGGTCGGCTCCAAGCTCAAGGCCCTGAAGGTCGCCGGGAAGTACAACGGCAAATTCAGCACCCAGGTTCACTTCTTCGGCTATGAAGGCCGCTGCGCCGCGCCGTCGAACTACGACGCCGACTACTGCTACAGCCTCGGCTTCAACGCCGCGGCGCTGATCGGCGCGGGCCGCACCGGCTATATGTCGAGCGTCCGCAACACCACCAAACCGGCCTCCGAATGGATCGCCGGCGGCATTCCGATCACCATGATGATGAACATCGAACGCCGCCATGGCCATGACAAGCCGGTCATCCGCAAGGCGCTGGTCGAGCTGGACGGCAAGCCGTTCCAGTTCTTCGCCTCGAAGCGCGAAGAGTGGGCCAAGGAAACCGCCTACGTCTACCCCGGCCCGATCCAGTACTTCGGACCGTCGGAAGTCTGCGACCAGGTGACCCGCACCCTGACGCTCGAACAGAGCAAGTAATCCGGGCGGAATCATGGAAGAGACCCGCATCGACATCGAATACGTGGCGGCGCTGGCCCGTCTGGAGCTCCCGGAAGAACAGCTTCCGAAGCTCCGGAAGGACCTCGAAAGCATCGTCGGCTATATCGCGAGCTTAAGCGAGCTGGACCTCGACGGAGTCGAGCCGACCGCCCACGCCGCCGCGCTGACGAACGTCTGGCGCGAGGACGCGGCGGAGCCGTCGTACGACCGCGACCGGATGCTCGCAAACGCCCCCGCCCTGATCGACGGGGATCTGATCCGGGTGCCCCAGGTGCTGCCCGGCGAAGGGAGCAACTGACCAATGGCGAAGAACATCGAAATCAAGGACCGTCCGATCCACGCGCTGGCGTCAGACCTCGCCATGGGGAACTGCACCGCCGTGGAACTGGCCGAAGCCTATTTCGCGGAAATCGAGAGCAAGGACGGCGTCATCGGCGCCTTCCTCAAGCTGGATAAAGACCAGATTCTCTCCGCCGCGAAGGAGTCCGACCGCCGCCGTGCGGCCGGAGCTCCGCTGAGTCCGTACGACGGCATTCCGATCGGCATTAAGGACTGCATCGTGACCGAGGGGGAAACCTGTTCGTGCGCGTCGAAAATCCTCGAACCGGTGGTTTCGCCGTATGACTCCACTGTGGTGGCGCGGCTCAAGGCGAACGGCTTCATCCCGTTCGGACGGTTGAACATGGACGAATTCGCAATGGGCTCGTCGTGCGAAAACAGCGCCTTCCAGAAAACCCGCAACCCGCGCGACCCGGAACGGGTCCCGGGCGGCTCTTCGGGCGGCTCGGCCGCCTGCGTCGCGGCGAGTTTCGCGGCGGCCGCGCTCGGCAGCGACACCGGCGGCTCGATCCGCCAGCCCGCGGCGTTCTGCGGAATCGTCGGACTCAAGCCGACCTACGGGCGGGTCTCGCGCAGCGGCCTCGTGGCCTTCGCGTCGAGCCTCGACCAGATCGGCCCGATGGCGCACGACGTCGAAGACGCGGCGATTCTACTCGACGCGATCGCCGGGCACGACCCGATGGACGCGACCTCGCTGCCGATTCCGGCGGGCGGATTTGCCGAAGCGGTGCGCAACGCGCCGAAATCCTTCGCGGGAAAGAAGATCGGACTCCCCAAGGAGTACTTTGCAGAAGGCGGCCTGAGCGCGGGCGTGGAAAAAGTCGTGCGCGAGAGCATCGAAAAGGCGAAGTCGCTCGGCGCGGAGATCGTGGATGTTTCGCTCCCGCACACCAAATACGCGGTGGCGGTCTACTACATCATTGCCACGGCGGAAGCGAGCGCCAACCTCGCCCGCTTCGACGGGATGCGCTACGGCAAGCGGGTTGACGGCAAAGATCTGCTGGACACCTATTTGAAATCGCGCGGACGCGGATTCGGCGACGAGGTGAAGCGGCGCATCCTGCTCGGCACCTACGTGTTGTCGAGCGGCTACTACGACGCCTACTACCTGCGGGCGCAGAAGGTGCGCACCCTGATCCGGCGCGACTTCGAAAACGCGTTCAAGCAGTGCGACATCCTGCTGACCCCGGTGACGCCGACGGTGGCGTTCAAGTTCGGCGAGAAGAGCGATCCGCTCCAGATGTATCTGTCGGACATCTTCACCATCGCGTTGAACCTCTCGGGCAACTGCGGCGTCAGTGTTCCGGCGGGGACGGATTCCGAAAGCGGCATGCCGGTCGGCATCCAGCTTCTCGCCCCGGCGCTGGCCGAAGCGGAGCTGTTGAGCGCCGCGCAAACGCTCACCCGGTAACAGGAGAGGCGGATTGGGCAAGCTTTACGTCATCACCGGCGACGATGAGTTCGCCGTCAAGGAACGCTCCCGGGCGCTCGCGGTCGAACTCGGCGGCGAAGCGCTCGAGGATAATCCCGCCGTGGAGATCATCCCGGGAGACAGCGACACGCTGAAGCCCGACGAGATCGCCCGGCGGTTCCTCGAAGCGATGCGCACTCCGCCGTTTCTCTGCGCGTCGAAGCTGGTCTGGCTCCGCCATTTCCTCAACTTCGACGTGTTCAACGCCAAAGATCCCGCGCCGGTCTACACCGAAGTGCAGGCGTTGCTCACCGTCCCGCTGTCGGATGAGGTGACCGTTCTGATGGACGGCTTCAACCTCGACATGCGCAAAGCGTTCGGCAAGGCGCTCAAGGCGGCGAAAGTCGAAATCGAAGTGCTCAGCCTGCCGAAAACCAGCGACCGCCGTTACGCCGAAGACCGCCGGATGAGCATCCGTGCGATCTGCCAGGAGATGGGCAAAGGGATCGACGGCGACGCGGCGGCCTACCTCGCCGAGACGCTGGCGGGGGATTCCGGGCTGCTCCACAATGAATTGGAAAAACTCGCCTGTTACGTCGGCGACGCGCAGCAGTGCATCACGCTGGCCGACTGCCGCGCCGTGTGCAGCCGCACGCCGGAGACGGTGAGCTGGGAATTCACCGGCGCGATCGTCTCGCGCAACGTGCCAAGCGCCTTGCGGCTGCTCGACGTGCTGCTCACCCAGGGCGAGCCGGAGATGCGGCTGATGGCGGCGCTGACCGGGGAGTTTCAGAAACAGATCCAAACCCGGCTGGCCATGCAGCAGCTCAAGCTGACGCGGGTGAATCCGCGCACCTTCGACTCGCTGCCGCCGGATATCAAAGAGCGGTTTCCGGATAATCCGCTGCTCAAGCTCCATCCCTACCGTGCGTTCAAAATCTGCGAAGCCGCGGCCGGATTCACCGATGCCGAACTGGTCCGCAATCTCGAACTCGTGCGCAACGCCAACCGCGCGCTGGTCTCCGGCGGCGGCGACCGCCGGATCGTGCTCGAACAGCTGGTGCTGAAGCTCACCGCCCGGAATCGGTGACGATTTCGAGGATCGCCTCGGCGACCGCCCGTTTGGTGTCGGGGCCGATTCCGTAACGGCGGCCGTCGCGCCCGATCAAAGTGACGCAATTCTCATCGCTGCCGAAACCGATATCGGAACGGCTCACATCGTTGGCGCAGATCCAGTCGAGGTTCTTCTTTTCGAGTTTCCCGGCCGCATTGGCCAGCAGGTCGTCGGTTTCGGCGGCGAACCCGACCAGAATCTGCCCTTCCGGCTTGACCGCGCCGAGCGATTTTAAAATATCCTCGGTGCGCTCGAGTTCGAGGACAAGGTCGCCCTCGGTCTTCTTCATCTTCCCGGCGACGACCCGTTTCGGACGGTAATCGGCCACCGCCGCGCACATGACGACGAGCTCCATTGCAGGAGCGCGCTCCTTGACCGCCTCGGCCATGTCCGCCGCCGACTCGACCGGAACCAGCGCGATTCCAAGCGGAACCGGCAGCGTCACCGGCCCGGAAACCAGCGTCACCTCATGCCCGGCGTCGCGCGCCGCTTCGGCCAGTGCGTACCCCATCTTCCCGGTCGAGCGGTTGGTGAGAAACCGGACCGCGTCGATCTTCTCGCGCGTCGGCCCGGCGGTAATCAATACTTTCATCGAGAAAACTCCTTTATGCAGGCATTGCGGCATCGTTTGCCACAATTCATAAAGTAGCATTCAAAATGCGGCAAATCAACCGAAAAATGGCGGGGCGGCATTGACAAAAGGCGTTAACTTTGCTACATTAAGCAAAACAATCATCATCAACCCCATGAAGCTTGAGAGACCATGAAATACGAAGCTGTCATCGGCATCGAAATACACGTTCAGGTGCGTACCGAAAGCAAAATGTTCTGTTCCTGCGCCAACCGTTACGGCGCGGAGCCGAACTCGCTGACCTGCCCGGTCTGCCTCGGATACCCCGGCACGCTGCCGGTTCCGAACCGCGAAGCGATCTATAAGGCGGTCCGCGCCGGACTCCTGACCGGGTGCGAAATCGCCAAGTTCAGCAAGTTCGACCGCAAAAGCTATTTCTACCCCGATCTGGTCAAAAACTACCAGATCAGCCAGTACGACCTGCCGTTCTGCACGAAAGGCCGTCTCGCCATCGGCGGAACCGGATTCTCCGGCGAACCGCTGCCGGAGAAGGTGGTCGGCATCACCCGCATCCACCTCGAAGAAGACCCGGCCAAGCTCAACCACATGGGGTCGTCCTCGGGCGCCGACTACAACCGCTCCGGCGTGCCGCTGCTTGAAATCGTCAGCGAACCGGATATGCGCACCGCCGACGAGGCCCACGCCTATCTCTCCGGCATCAAAGAGATCATGCAGTACGGCGGAATCAGCGACTGCGATATGGAAAAAGGCCAGATGCGCTGCGACGTCAACATCTCGCTGCGTCCGGTCGGGCAGGAGAAATTCGGCACCCGCATCGAGCTCAAAAACCTGAACAGCTTCCGCGCCGCCCACCGCGCCGTCGAATACGAATCCTGGCGGCAGGCCCAGATGCTCGACCGCGGCGAAACCGTCCGGCAGGAGACCCGTGGCTGGAACGACGACTCCGGCGAGAGCTATCTCATGCGCACCAAGGAAGAGGCGCACGACTACCGCTATTTCCCGGACCCGGACCTGATGCCGGTCACTTTCACCGACGCCGAAATCGAAGCGATCCGGGCCGGACTGCCCGAACTGCCCGCCGCGATGCGCGAGCGTTTCATCCGCGACTACGGCCTCACCGAATACGACGCCGGCGTGATGACGCAGGACCGCGCGCTGGCCGGCTGGTTCAACCGCGCCGCCAAACTCTCCGCCTCCCCGAAGCTCGTCGCCAACTGGATCGGCGGCGAACTCCTGCGGATGCTCGGTGAAACCAAGTGCCCGATCGAGGAATGCCGGATCACTCCCGAGAGCCTCGTCGAACTGGTCGAACTCATTGAGAAAAACACCATCAACGGCAGGATCGCCAAGGATATCTTCCCGGAGATGTTCGAGACCGGCAAGAAGCCGTCCGAAATCGTCAAGGCCAAAGGGTTGGTCCAAGTCAGCGACACCGGCGCGATCGCCGCAGTGGTGACCGAAGCCATCGCCGCGAATCCGGCCCAGGTCGAACAGTACAAGGCGGGAGAAACCAAAGTGCTCCAGTATCTCGTCGGGCAGGTGATGAAGCTCTCGAAGGGCAAAGCCAATCCGCAGTTGGTCATTGCGGAGCTCAAAAAACAGTTGGATTGATCAGATGATCTCAACCCAGATGATCGTGCTCGCCAAGCAGCCGTACAAGGAAACGTCGCTGCTGCTCTCCGGACTCAGCCCCGACTACGGGCGGCTGAATCTGGTGGCCAACGGCGCCCAGCGGCTGTCGGAGAAGAAATTCCCCGCCGCCGACCTGTTCCGCGAGCTCGACGTCGAATTCAACGAAGAGGGTTCGAGCGATCTCTTTACCGCCCGGCAGCTCGAACTGGCCGCCTCGTTCGACGCGCTGGCGGACAACCCGAAACATTTCCAGCTCGCCGGGCGGATCGGCGGATTTCTCTTGAAGAATTCCGCCCCGGCAGTGCCGCTGCCGCTCACCTACGATGCGCTCCGCTGCATCCTCGAACAGCTTTCGCGCGCCGACGACGAGCCGGAACGCTGGACCATGGAACAGTGTGCGGTGGTGATCCGCATCACCTATCTCTACGAAAACGGGCTGCTGCCGGAGGCGACCAGCGCGAAAGAGGGCGATTTCCTTGAAAATCTCGTGGCGGCAGGCGTGGAGTGTTCCCCGCTGCCCGACTGCAACCCGGAGTACTGGAGGACGCTGAACCGCTGGCTCTCCGACCTCTGCGACTTCCATCACCTGCAGAAGTAAAGCCGAACTTCGGAACTGCGCAGCGCCAGAACCGCGTTCCAGTCGATCGTGTTCCCCTCCCCCACCGCCACGGCGAACATCCGGGCGACGAGCTTGCGGCCTTTCTTATCGGCGATCGGAGCGAGAATCGGGCGGTTGAGAATGATTCGATCCGGCCACAATTCGCGCAGTCTGGTCCCGTTCGCAAACAGCCGGTACTCCTCCTGCGGCGGCAGGATGGCGACAACCACCGAACCCGGTTCCGGCGCGGTTTCAAGCGGACGAAGCTCATAAAGCCGACCGGTGTTGCGTTCCAGCGCAATCCGTTCCTTCGCGGACCCGAGCGGAAGCGTGATTTCGTTGCCGTCCTCGGTCAGGCCGTTGACTCCGTCCACCTCCATCTGAAGCAGCCACAACTTCTCTTTGCCCTGATATCCGATGCGGGCGAGCATATCGAAAGTGATGTCGGGGCGATTGTTCCACTCCGCCGCGAACGCCTCGTTGCCGCGATAGACCGGGAGCACGTTGACCGGCAATTTCCGCGCCTGCGCGAACACTTCGGCAAGATCGGCTTCGCGCCCGGCGTAACCGGAGCGACAGCCCCAGACGGCCAGCAGCAATGCGGCGGCGACGACCGCGGCGCGGGCGGAACGGTTCCGCAGTTTCCGGCACAGGAACCCGACGCCGAACGCGGCCAGCAGCGTCAGCGGATACACCAGCGGCAGATAGACCCGCGCGCCTCCCGCCCGGGTCAGCAGCGCGGCGGCGATCGGGAAAAGAACTACGACGGCCAGCAATCCGGCCAGACGCCGTCTTTTCCGGTTCAGGCAGCCGAACGGAACGAAAACAAGCAGCCAGCCGAAGAGCACGGGAAACACTTCCGCCGGAAACGCGAGGAACGCACCCGGCGTCGCCATCACCGTGCCGAACGCCTGCTGCCCGCTCCGGAACGCCTGGAAGTTGAGCGGATACCAGACCAGGCAGAAAAGCCCCGGAATCACCGCCGCCGTCCATGCGGCCGGACTTTTCCGCTGTTTCCAGACCAGAAAGAGCAGCGGAGGAATCAGATAAAGCACTGAAGTCGGAAGCGTCAGGACGGCCGCCACTGCGGCGGCGGCGGTTCCAACCGCAACGGCGAAACACGGTTTTTCGGCCAGGACCGAGACGCCCCAAGCGAAAGCAAGCAGCAGCACGAACTGGATTTCGTACCCCCGCGCCACCTGCGAATACCCGATCAGCGGGTAATTCAGCGCCAGCAACGCGAGGACGAGCAGCGTCACGCCCCGGCTGCGGGAGAGCCGCAAGGTAAGCGGAATCGCCAGCAGCAGCACCGCGATCCCGGCCAGCAGCACCGGCAGCCGCAACTGGATCACCCCCGTCCCGAACCACGCCATCGACCACTTGGCCAGCAGCGAATGCAGCGGGTGGTTGTTGGGAATGGTCAAATCGGTAAAGATCGCCGAAACCGGTGCGGAAACATAGCGCTCCAGCGTCCACACCTCGTCATAGACCAAAGCGCTGCCGATTCCGGAAATCCGGAGCGCCGCGCCGAGGACGACCAACAGCGCCGCCAGCAGCCGGAAATTCCGTCGAGTCAAACACCATGCGCTCATTGCGGTGAAAGCTCCTTTTTGATGATGATCATGACACCGTTCGGATAACGGATCAGCCGGAACTCCGGTTTCATCAGCAACTCCATCAGAATCCGGTTGACTTTCCGCGAATCGGCCTTACCGACGAAATTGCCGGGGTCAAGCACATACAAATCCGCATTCTCCGGGCGGCTTCCGGGATTGCCCATCCCAAGTTCAGGGAAGTCGAACACCTTGACCCGGCGGTAGAACAGCGGCTGCATTTCGTTCTGGCAGACCATGACGGTTTCCGGCGAAAGGGGCAACTCCTCGGCGATACGTTCGACCTCCCAGGCATGATTGATCATCCGCCCCATCTCCCGCCAGTAACGAGGCTGAAGCGGCAGAGAGAGGATTCCACCCTGTACTCCCGAAACACCTTGCAGATAATCCGCATAACGCGAGAGCGGCAGATCGGAGTAGACCACATGACAGAGCACCACCAGCATCGCCACACTGCACAGCGTCTCCCGCCGCCGGAATTTCCGCAACACGGCGTGGCGGTGAATCAGATACCGCAGCGTCCGAGCTCCCCACAGGGCGGCAATCGGCGTCACCGCCACCAGCGCCGATGCATAGTGGCACTGCAAAAAACACTGGCTCGGGTTGGCGGAAATCAATTGGATGCCGATGGTCGGCAGCCAGAAGAAAACCAGCATCTTCCAGTTGACGGCCGGAAGCAGCGCGAAGGGCAGCAATACGCTCAACATAACCGCGAATCCGTCCCGACTCAGGACCCGTGACGCCATGACGAAGAGATTCCGCACCGTCTCGTCCGCCGTCGCACCGAGAATCTCATAGCGTCCGTAATGCCAGTATCCGGCCTGGAGAATCAGCGGGAAATAGAGCTTGAGCACGAAAACCGTCCAGAACAGGGCGGCGCCGATCATGCCGAGGCCAAGTTTCCGGCGGCCTTTCAGGGTCAGCAGCCAGAGCCCCGCCGCGCCCAGCGGAACCACAAGATCCTCCTTGATCAGCGGCGAAAGCATCAGCAGAAGCGCGAACGGCAACAGCTTCTTCCGGCTGTAATAGTAGAAGGCGGCAAAACATACCAGCGGGAAGAGGCATTCAATGTGGAAGTCGTACAGCGTCAGCCGCGACCAGTACGGGTTCAACAGATACATCAGCATCAGCGCGAAGGGAACCGGGCCGCGCGGAAAGTAACGCTTCGCCACGGCATGCAATACCGGTGCGGCGAGCGACAGCGCCGCGGACTGAATCAGCAGCAGCCAGAACGGATTGTCCCGGATCAGGTAAAGCGGAGCGAACAACATGAATACCGGGGAAAAATGGTCGAACGGCCCCCGGAAATCCCGCATCAGCCCCTTGCCGGAAGCGGCGTTGTGGAGCATCGAATCGTAGATGCCGAAATCCCAGCCGCCCATCTGGAGCGCTTCGAGCTTGAAATAGAGAATCCCCAGATAAACCAGCAGGAAAAGGAGTGTGATCCGCCAGACCCACGCCCGCTCGTTCCAATTCGGAATCGCCTTCCAGCCGATCCGGCTCAAGCCCCAGCCTCCGGCCAGAGAAGCCAGCAGGATCAAAATCACACTGACAAAATAATTCATTGTTCTCCCGCCGGTTGGGGGTGTATTTCAGCCCTTGGCTCCGAAGCCGGAGCGTTCTCCACCTCCACCTTCGGTTCAGGAAACTCCCGGGAAAGCAGGAAGTAGGAACTCTCGTCGTGAGCCAGGTATTTGTCGAGCGCGGCGGTCACCTTGGCAACCGGTTCGGTGCGCAGCACCCGGATCAGCGTTTCGAGGTTTTGTTTGGCCACGGTGTTGGCGACGGCAAGGCTCCCCATCATCATGATATGCACGTAGAGAATCAGCAGCAAAGCGTAATAATTGAACGCCAGCAGCCCCTTCTGCCAGCGCGGCAGCTTCAGCTTCAGGACGATCCAGAACGGAACGACCAGAAACATCACCGTCAGGATGACGAGGAACCCGAGCAAGAGGATAGGACTTGTACTCACAGCGCCCCTCCCTTCACCGTATCGTACCAGAACCGGTAACGCGAACGCACCCCGGCGGAATCAAAACCGTCGTCGGCTTCGAGTTTCTCGAGCGCATCGGCCAGCTCCTGCGGGTCGACGCCGGAGACCAGCGCTTTGCGCGTCGCCTCCACCGCCTCCGCCTCGGCCAGCCGGGCGTAGTGACGCTCCAGCTGGAAATAGATCATCGACCAGGCTCCGAGCGAAACGATCAGCAACGTGGCGGCAAGCCAGAGCAGATTCCCATATTTCCGGCGGCGAAAAAAGAGCGGCCACCCCGGCAGCAGCACCAGCGCGACCAGAATCAAAGGAACGATCAATCCTTTCATGGCAGGAAAAACTCCCCTTTTGCGGAACCGTCCGAATAAAACGGCAGTCCGGAAATGACGCCCGGCAACCGCGCATCGATCACTTCACAGAACAACTTTTCGCCCACCCCCGGCAGGCATTCAAGATCGATCCGGCAAAGCGAGGCGGAGGCTTCGAGCGTGGGGCAGAAGCTCCCCGAAGTCACTTTCCCGACGATCTCCTCCTTTTCATTGAGAACGAGGACGCCCTCGCGGGCGGCGCGCCGGGTTTCGAGCACCAGCCCGACCAGGGCGTAGGCCGGTTTCGCGGCGAGCAGCGCCGCCTTTCCGGCGAACTCGCGCCCGTCGTCGAACCGGACCAGCGCCCCCTGCCCGGAGTCGAGCGGGGAGAATTCCGGCGTCAGCTCGTGCCCGCAGGCCGGATTGCCCACTTCGAGGCGCAGCGAATCGAGCGCACCGAACCCCGCCGGCATCACCGGGTCGGTTTCCAGCAGCAGATCCCAGAGCTGGTCGACGTATTCGACGTTGAACAGCAGCCGGAACCCGTCCTCCCCGGTCGAACCGGCATGAACGGCGATCGCCCGGAACCCGTCGATTTCGACCGTCTTGCAGCAGCCGTATTCCGGGAGCGCGCCGATGTCGAGCGTATTGAGCGCCTCCTCCGCCACCGGCCCTTCGAGGCCGAGGCAGGCGAGATATTGCGAAAGGTCCTGAACCTCGGCGCGCTCGCCGGCGGCGGCGGAAAGACGGGCGAATTCGGCGGCGGCGGTCTCCGCGCCGGAGAGCACCAGAAAATCCGTCTCCGCCATCCGCAGCACCAGCGGACAGTCTACCACCCCGCCGGTGTCGGAGAGCAGCAGATTGCGGCGGGCGCGACCGACCGCGAGGTCCGCCGACGGGCGCATATAGAGCGCGTCGAGCATCGCCGCAGCCCCCTCCCCCGCCACCCGGAATTTGCCGTCGGAGCAGAGGTCGAAAACCGAACAGGCCGAACGGGTGTGGAGGTGTTCGGCGATGATTCCTTCGGAGTAATAGAGCGCAGTGTTCCACCCGCCGCGCGGCGTCATCTTCGCGCCGAGTTCAACTTCGTACTCGGTCAGCACGGTGGTTTTCAATGCGCCCATTTCACAACTCCGTATCGATGAGCGGCGTCGCCGCGTGAAGCCGGGCGATTCCCACGGAAATACCTTCCGGGTGGCGGAACACGCTGGTCCCGGCCACGATGAGATTCGCGCCGTGCCCGGCGGCGGTGGCGATGGTATGCTCGTCGAGCCCGCCGTCCACTTCAAGCTGGACATGCTGTTTCCGGCGCAGAATTTCGCGCTTGATCGCGGCGACTTTGTCCATCTGGTCGGCCATGAAGCTCTGCCCGCCGAAACCGGGTTCGACGGTCATGACCAGCACCAGGTCGATCTTGTCGAGCCACGGGAAAATCTCTTCGGCCGGGGTCGCCGGTTTGAGCGAAATCCCCACCGTGCAGCCGACGCGGCGGATTTCATCGATGGTTTCACCGACGCCCGGACATTCGAGGTGGAAAGTCAGATGGTCGCACCCGGCGTCGGCGAACGCCTTCGCGTAACGCTTCGGCTCGGAAATCATCAGATGGGTGTCGAACAGCATGTCGCTCGCTTTGCGGATGCTCTTGATGACCGGCGGACCGAACGAGATGTTCGGCACAAAATGGCCGTCCATCACATCGAGGTGGATCACGTCGGCGCCGCCTTCCTTCGCCCGCGCCATCTCTTCGGCGAGACGGCCGAAGTCGGAGGCCAGCACCGAGGGCGAAACCAGAATGCGGTCGGTCGGCAGTTTGCGCAAATCGTATTTCATCATTTCCCCTGCAATTTTTCGATATTGTTTATGAGGAAATATAACCCGCGCCCAGTGTTTTTTCAAGACGGCGGGGAGATTCCGGCGCATTTCATTTCCCGGCGGCGACCTCGGACTTGAGCCGCCGCAACCGCATGGACAAATACGGCTCGTCACTCGTGAGGGCGGCGGAAAGTCCGGCGGCGGGAACCGTCTCGTCGGCAAGACATTCCTGCAACGCCTCCGGGAGCGACCGGTCGTACCATTTCGTCGGGAACGAATTCCCGGAATTCTCGCCGGCGGAGAGCCAGAGAAGAACCGGAACCAGCGTCACCGCGACGACGAGAAGCAGCCGCGTCGCCGCCGATTTCCCGGAACGCCAGATGACGCCGTAAAAAAGACACATGCAGATGGCAAACCCGACCAGCCAGAAAGAAACATAATTCATTTTCCCGCCTCCTCCTCCCGGTTCAGAACGGCCTCGAACCGTTCGTTCACCTCGCGCAGATTTTCGCCGGAGACGGCCGGAACCGCCTCCGCCAGCGCCTTGCGGTTCCCCTGCTCGACCAGCCGGGCGCAGCGGCTCAGGTTACGGCGGAAGCGGGCTTCCTCCGCGGACGAATGCGCCGAGCGATGACGGAGGATCGAGACTCCGAAAACCAACAGGGTAAGCAGGATAACACAAGCGATTGCGACACGCGGAATCCGCCCGTCCCTGACCCCATGCGCCACGGCGAAAACGACGGCAAACCCGGCCAGCACCCAGCCCGCGCACACCGATTCCACCCGGAGCGCGGAATCGGCCTGGCTGCCGTAGACGAAATCGAATCCGAACACGGCGAAATAGGCGCACCATCCGGCGAACATCAGCCCGGCGGCAAGAAAAAGCCACAGCGAAGAACGCCGGGACGCGCGCCCCGGCCGAAACCATTCCCGCACGGCCAGAAAGAACAGAATCAAAGTCGCCGCAGTAAACATATCTTTACTTCCCCTGCACGGTGAAAACAATCAATGGACGCCGGATTCGGAACGCGGCTCGACATAAATCAGTTTATCTACGTTCTGGTGCTCCTGCCGCATCCGGTAAAGATGCCCCGGTTCCCAGAAAAGCCTACCCGAGTTATGTTTCGGTTCCGGCAACGGCCCGGTGTCTGGCCGGATTTTTCCGTAATCGTCAAAATAGACGGGTGCCCACGGAAACGAGGCCAGAATCCGGTCGCTGTCGCGGTCCGGGACCAATTCGACGTCAACCTGATTGCCGAGCCGGTCATCGGGACCGACGGTCAGGGACGCCTTGCCGTTGATCTCAAGCGTAACCTTTTCCCATGCGCCGCCGTGAAACGGGCGCAGACGGAAGGTTACCCTGTGCGCGGGAAGCATGTCGACCCGGCCGAAGTCAACCGGGTGATCCCCGGTGAAATAAAACGTCCGCTCCACGCAACCGGGAGAAGTCGCCGCCAGCTCATAGGGGATGGCCGAAAGCCCGGCGACGCCGAATACTTCCCCATCCTTCACCTCGCCTGACGCGACCGTCTGCCGGATGGGTGCCGCGCATTCGTATCCGGAATCCCGCCAGGTCGGAGACAATTCGCCGGTTCGCAGCGTGACCGTCACCGCATTCGCCGGGTCGGGCAGCCGGAATGAAATCGAGACGGGAAATGTCTTCTGCGCTTTCTTGAGTTCAATCACACCGAGGTCAACATACGACAGATGTTTTTTCTTCGGGTCGATCCAGACCGCCAGCGGATTGTAACCGGATTTGAAAAACTGCAGCTCCCGGTCTTCCGCCGGATAAATCGCATGGACAAAAACCCCGTCCTTCAGAAACGCCGTCCCCGAGGCGACGCCCGAAAGACCGCCGGAATCTTCCACCTTCAACTGTCCGGTTACAATGACCCCCTTCCCTTCCCAGTAAGTATCGCCGATCCGCTTCTCCTGGGCGGCGACCCGCTGCCGGAAACCGGGAACCCCGGAATAATCGACCCGGCCGGAACTGACCGGAAAGGAATGATAACAGCGCGTCTCCGGACTCCGTTCCGAAACCGGCAGATGGATTTTGCACTTGCGCTCTTCCGCGTTCCCGTCCACTGGAATCTGCGGCGAGCCGAGCAGGAAAAATTGCTTCGACATCTCTTCCGCATTCCCTCGGAGCGCGGAAGAGATCTTTACGGGGGGAATCGTTTCATCTCCCAGATAACCGGCCAGAACTTCGCAAACCAACTTCCTGGAAGACATGAAAATGGAATGCTTCAAAGTCATTATTCCGTAAATCGCCAGAGAAAGCGGAAGCAGGATCACGGCAAGCGTATAGAGAATTCGCGTGAACACCGATTTGCGGGAGGTCCAGATCAGCGAACCGGCCAGGATGCCGAGGCCCAGGAGTCCCGCCAATGGCAACAATAGAGAGGTCATTTTGCCACCTCTACTTTTTTCAGGGCGGCATCGAAACAATCATTGAAGTCGTGAAAACTCGAACCGGGTACGGTCTGCAATCCGGCCAGTGCATCGGCCAGCGGCTTTCGCTTTCCCAGGTCGATCAGATCGGCGCAACGGATCAAATTCCGCTGGTAACGCTCCTGCTCTTCACTGGAGAAGTCACTGGCATCACGATACATACCAATTCCGATCAAAGCCGGGCCGAGCAGAATCACCGCCAGCAGAACACCGCGCAAAACCCATCCGTCCTTCGGCAGGCGGACCGCGCCCCATAGAATCACCACAGCGGGGAGTGACCCAAGCAGAAGGAACGCTTCCGCCATGATCGAATAATCAAAACCGCCCAGGGATTCAGGAAACGCAAAGATCAGGCACTCCTCAATCAGCATAAAGCAGGCGGGAATCAGACTCCACAGACAGGTATTCCGGGCGTCGGCATAATCGAGGCTCTTGGCAACCCGATACCGGAATATCGCCCGCATCCCCAGGAACAGCAAAACAACGATTACGGCAGTGAACATCTTCCCCTCCACCCGGTTTGGACTCCAGCACTTCTACTATAGACGCCCAAACCGGGATGTCAAGGGACCTCAGTCCAATTGCGGCCGGTCGGAGAGAGTCACCGACTTCGCGTTAAGCTTGTGGAGTTCGAGCACCACCACCTCGTTGCGCCCCTTGCGCAGCACCGGGGCCGGAACGTAGAGCGCGTTGCCGGGGCCGATGTTCCAGTAGCGGCCGAGGTTGAAGCCGTTCACCCACACCACGCCCTTGACGCCGGGGAATTCGAGGAAGGTGTCCGCAACCTCGGCGGCCTCGAAGAAACCGCGGTGGAAAGCGGGCTCGTTCTCCCGTTCGGCGAACGCGCCGTAACGGACCGGGGCGAGGTCGTCGAGCTCGAGATTCCACACCTCGAAGTGGCTCAGCATCTGCCAGCAGATGCCCACGCCGAGCGGAAGCCCCTTGAGTTCATGCCCGACCTGCGGACCGTAGTTGATCCGCCCCATGTTCTCAACCAGAAGGTCGATCACCGCGCCATCCGCGCCGACTTCGACCGGCAAAAAGCGCTCCGCGTCGTTCCGATAGACGGTCCCGGCATAAACATTGTTCACATAAGCCATCACCCGGTCCTTCACTTCCGGGAAGTAGAGCCGTTCGCGGAACGGCCCCGCCACCTTCGTCCGGTAGTGGATGAAGCCGAAGTTCTGCCCGCACGCCTCCATCGTCGGCGGCCGGACCGATTCGGACTTCTTCGCCAGACGGTCGAGTTCGCCGAACAGCGGCGCGCTCTCCGTCAGCTCCACCTTGCCGTAGGCGATCTTGCGGACCGGTTCCGGCGTACCGAAAGCGATTTCCGGGAAGTGTTTGCGGATCACCCGCTGGCAGGCGAAGAACTTCGGCGTCGGGTCGCCCCACTCGGTGAGCGGGCTGTCGTAGTCGTAGCTGGTCACCGTCGGCGCATAGTCGCCCGGCTTCTCGCCGTTGCCGTTGGCCCCGGCGGTGAAGCCGAAGTTGGTGCCGCCGCAGAACACGTAGAAGTTCAGCGAGGCCCCGGCGCCAAGCATCACATCCAATTCTTTGGCAACGTCTTCCGCGTCGCGGGTGTGATGTTCTTCGCCCCAGTGGTCGAACCAGCCGTTCCAGAATTCCATGCAGAAATCCGGCCCCTCCGGGCGGAACTTGCGGCCGTTGGCGAAGGATTCCACCGCGCGGCTGCCGAAATTGAGCGTCTGGAAGCATTCCGGGACCGTTCCGCCCAGAATCATCCAGTTCTCCGGACCGTCGGAGGTGAACAGCGGAACATCGATCCCATTATCGAGAAACACTTTGCGGATGTGCTGAAGATACGGTTTATCGTTGCCGTAGCTGCCGTATTCGTTCTCGATCTGCATCATGATGACCGGGCCGCCCGCCGTATACAGATGCTTTTTCACCCGCGGCAGGACTTCATTGAGATAGCGGTCGTTGGCGGCGAGGAAGGCCGGATTCATGCAGCGGAATTCGACTCCGGGCTGGACCGAGAGCCAGGACGGCAGCCCGCCGTTGTCCCACTCCGCACAGATGTACGGGCCGGGGCGGACGATGGCATACATCCCCGCCTTGTGCACCTCGTCGAGAAACGCCTCCAGATCGAGCATCCCGGAGAAGTCGAACGTTCCCGGCTTCGGCTCGTGCAGATTGTGGCAGAGATAGGTTTCGATCGCGTTGAGCCCCATCATCTTCGCCTTGGCGATGCGGTCCGCCCACTGCGCGGGATGAACCCGAAAATAGTGGATGGTGCCGGAAAGAATCCGGGTCGGAACCCCGTCCAGCCGGATCGCTCCGGCGCTGACTTCGACCTTCGTCATAAAATCTCCTGTTATTGATCGATGAAAAATTGCACGTTTGATTTTTTCAATTCGCCGCGCAGAATCGCTTCGAGCGCCGCGGCGGTCTTCTCGGAAACAAGCTGAAGCCGCAGATACGGCGCGATCTCTTCGAACGGGACGAAACGCCCCGGCGTCTTGGAACGGATTTTGACCAGATAGTACGCCTCGGAATCCTCCAGCACCCGGCTGACACTGCCCTCCGGCGCGGCGGGATTCCCCTGTTTCAGCAACTCAAGCAGATTCGCCTGCGTCATATGGCTGCCCTCGGGATCGACCTCGGCCGCGACCCGGTCGAAATCCTCCCCCTGACGCAGACGGGCGCGCACTGTTTCGGCCCGCTCCTTCGCCCCCGCAACGCTCTTCAAAATGCGGATCATCCCGAGCTGGAACTGCTCCGGCAGCCGGAACTGCTCCTGATTGACCCGGTAGAGCTGCTCGACCTCGGCGTCGCTGACGGCGATGATCTCGGGGGCAACCCGGCGCAGATATTCCTCCAGCGCGACATTCCAGCGATAATGTTCCGACGCGGCAAGCTGCATCAGTCCGGAGCGGTTGAGTTCCGGCAGGCCGCGGGGAAGAACCCGTTGCAGTTCGGCAAGCCGGCGGGACGCCGCCTCTTCGGAGGGCGCGACGTTCTCCGTGGCCAGCAGTCGCCCGAGCAGAAAAAAGTAGATCTCACTCTCGGCGGCGCGGCGCACGGCGGTCTTGCGGACTTCGGGCGGATTGTCGAGAGAAAGCACCCCGGTTCCGCGCAGCCGTTCGATCACCGCCTCGCGCCGGATCGGGTGGCCGTCCACCGTGGCGACGATTTCGGGGAGCGCCTCTCCGGCCGAAAACGGTTCCGCGGCGGCGAGCAGCATTCCCGTTCCGACGAGCAGCATCCAACAGAGCCACCGCGCAGCCATGGGGGTCGCCTTACGTTCCGGGAACCGGCGGGGCCGGTACGGCGGGTTTGACGGCGGGTTCCGGCGTGGCGGTCCGGGCGGCCTCCTCGCGGGCGGCAGTCTCAATTCTCTGCCGGTAACCGTTGAAATAGTCCCGCAGCTTCGGAGTCATATTGGAAGAAAGTCCGGTCGACGCCGCGGTCAGCGCCGCCGACATCTCGGCCGAATTTTTCGCCGTTTCCATTCCCTCGAGCAGCATCTTCGCGTGGCGGAGCTGCCGCACCTTGCCGCGCTGGCGGGCGAGTTCGCGGTTCGCCGGATAGGTCTTCACCCCTTCATCGAGAAATTCAAGCGCCCGGTCGATATTCCCGGCGTTGATCTCTCCCTGCGCCCTCTGGAGAAACGTGTTGCTCTGCTGGACGGTGATCAATTTAATGATGTAATCGTTGGCCGGGTCCATCGCGCGCAGCTTGGCCCCCTGCTCAGACGCGGCTGCGGCGTCCCCTCTCGACATGCTGTCGAAAAAACGCAAGATCAACGAATTCCGCTCCGACGGAGGAGCGGGGTACGACTTGCCGCACCCGGAGAAAACTCCGAGCAGCCCCAGGGCGGCGACCATTGCAGAAATCCGTTTCGTATTCATACCATATAACATAGCCCGCGTTCCGCCATTTTGAAAGTCCGCGACTGAAAAATAATCCGGAAAACCGGCCGATCCGATCATCCGATTTGAAAATACGGGCGCAACGTCATATACTAAAGAGAGACAGGAGGCCTGCGATGTGGAAATTCAAAATGACCCGGCGGAAAAAAATCCGGCTCGCCCTTGTCCTCCTCATTTCCCTGCCGCTCTGTTATTTCGTTCTGAACGGCGACGCCTGGAGAACCGCAAGTCTCCTCGTCCGCATTACCCGGGGGAAACCGGAGATCGTCACCCTCTCCGCCGACCCCGCCAAGGCGGGGCGCATCCACGGTTCGAAACTGAAATTCGGAGTCAGGCTCCTGGAGAAGTTCTATGTCGGCCGGCTTGAACAGCCGGGCCTGACGGAAAAAGCCCGCGACCTCTTCGCCGGGATCGATCCGCGCTGGACCACCGAACTTGCCGCCCTCGCCGACTCTTCCGGCGCCGACCGCGACGCATTGATGCTCGGCAACTGTTTCCTCGACCTCGGGCGGTTCCGCGGCGGCTGCCGGCAAGTGCTCGCCGTGCGCAGCGACGGCAGCGTGCTGCACGCCCACAACCTCGATTGGAATTTGTCCGGAGTCGGCCAGTTCTGGGTGAGCGTGTTCCGGGTTCCCGGCGGCAATGGGCGGCTGGCGACGGTCTACTTCGGATTCCCCGGCATGGTCGGAGCGCTGGATGTGATCAATTCCGAGGGCGTCGCGCTCAGTTTCAACCAGCTCGGCTATCCCAAGCAGGAGTCGAAGATGCCGGTCTTCCTGGAAATGCGTAATATCGCCGAGACCTGCCCCGACTTCGAAAGCGCCGAAGCTGCCCTCCTCTCCATGCCGCCGGGGATGCCGTTCTGCATCGGCCTCAGCCACTCCAAGTCAGGCAAGATCGCGGTCTACGAACGGAATGCGGCGGGAGTCGTCTCCAAGCGCGAACCGCAGGCGGGCCTGATCACCGCCGACAACACCCCGCGGGCCGACCGGCCCCCGCAGGAGAACGCGCTGGACGAAGCCGCCTGCGCCGCCCTGCCGCTCGACACCGGCAGCGAGGTCGCCGCCATCCTGCGCAACCGGCGCGTCCTGCTCGGCTGCAATCTGTACAGCGTGATCTTCGACTTCAAGGCCAATGTCTTCTACCTGGCCTCGGGCTCGATTCCCGCCGCGGAAGGAGAATACCGGGCTTACCCGCTGTTCTGAAAGGCGGAATCGCGTCTTCTTTCTCAAATTCCGTCATCCATCGAGTCAAATTGATACGCAAATATAAATCAGCTACAACAAAAATTATATTTTATACATATCAATGATTTCAAGCCACTTGCAATCATTT
Source organism: uncultured Victivallis sp. (assembly GCA_964435365.1). Classification (GTDB taxonomy): domain Bacteria; phylum Verrucomicrobiota; class Lentisphaeria; order Victivallales; family Victivallaceae; genus Victivallis. Next base: position 32,581 of record CAYSZM010000007.1, on the reverse strand, counting down.
GTAAAAATTGAATGATTCCGCAATTGACATTTCATCCGGAATCTTTCATAATTAGTTACAGATCAATCCGGGGAAAGTGAAACCATCATGGAATCAATCAGTCGTCATAAATTTCAGGCCGTATACGACTACCTGATCGACGGGATCGAATCGGGCCGCTACCAGCCGACGCTGCGGCTGCCGTCGGAACGGAATCTGGCCGAAGAGCTGGAGGTGAATGTTTCCACCGTCAGGCGCGCATTCCGCGACCTGGTCGGCAGCGGCGTCATTGAGAAACGGGTCGGCGACGGCACCTATCTCGCCGGTATCCGGGGAACCAGGTGCATCAATATCGTCATCTCGGATTATCAGGGCGAATTTCAGGAGGAGATCGCCGAACTGGCGCAGGCCGAATGCGACCGGCAGGAACTCCGCTGCCGCATCGTCCGCCTCGGAAGCCGGGAGGCCTCCATGTTCGTCCGCACCGCCATCCAGCTCCGGCAGCCCTCCCTGATCCTCGGTGACGGGCTGCTGGGTCCGGCGACCATTCAGGAGATCGCCTCCTCCGCGTGGCTCTTCGCCGTGCTCGCCAACCGGCTCGACCAGAAAGGAATCCCCTCGGTGATCGGAGACGACAATCGCGGAATCCGGATGCTGACCGACCACCTCCACGCCCTCGGCCACAGACGGATCGCCCTGCTGCACAACAACTCCGGGCACCCGATCGAGAATATCCAGATCGCGGTCTGGCGCGCCGCCGCCGGGGAAGGCTCCCCGGAACTGCGGGCCAAGGTGCCGTCCGGCTCCCATCCGGCCGAATATGCGTTTCAGGCGATCGCCCGGGCGCTGGCCAAACGGGAACGCTTCTCCGCCGTCATCTGCCTGAACGACGAACTGGCGAAGGGGGCGTTGGCCGCCTTTGCCGAACATGGAATCCGGGTTCCCCGCCAGGTGTCCGTGGTCAGCATCGGCGACACTCCGTTCTGCCGCGACTCCGACCCGCCGCTCACCGCCCTCAATCCGAACCTCGGCGAACACATCCGCCAGGGGCTCGAACTCCTGGCGCGCAACCGGCTGCGTTCCGCCGCGCCGGAACTGCTGCGGCTGGTGGAACCCGAACTTGTCATCCGCAAAAGCGATTCATCCATTTTATCCGCACCACAACCGATTCAAGGAGTCCATGCATGAAGAAGACGATTCTAACCCTGTTCACCGCTGTGGCAACCCTTCTGCTCGCCGGGGCAGAACTCCACGTCCGCGATTTCGGAGCGACGGGCGACGGTGTGGCCGACGACACCGCCGCAATCACCGCCGCATTCGGCAAACTGGCGAAGGAAGGCGGAATCCTCCGGTTCGGAGCGGGGCGCTATGCCTTCAAGGGGTTGCTGGTCTTCCGCAATCTCAACAACGCAACCATCGATTTCTCCGGCGCGACTTTACTCAACACCGAGCAGAACGGCAGCTTTCAGTTCGACCGCTGTGAAAACCTCACTATATCGGGCGGTGTGCTGACCTACCGCGAGATGCCCAAAAAGCAGCAGACCAGCGCCCAGCACCCGATCTATGCCACCCATTGCCGGAATCTCCGAATCGAAAACGTCCACATTCTCGGCTCGCCGTTCATGGGCATGGCCATCAACGGCTGCAAATACGTCTGGGTGGTCGACTGCAAGATCGAGCAGACCCAGCGCGACGGACTCCATTTCGTTCATTCGCAAGACATTGTCTGTACCGGGAACTATATCACGCAAACCACCGACGACGCCCTCGCCCTGATCGACTACGGTCATGGCAACGCCCTCCGGCTCGAACGGGTGGTGGTGTCGAACAACATCATCTACAACTGCCGCCAGGGGCTGGTCTGCCTCGGCGGGAAGGACGTGATCTTCAGCGGAAACCACGTCGAACGGACCACCTTCTCCGGCTGCCAGATCACCACCAACGACCGGTTCAACAACCCCGCGAACGGCGCGGCGGAACCGTGCCGGGCACAGCGGGTGAAAGTCATCGGCAACCGTTTCCTGGAAAGCGGCGGAGACTTCGAGATCAACGGCGTCCTCATCCGCAACTCCGGACAGGTCACCACCGGAGCCGCCGGCATCGTCGTCTCCTACATCGACCGGGAAAAAGGGTGGAACCGGAACGGCGACGACTATTTCACCCCGACCGATTACCCGGTTTCGGAAGTCAAGCCCGGCGTCTACTCCGCCGCCGAAGAGCTTTTCTCCGAACTGTTTCCCAAGCGCAAGATCATGGCGGGCGACGTTCCCGTCCGCATCAAGAGTTCGGTCCTGCGAGGTGACAAGGTCGAATTCACCCTCGATCCGGCTCCGGCACAGGCTCCGCAGAGCATCAAGCTCAGCCGGATCGCCACCGACATCGAAATCATCGACAACGAAATTCTGAACAGTCACGTCGGCGGAATCTACACCAACGGCGTCTACCGGCTGCGGGTCATCAACAACAAGGTGTTCAACTGCAACACCTCGGACTCGCAATGGACCGGCACCGCGGTATCGATCCTGAACGGCGCGGAAGTCGATTTCCTTTACAACTGGATTCAGGACAACCGGACCGAAAAACTGCACCACAAACCACTTGCCATCACCGCCGCGGATTGCCGCGAAATCGGTACCCGAATCAATTAACCGGAATCATACAGGAATCCACGCCATGAAAATGAAATTCACCTTGATCGAACTCCTCGTCGTGATCGCCATCATCGCCATTCTGGCCGCCATGCTGCTGCCGGCGCTGAACCAGGCGCGGGACCGGGCGCGCACCACCAACTGTCTCGCCAATCAGAAACAGATCGGAACGAGCCATCAGTTCTACAGCGACAGCAACGACAGCTGGATCGTCTCCGCCGAAGACAAATCGGGGAAAACCTGGATGAAATCGCTGAACGATATCGGCCTTACGAAGGCCTGCATGAACTGTCCGGCTGGAGTGGAGAGCAAGATGAAGCTCGGCTTCTGGTTTCCCAACACTCCGGCTTCGCTGACGCTCGGTTATTCCCAGAACCGTAACCTTTCCCACGCGAAGGTGGGAGCCACCGCTTACAAGAAGATGACCCAATATCTCAAAGCGTCGAAGACGGTTCTGTTGCTCGACGACCGCTTCACCGCAACCACCGACCTCTGGTACGTCTCGTATTGGGATGTCACCATCGATACCGCCAAACTGGCGCGCTATCTCGCACACAGCCGCAAACTCAATGTTCTGCTGCTCGATGGACACGCATTCAGCGCCAACCGCGAAGAGATCCGCAGTACCGACGGCGTTTCACAGGAATATATCTGGAAGACGAAATAGGAAGGAGCGAAGTCAGCGGTTCTTGACTTCGAGTGTTTCATCCATCGCTTCGAGCCGGAGTTCCTCTGGCGTCTCCTGAGTGCGGCGGAACGGCTCGGCGTACAGACGCCGGGTCATCCGCGTCGCCGCGAAGCAGGCGATTCCGCCCGCCAGCAGGTCCGCCGCCAGCCGCGCCCAGAACACCCAGACCAGCTGCCCGATCCAGAGCGCCAACAGCGTGAACGGCACCAGAAACGCCACCACCCGGAGCGCGTTCAAAAGCGCCGCCGCCGCCGGACGGCCGCAGCCGGTGAAGAAGAATCCGGAGAACCGATGGATCTCCACCGCCGCAAAACCGAACGGAATGATCCTTAGATAGAGAACCATAATCCGTTTCACTTCAGGGTCTTCCGAGAACCATCCCACAATATGCGGCGCAACGACAAAACAGAGCAGCGCCATCAGGAACAGGAACCCCCCTGCGAAACGCATGGCGAAACGGCGGCACTGGTTGATGCGGTCGTACCGCCTGGCCCCGTAGTTCTGCGCCACCATCGGCATCAGGGCGATGCCGAGCGCCATCGGAAAGACGAACGCCACCACCTCCAGCCGCGAGGCCGCCGCCACCGCCGCCACCGCCGCGTTGCCGAACGAGGCGACCACCCGGGTCACCACCGCCGAACCGACCGGCATCAGAACCATGCCGAGGGTGGCCGGAATCGCAAACCGGACCACCACCCGCCACGCGCTCAGCAGCGTTTTGCGCGGAATTTTCGGCGAGGCGATCAGCCGGTGCCGGGCATGCAGCAGCCAGAGCGCCACTCCCGCACAGGACGCCTGCGAAATCACCGTCGCCAGCGCCGCCCCGGCGATTCCCATCGCCGGAAGTCCGAAATAACCGAAAATGAAAAGCGGGTCGAGAATGATGTTCACCCCCAGCCCGGCCAGCATCAGCATGCTCGCCGGGAACGAGTCGCCGGTCGAAATCAGCAGGTCGTTCGACGCCATGCCGAGCGTGCCGGTGAAACTGCCGACGTACCAGATCAGCATGTACTGGAGGATGTAGGGCATCACCGTTTTCCCCGCGCCGCAGAGACGGAACACGGGAGAGATCGAACAGGCGCCGGAGATTCCGATCACCAACGCGGCCAACATCATAAGCATCAGCCCGGAGGTAACCAGCCGGGCCGCCTTCTTCCGTTTCTTTCCGCCGAGGGCGTGCGCCACCGGCGTCATCACTCCGATGCAGAGCCCGCGATAAACGCAGCCGATCAGCATGATGACCGGGAAGGTGAACCCCATCGCCGCCAGCTGCACCGTCCCGAGCTGCGAAACAAACCAGGTGTCGGCGATGTTGTAACCGGAAATCGCCAGGGTGCCCGCCAGCATCGAAAAGGCGGTGCGGAGCATGGTGCGGCCGATCGGGCCGTCAACGTAGGAGGAAGCGGAAGCGGAACGGATTCCCATCGCCGGGACCGGGTTCAGCCGACAATCAGCACGCTGTTCAGCGTACCGAAATCGTTGGCGGCGAAGTTCGGGTTCTCCTCATCGAGAATCCACTCGTCATCCACAACAAATTTATACTCGTAGGAACCGGGTTTGAGACTCACCGTGCAGCGGTAGCTGCCGGAACCGTCGGGGTCCTTCATCGGCGCCGACGCGGGGTCCCAGTCGTTGAACGAACCGGCCAGGGCGATTTCGAGGCCGGGCGCCGCCTTGCAGGTGAATTCAAAAATCCACCCCGCGGTATCCTGTGCTGCTCCAAGTCGATTGACCATCGCCCACTCTCCATTTCTCTACCGAACCTGTCCCGAATGACAGAGATAATATATCACCGCTTCGCCGGTTTCGCAAACCGATTTATTAAGAATTCAGAATTATTTTCAAAAAAACCGCCGCGGACCGCAAAACAGCGGCCGCGGCGGGGTCAGGAAATCAGCCGAGGACAGCCGCCAGATCTTCTTCCGCCGTCGAAATCGGCGCGATGTTGAACTTCTCGACCAGCAGCCCGAGCATCCCCGGAGAGACGAAGGCGGGCAGCGAGGGGCCGATCTTGATGTTGCGGATGCCGAGCGAGAGCAGCGTCAGCAGCACCGCCACCGCCTTCTGCTCGTACCACGAGAGAATGATGGAGAGCGGCAAGTCGTTGACACCGCACTGGAAAGCACCGGCCAGCAGCTGGGCGATCCGCACCGCCGAATAGGCGTCGTTGCACTGGCCCACGTCGAGCAGCCGCGGAATTCCGCCGATGTCGCCGAACTCCAGTTTGTTGAACCGGAACTTGCCGCAGGCGAGGGTCAGAATCACGCAATCGGCCGGAACTTTTTCGGCGAGCTCGGTATAGTAGTTGCGTCCCGATTTCGCACCGTCGCAGCCGCCGATCAGGAAGAAGTGACGGATCTTGCCCGCCTTGACCGCATCGACCACCGCCCCGGCCGCCGCCGCGACGGCGTCATGACCGAAACCGACCAGAATCGTCTTCTCCGGCGCGGTGAGCGGGAACCCCGGCGCATGTTTCGCCGCCTCGATCACCGGGCCGAAATCGCCGTTCTTCACATGGACGACTCCGGGGAATTCCACCAGCCCGGTGGTGAAGATCCGGCCGCTGTAGCTTTCGCGCGGCTTCTGGATGCAGTTGGTGGTCATCAGGATGGCCCCCGGGAAAGCATCGAACTCCTTCACCTGGTCCTGCCAGGCGCCGCCGTAATTGCCGACCAGGTGCTTGTACTTCTTGAGCCCCGGATATCCGTGGGCGGGAAGCATTTCACCGTGGGTGTAAATGTTGATTCCGGTCCCCTCGGTCTGCTTGAGCAGCGCTTCGAGATCGTCGAGATCGTGGCCGGAAACGAGAATCGCCTTGCCCGCCACCGGAGTGATGCGGACCGCCGTCGGCTCGGGTCTGCCGAACCGCGCGATGTGCCCTTCATTCAGGATTTCCATCGCCCGCAGATTCTGCTTGCCGCATTCCAGCGCAAGCCCGATCAGCCGATCCAGCGGCGTCTTGGGATCATGGAGCGCCGCCAGCGCCTCGGCCAGAAAGGCGTCGCAGCCGGCATCGGTCCGGCCGAGCCGCCGGGCATGATGCAGATACGCGGCCATCCCTTTCAGCCCGTAAAGCAGAAGTTCCTGCGCAGATGAGACTTCCGTACCCAGCTTCTCGCGGCGGAGCGGGTAGGCGTACTCGGCGGCCAGCTTTTCCAGCCCCGCCATATCCTGGGGCACTTGACGGTGGATTGCCGCGGCGACCCGGCGGACCACGGCGGCCACCTTCTCCGGATCGAAATTCACATTGGTGATCGTGGTAAACAGCCCGTCGGCCAACATCGCCGGATCGACCTTCTTCACCGCCGCCTCTTTCAAGAGCTCAAGCAGCAGATCCTGCATATTGGCGCAGTCCGCCGTCTTGCCGCATACTCCCTTGGCAGTGCATCCGGTACCACACGCCGTCTGTTCGCATTGAAAGCAGAACATCTCCCCCATTTCATACCTCCTCGATGATTTTCCCCGTTTACGGGATTGCATTTTCCGGGCGCGTCCGGCCTAGTGCCTTGATCACACCCGGCTCCGCGCCGGCACCTCTTCCGTACCGACGCGGAGCCGCTCCTCTTCCGGCCTTTGCGATCCTTCTCCGCAAAGGCCGCTCCTCCAACTCCGGCGTCCCTCTAAAAAACGCCGGGGGCGAAATCCGGACCAGGGCCCTGGCCCGAACTCCGCGTTACGCCGCGCATTCCGACAAAATTCCGCCTCTTTTTTCGGCGGAGCCGCGGATGCGCTTCCGTGACGGATGGCTCCGTCACGTTTCCTCTCCCTCTCGCAATCATTATGTCCAGTCGGCTTCCCAACCGGAGTCTTTCATTCTCGCCGCCAGCTCCTCCAGAGTGAGGCGGGCGAAAAACTCCCGCGCCTGGCGGTTGATCAATCCCCGGAGGTCACCGAACAGAATGCAACGCCCCCGGCACTTGCCGTTCAGGAAAAAACAGTGACGGTCCTCAACCTTTCCCTCCAGAATCTCGATGATCTCCAGAGCCCGGATCTGCCCCGGGTCCGCCCCGAGAAGAAATCCGCCGGATGGGCCGCGCACGCTCTTCAGAATCCCCGCCTGCCGCAGCCGGTGCATCACCCGGACCGTATGATCGTAAGAAACCCCGAGTCGGGTCGCCACCTGCCGCGCGCTCAACGGCTTGCCCGCCTCCATCGCCACCAGAGTACAACTGTGGACTCCAATTACCGCCGCCTCCGAAATGTGGAAGAAATTTGCCATCGCCCCGTCGGGCCCCCATTATTTAGTATATATGCACCAATTTACCTATATAATTGTAACCACAAAAGAGAAAGGAGTTCTCCTTCCACAGAATTTCAAAACATCCACCAAGGACTATGTGATCGAACCGTTTGAAGTTGACACCTCGTCTTCTTCGAATCATTCAGCTTGGTCATATATATGTACAATAATACAGAAAAAGCAAAATTCAAGGAGTGAAATCGTTTTTTTTCGGTTTTTTTAGAAAAAAGATGGTTTCTTATGAATTCGCCATTATATTTTAGGAGAGTCGGGAAACGAAACCGGCTCCGACCTAGAGAACAAGAGCGGTGGGAATCGACAGGATGAACAGTGCCGGAGGAGAAAAAACGCAACGGATGGAATTCCGCAGAATCGGCGGGTCCTATCAACTGGTGGTCCGGAACGCCGACGATCTGCGGCGGCTGCTCGAACTTGACGAATCCCATTGGGCGCTGAACAGTGTCGCCATCGCTACGCTGCGGGGCGAAGAACTCTTTTACCACTTTCTCGACGATGACCTGGACCGGCAGATCCGCACCGACGAAGTCAGGCGGGCGGTGGGCTGGTTCCTCTCCATGCTGAAGGATTTCACCGGATTCGAAGAGCAGAACGACGTACTCGATCTTGCCGCGATCGACGACTCCACCCAGGAAGGTGCGCAACTTCTTGACGCCGCAAAACTTGTGCTATCCAATCTCGGGCACGGCGGCGAGACCCGGCTTTCGCTGGAACAGATCCGCAACGACAAGGAGATCGTCGCCTGCGCCCGCCAGAACGGCGACGGCATCATTCCGCCCGATGCGGCAGGCACCCCCGAAACCGCCGAACTGGTCGGCGCCGTCATGAAATACGCCGGAAGCATCAAAGACATCTGCGGTGCGGAAGGGGTGGACAGCGCCCTGCTCGATCAATTCGTCGGCGCGGCGACCGCCTGGCTGAACTGGACCGACGCGCCGGCAGCCGCCCCCGATACCCTGAATCCCTTCGGCGACGCCACCGCCGCCGGATACGCCGCCTTCGCGGCGCTTGAAACCGAGTTCGACAATTATTTCATCGCCTGCGACGCCTGCCGCTTCGGCAACGAAACGCCCGGGCGACTGGCAAAGCTCGAAATGACGGTCGACCCGCTCAACACTCAGGCGGTGCGCGATTTCTTCGGTGCGGCTCCCCTCGCCGAACCGCGGCGGGACGGAATCTTCGATTTTTCCGGCAAGCTCAACCCGCTCAAACGCGATGCGATTCATGCGTTTATGAATTCCGAATGCGTTCGCGAATATATGCAGGAGACGCTGCTGACCTTCGAACACTGGAAACGGCTCAAAGCCCGGTTCGCACCGTATGCCGCCTGGCTCAAAGCCAAACCGGGCGCCGCGTTCGACGGCTGCGACCCGAAACAGGTGCGCCGCTGGACCTCGGCCGAACAGGTCGGGGCGCTCCGGGCCATGATTGCGGCCGACCTCGCCGCCGCGCCCCGGATCGGGGCGTGCGAACGGCTGCATAAGCTGATTCTGTTCCAGCGCTATCTGCTGGAATTCCTGAACAATTTCGTCAATCTGAGCCTGCTGTTCAACCCGGAGTCGCCGTCGCTGCTCCAGGCGGGGCGACTGGTCATGGACGGGCGGAGCTTCACTCTCGCCTCGATCGTCACCAACCCCGCCGAGCACAAGGCAATCGTCAAACTGAGCGACATCTGCGTCATCTACCTCGACGCGGTCACCGGCAAGCCCGACGCACTGCGGACCATGAAGCTGGCAGTGGCGGTAACCAGCGGCAACATCCGGAATTTCTTCCCCAACAAGCACGGGATTTTCTTCTCGGCCGACGGGGAAGTCTGGGATGTCAAAATCACCGACCTCATCCAGCAGCCGGTGTCGATTTCGGAAGCGCTGCGGATGCCGTTCTACAAATTCGGCGAATTCATCGGCGGACAGGCCGACCGTTTCTTCTCCGCCAAAAGCACCGAGGCGCAGAAACAGCTGGGGACCAGCTTCAACGCGGCGGCTTCGGCGGCGGTCGCGCCTCCGGCGGCCCCGGCCAAAGTGCAGACGCCCGCCGTCTCCGGCTCGATGATGCTGATGGGCGGCGGAATCGGCATCGCCGCGCTCGGCAGTTCGATCGCATTCATCGTCAAGTCATTGGCGAATATTTCGATCTGGAACGTGCTGGCGGTGCTGCTCGGAATCATTCTCGTCTTCGGCGGTCCGGTGGTGGCGGTATCACTGGTCAAGCTCTACCGCCGCAACCTGTCGCGCTTCCTCGAGGCGAACGGCTGCGCGGTGAACCGCCCGATGCGGCTCAGCCGCCGGATGGGAGCGATCTTCACCTTCGTTCCGCCGATCCCGGACAGCAACTACCTCCGGCAGGACCTGGTGGACGTGTTCCAGAAGCGGCCGCACCGGAAATGGCTGGTCCGGCTGTTATTGTTCCTGCTCTTCGCAGCGCTCTGCGGAGCGGCGGGCTACTGGGGATACGCCGCCTGGATTCAGGGCGTCTGAGCGCCCCGCAATTTCAGAATCCACCCGATCATCCCGGCTCGAATTCCGTCCAGATCGCCGTGTTCGACATCGACGCTCTGCAGCCACTTCTCCGCATCGCCGGCAAGCCTGACCTTCGCCGGATCACCGGACTTCCGGGCGGCGGCGGCGGTTTCGCGCAGCGTCGTCGCGTAGCGGATGTCATCGACAGCCTCGCGACAGCCTTCCCACGCAATGGTATCGACCACGCCGTCGGCAGTGGGATAGACCAGATTGTGATCCCGAAAAACAGGGAAGTCAAAGTCGTCCCAGGGATTCCCGAACGCCTCGTAATAACAGTAAGTGGCAGACCCGTCATAGTTATTGAGGTAAAGCTGCAGTCCGTAATTGCGGCGGTAAAGTTCCGGGTTCTCCACTCCTCCCTGGGGGTTGTCATAACTCCAGATCAGCGAACCTTTGCCATGCCATTTTGCCGCTTCGCCGCGGGAAAGGGTTTCGGAGTAAACCACCAGGTCCAGCAGGTCGCCGACCAGTTTGAAACTGCTCTCTCCATGCACCCCTTTCATGTCATTGCAGGCGACAAACACCTTCCCTCCGGCATCATGAATCGCCTGCCAGATGCCGCGCTGTTTCTGCAGAGCCGAACCACGGAGTTCATCGATGCCATAGAAGTAGACATCACGATGCCCGCAGGTTTTCTCAACAAGATCGAGAATTTCCCCTACCCGCTTTTTCGCCAGCGCCAAAGCCTGCGGCGTTTCGCCGAACCCCTGACTCAAATTCGATTCCGGCCCGGAGAGGAACAGCGGCCGGTTCGACAACCCCGCCTCCTGCCGCAACTTGAGAACGTTGCGGAATTCATCCAGATCCCACGGTTTCCTCCCTCGGGCATTCTGCAGCTGATAGCACAGGGGGTTCGAAATGCCGTGGCGGCGAAGATCCTGCAATTCATTGCGATACTGGGTTTGGGTCCGATAAAAAGGCGTCAGGTCGCCCTTGCTCTCCGGATCGAGCACACTGACATAATAGATGCTGGGGACAAAATCGCGCTGCGGATCATAATTGGTTTTCGGTCCGGCCAGCCGGAACGGCAGAAGATTGACGGAGATTTCAATCGAACCGATGGCCCCCTGATCCGAAGTAATCGCCAGTTGCCCGGTATAGAGGCCGGGCGGAACGTCTTCCGGGGCTTTCACCGTCAGGAAGAACTGCCGGTTTTCATTGGCCGCGAGAGAAACCGGCTGCAACGTCTCCGAGTCACGAACCGGATATTCCTGCGTTTTGATGGACATTTCCCAGCGCGTCCGGTAATCCTTTTTCTCCGGATGGCAGACCGGTACATACTTTTCTCCATCGGCGAAACTGAGTCGAAGATAGTTCATCTGCGCCGACCGGTCAACTCGAACAAGTTCCGGATCATTGACCAGCAACTCCGGAACCAATACCCGCTTTGCGGAATTCTGCCCGATTTCCCGCCAGGCGGAACCGGCCTGATACCAACACTGTACGATCTTCAAATCCAGATCGGCCGCCGGAATTGTATGGCCGCGACCATCTTCAAGCGTCGGGAGATCGAAGCGGACTCCAGTGAGGTTCCGAACCGGACGCAGGACGAAGGAACCCGATTCATATTCGCCGGGAGTGAGAGCTATCTTCATCCGGCTGCCGAGATAGCGGTCTTCAATCCGGCTGTCCGGCGTGACGGGCACACCGCTCATCGGCGAAACCACATAACAGAGCGCGTCTTTCATCGGGATTTTATGCTGAAGCAATGCGGAAACCGCGGAAGTGTGACAACGAACGAATTCGGCCGCCGAAAAATCGCTCTTCTCCAATTCCGCTTCGATTTCACGCAGCAAACGGTCTGCCGTTTCCCGCTCGGCGGGGGGACAGCGCCGCAGCGCCGAACACCAGTCGAGCAACTGCCGCCGGTCGTTCGGATAAGTCAGCATTTCCGCGATCAGCGGCTTCAACTCCGTAACGGCGCGGAGGGTTTGCACATTCCGCGCCTGAATCGCAGCCGCAATCGCTCTCCGAACCGCAACCATTTTTTCACCGGCGGACGGACAAAGCTCCGCAGCATTCTGCGAATCCAGCATCCGCTGCCATTGCCGCAACTCATTGACGGACGCGGTCAAAACCACCCCCGGGACATCGGCATGGATTCCGGCGACCTCCTCAGGGGTCAATGCCCGCGGAAATACATTTACCATCGCGATGTCACCGTCGAAACTGCTGTAATTTTCGGGGTCCTCGCCCAAAATAAGCGGCCCCTCCGGTTTCTTCAGGGGTTCCATGACGGAATGCTCCCTGGACTCGGCAACCGGAACGCCGTTCAGATAGAGCACAAATTTATTTTTCGTCGCGGAATAGATCACAACTCCGCTGTTCCAGGTTTTCAGCTCCACATTGCCGCCGACGATATTGACATCACGCCGGACTCCCGCCATGGAAGCCCGGATCGACAGCGACGGAAGAACGCTTACCCGCCAGCTCCAGTCGCGGCACAGGACGGTTGCCCGGTCGCGGCGTTTCAGAATCCTCTCCCTTTCCGGAACCGTATTCAGGCGAAACCAGAACGACAAACTGATGTCCTGCTGTCCATCGAACTCCGGGCCGACCGGGAAGATCGCCCGGCATCCCGATTTCCCGTTGAAAGTCAAATATTTGCAATCCCCCCTGCCCGCCAGCGCCGCCCCGCCCTCGAGCTGCCCCCCGGATGCAATTCCGGCATTATCCACCAGCACAAGCGAAGGCTGCGTGGAAGCAGACCCCGGGAAGGCGGTAAAGACTCCGCCGCACAACAGCAGCAACAGAACAACAATCTTTAACTTCATTCTTTCGTTTCCATCAGTAATTTGCGGCGAGGAATGCCGCGACTCCGGATCTTCCGATCTTACAACGGCCAGACATTGCTGCGGCAAGCGAACATTCCAATGGCTTTACTCTCCGTCAACATATTGAGGAAGATCGTTTTGGCATGGCCGTCCACCAGCAGGCAGTTGAATTTGCCCTCCCCGTGCCGGTCATCCATGTACGAAAGCGCATTGCTTCTCGCCTCCACATCGAAAACCAGTTTTGCGCGGGAAACGCACTTCCCGTCAGCCACAATTCCCACCATCGAAGGTTCTTTGCATTTACTGTATTTCCTGGGGGCGTAGTTCATGTAACCCAAAGCATAGTTGGACATGCTTCCGAGCCTGGCGTTGTACATATAGTTCGTTTTCTTTTGGGTCCCATTGAGAAGAATCTGGTCTTGTCCGACCGTACAAAAAATAAGTTTTGACGTTTTTCCGCCGCCTCCATCCCAGGCGCTGCCGTTCAGATACGGGTGAAGCACCGTGATCCAGCATTTGCTCCAACTCGCGACGCCGTCCCATCCCACCGGTTGGGCCAATGGCGCATAGCCACGGTAATCGGTTGTATATTGCGCGGCGGAAAGCCCGATCTGTTTGAGGTTGTTGATGCATGATGTGGTTTTGGCCGATCTTCTTGCATTGTCCAGCGCCGGCAACAGCATGCTCGCCAGAATTGCAATGATTGCGATCACAACAAGAAGCTCGATCAGTGTGAAGCGTTTCCGGCCTGCGCGGTCCGGATTGCCTTCGGAAAAACGACCGACTGAACTGGTAAAGAACGTCATTTCCTGTCTCCTTCGTTTTTGTTTCGGGGTACTTTTGATACAAAAAATTGGTTTTACTGCCGGCGGCGTATGATTGACTCGCCGGGGATCAGCCGGTAGTCGTCGGCTTCCTGGAACAGGGCCCCCTCCCAAGGTTTGCCGGAGGCCAGCCATTGGAGGTAGTTGCGGAAATAGGGGTGCGACTTCGCACTGTCCACCGAAGTGATCGCCGGAACATTCAGCTCCGCGTGCCGCTCCCCGTTGATGCTGGCCAGGGAATAATCCTTCCCCGCGTGGAGCCCGAGGTCCGCCGCCGCCCGGAGAAAAATGGTGGCCCCGGCAATCGTCGTGGTCAGGATCAGGCGGTTCAGGTCGAAGGCCCCGCTTTGAATCCGGTGCCTCATGATGTCGCACAGCTCGCAGAACGGCAAATGACCGTCGGTCAGGCTGAAGTCCCAATACTGCCCCTTCCCTCCCGTCCGGTCCAGAAACGCCTGCCAGCGGATGAACCGGTTGGTGATCGAGTTGCCTTTCGGCGTGACGTTGACCAGGTCGGCGTCACGGAATCCCTGCTGATACAGATAATCGAGAAGCAGATCGACCGCACGGTCGGGGAAAAAGGTGAGCGACGGGAAGCCGTATTCGGAATAGTCGTACTCGAGCACCCAGACTTGTTTCCCGCAATTCCGGAGCTTGCGGACCAGCAGGTCCGGGATGTTCGGCCGCGGATTCAGGATCACCGCATCCACCGAGTCCACCCCCTCAGTGAACGCCGGATCGTTCCAGGAATCAAAGTAGATCGGGCGGATCTTCATATTGAACGGCCCGGCGATTTCACTCAGCGTCAGGTACTGGTTTTCGAAATTCCACGACCCGAGACTCGGGTAGAAATATCCCACCTGCATCAATTCGCTGCCGCCCGAAACCAGTTTGAGCCGTCCGTTTTCGAGGCGGAGAAGCACGGAATCGGCGACCATATCCTCCAACGCACGCCGCACCGTGGGGCGGGCCACGCCGAATTCCGAAGCCAGGTTCCGTTCCGAAGGCAGGATATCGTCCGGATAGCCCCCCTCATTCAACCGCTGCCGCAAAGTCGTCGCAATTTTTTGTGCCGTTGTACTCATCGTTCGCCTTACCAAAATAGGAATGATCCAAATTTTAAAATGTTACCAAGTTTGGTATATATTATGACGCACAGATTGTGTCATGTCAAGAGATCATTGATAAAATAAAGCGTTTTTTCGCGTCTTCCATCTGGAATCCGGCATTGTGAAATCGTCCGCGCCGACGAAGGCAACCGCTGTTTTCTGACGCCAAACGTGAAAAAAAGCGACAAAAGCTGTCACACCGAAAAACATGCGTTTTACAAAAATGTTCCCATGAATATGGTTCGTTTCTCATGTCCCGGACAAAGAAAATAATTTTTTTGGCCTGCTTTTTCTACGAAAACAATTTTTTTTGATTATCATTCCAAATAAAAAACAATATATGGCATGCAATTTGCTTCATTCAAAAACATGGATTCGGAAACAAACCGAAGCATCAACCAAAGCAACCCAAAAACAGCGAGGTGAAGTTATGGGAAGTACAGGCAGTGTCAGTGCATGGGAAGAAGCGCTTCTGGTGGCGATGATCCAATTTCCGGTTCCGGTCGTGAAAGGACCGGCGGACATTCAGACCAACGTCGACAAGATCTGCGAAGCCCTCAAAAACACCAAAGCGGGATATCCGGACCTCGATCTGATCGTGTTCCCGGAATACTCGACCCAGGGCCTGAATACGGCGATCTGGACCTACGATGAGATGCTTCTCACCGTCAACAGCCCGGAAGTCGGCAAGTTCAAAAAGGCCTGTATCGACAACAAGGTCTGGGGCGTCTTCTCGATCATGGAAGTCAACGACGACCCGAAACTCCCGCCGTTCAACACCGCGCTCATTATCAACGACAAGGGCGAGATCGCGCTGCATTACCGCAAGCTCCAGCCGTGGGTTCCGATCGAACCCTGGTCGCCCGGCAACTACGGCATGCCGGTCTGCGACGGGCCGAAGGGCTCCAAGCTGGCGGTCTGCATCTGCCACGACGGCATGTTCCCGGAACTGGCCCGCGAAGCCGCGTACAAAGGCTGCAACGTCTACATCCGCATCTCCGGCTACTCCACCCAGGTCAACGACCAGTGGATCTGGACCAACCGGACCAACGCGTGGCAGAACCTCATGTACACCATCGCGGTCAACCTGGCCGGTTACGACGGCGTGTTCTACTACTTCGGTGAAGGCACCGTCTGCAACTACGACGGCAATGTCATCCAGCAGGGACACCGCAATCCGTGGGAAATCGTCACCGCGGAACTCTTCCCGCGACTGGTCGACAAGGCCCGCGAAAACTGGGCGCTTGAGAACAATATCTTCAACCTCGGCTGCCGCGCCTACGTCGGCAAGCCCGGCGGCGAGAAGGCCAACTACCTGACCTGGGTCCGCGATCTGGCCAACGGCGAATACAAACTGCCGTGGGATTCCAAGATCAAGGTCCGCGACGGCTGGAAGTACTATCCGGACGGCGTTAAACTCGGGCCCATGCCGAAATAACCGGCAGACCGGCAGAAACAACAAACCGCGGCGGTTGAAAAGACCGCCGCGAATCTTTCAGAAACAGGAGAATCCATCATGAATTTTGCAAAAACAAGCACCTTCGCCGCTCTCGCGGCGCTGGCACTCGGCGTCGCCCTCCCCGCCGGCGCCGAAGACTGGCAGGAGAACTGGAAGAATCCGGAACTCGCCAAGTACCCCACCGCCAAGGTCAACACCACCGGCCTCACCGTCGATGACAACTACGTGACGGTCGGCCAGCTCCATTCGGTCACCGGCACCATGGCCATCTCCGAGACCGGTTCGGTCGAGGCGGAACGGCTGGCGATCCAGCAGATCAACGAGGCGGGCGGCGTGCTCGGCCGCCAGATCAAGATCGTGCAGGAAGACGGCGCTTCCGACTGGCCGACCTTCAACGAAAAAGCCAAGAAGCTCCTGATCAAGGACAAAGTCGCGGCGGTTTTCGGCTGCTGGACCAGCGCCTCGCGCAAAGCGGTGCTGCCGGTCTTCGAAAAGGAAAACGGGCTGCTCTACTACCCGACCTTCTATGAAGGCCTCGAAGCCTCCAAGAACGTGTTCTACGAAGGACAGGAAGCCACCCAGCAGATCATCTGGGGTCTCGACTGGGCCTACAAACAGGGCTGCCGGACCTTCTATCTGCTCGGTTCCGACTACATCTGGCCGCGCACCAGCAACAAGATCGCCCGCATCCACATCGAGCGCTATCTCAAAGACGCGAAAGTGGTCGGCGAGGATTACTACCCGCTCGGCAACACCAACTTCAACTCGCTCATCAACAAGATCAAGCTGAAGAACCCGGACTGCATCTACTCGATCATCGTCGGCGGCTCCAACGTCGCCTGGTTCAAGCAGCTCAAGGCGGCCGGAATCACCGGTGACTCGCTGGCGAAGAAGAAGAACTCCTCCGGCCAGGGCGGCAAACTGCTGCTGACCATCTCCACCACCGAAGACGAAATCCTCGGCATCGGCGGTGAGAACTGCGCCGGATTCTACACCTGCGCCAAGTACTTCCAGAGCCTCGACAACCCGAACAACAAGGCGTTCGTCGAAGCGTTCAAGAAGAAATACGGCAAGGACGCGGTGATCGGCGACGTCTCTCAGGCGGCCTACGAAGGTCCGTGGCTGTGGGTGAAGTCGGTGGAAAAGGCCGGCTCCTTCGACGTGGACAAAGTGGTGGAAGCCGCTCCCGACGTCGTCTTCGACAATGCGCCGGAAGGCCCGGTCAAAATCCACAAGAACCATCACCTGTGGAGCCGCGCCAAACTCGGCAAAATGCTTGAAAACGGCCAGTTCGAAGTAGTGGCCGAATCCGAAAACCAGATCGAACCCGATCCGTTCCCGGAAAAGTACATCAAGTAATTTCATCCAATCGACCGGACTCCCCTCCCCCCGGCCTCCGGGCGGGAGGGGTGGATCGGAAACTCAGGCTTTCGCACAGGGAGGTGCAGTTATGCCGAACATTCCAATTTTCGCCGCCATCGGCGGCTATGAGCTGGAAGAGCTCAAAGGTATCATGATCATGCAGGGGTTTGCCGGAATCACTCTGTTTTCGGTGTTTCTCCTGATGGCATTGGGACTGGTCATCATCTTCGGACAGATGAAGGTGATCAATATGGCCCACGGAGAATTCCTGACTGCGGGAGCGTATACGACCGTTTTTCTTTCGGAGATGACGCATAAATTCATGCCGGGTCTCATGCCGATTTACTTTCCGATCGCCATGCTCGCGGCGTTCGGGGTCGCTTTTCTTCTCGGCTGGATCGTGGAATATCTGCTGATCCGCCATCTTTACTCAAGACCGCTCGACACGCTGCTGGCGACCTGGGGCATCTCCATGATCATGCAGCAGGGGTTCCGGCTGATCTTCGGCGGCCGCGAGGCGGGCGCGATCATGCCGGAATGGCTGATGGGCTCCTGGAGCCCGGCCGAGGGCGTCGACATTCCGATCAACGGGATGTTCCTCTTCGCCACCGCGGTCTTCATGACGCTGTTCATCTTCTTCCTGCTTCAGCGTTCGCGCTGGGGTCTCTGCGTCCGGGCGACCGTGCTCAACCGCACGATGGCCAACGCGGTCGGCATCAACACCGCGCGGACCGACCGGATGACCTTCGCCGTCGGCTGCGGACTGGCCGGTATCGCCGGCGCCGCCTTCACCACCTACGGTTCGGTCTCCCCGGCCGCCGGGTCGCTCTACATCATCGACTCGTTCATCGTGGTCGTCTTCGGCGGAGCGGGCAGCCTCATCGGCACGGTGCTCTCGGCATTCGGCATCGCACAGGCCCAGTCGATTCTGGAATTCTTCACCAGCGGCGTCATCGCCAAGGTGATGGTATTGCTCGCCGTGATCGTCATATTGATGATCCGTCCGCAGGGACTTGTGGCGATGAAGGTCAGGAGGTGACATCATGGTTGAATCATCCTTCAAACGCAATTTATTCGGAAGCCGCGGCGAAGTGGTCACCTTCATCCTGTTGGCGATCGTGCTCTTCGCGGTGCTTCCGGCATCCTTCGATATCTTCCGGCTCAACCTGACCGCCAAATACCTGTCGCTCGGCTTCGCGGCGCTCGGGCTGGTGCTCTGCTGGGGCTACGGCGGCATCCTGAGCCTCGGACAGGGGCTCTACTGGGGCCTCGGCGGCTACTGCATGGCGGCCTTCCTTAAACTGGAAGCCGCTGCGCTGATCGCCAAAGACACGTCGAGCGACACCGCACGCGCCCTGACCACGGTCGGGCTGCCCGACTTCATGGACTGGAACCAGATCACGGAGCTCCCGTATCTCTGGTATCCCTTCAAGAGCTTTCCGCTGACGCTGATCCTGATGCTGTTCGTCCCCGGGCTGATCGCCTGGATCGTCGGCATGGCGATCTTCAAACGGCGGGTGAGCGGCGTCTATTTCGCCATCATCACCCAGGCGCTCTGCTGGTGCATGGAGATTCTGTTCGTGACCCGGCAGGGGCTCACCGGCGGCATCAACGGCATCACCGACCTGCGGACGATCCTCGGGTTTCCGCTGGGAACGAAGGGGATGCAGTACTTTCTCTACTTCCTGACCGCCGCCCTCGCGCTGGGCTGCGTGCTGATCTGCCGGTTCCTGACCCACTGCAAATTCGGCCAGCTGCTGATCGCGATCCGCGACATGGAGAACCGGGTGCGCTTTTCGGGTTACGACGTGGCGAACTTCAAGGTTTTCGTCTTCGTGATCGCCGCGTTGATGTCGGCGGTGGGCGGAGCGCTGTTCACGCTGAACGTCGGCTTCATGTCCCCGAAACTGGTCTCGATCGAACCCTCGGTCTACATGGTGATCTTCTGCGCCCTCGGCGGCAGGCTTTCGCCGGTCGGCGCGATCTACGGAACGCTGCTGGTCTGCTTCGGCCGGACCTACTTCTCGGAGAAATTCCCCGAACTCTGGATGTTCATCATGGGCGCCGCCTTCATCGCGGTCACCATGTGGTGCCCGAAAGGCCTGGCCGGACTGGTCGAAACCTACGTGCCCAAACTCTGGAAACTGCTCGCAAGCCGCGTCAAACTGCCGAAGTTCCTCGTCCGCGCCGCGGACTGGATGGGCAACGACGCCGAAAGGGGGTGCTGATCATGGTGGCTAAAAGTACAGGACTCGCCGACTACGCGCTCAGCGTGGAAGAGCTCACCGTCTCCTTCGACGGATTCAAAGCGGTCAACAACGTCTCCCTCTACGTCAAGCGGAACACCGTTCACGTCGTGATCGGCCCGAACGGCGCCGGGAAAACCACGCTGCTCGACCTGATCTGCGGCAAAACCAAACCGACCGCCGGGAAGATCATGTTCAACGATCATGACCTCACCCGCATGGCGGAACAGCGGATCGTCAAAGCCGGCGTCGGGCGCAAATTCCAGACGCCGTCGATCTACCCCGAACTGACCGTGTTCGAAAACCTCGAAGTGTCGTACCCCAAGGGGCGGTCCGTTTTCGGCTCGATCCTCTTCAAGCGCGACTCCGAGGTGATTGACCGGATTCACGAAACCGCCAAGGCGATCTTTCTGGAATCGCTCCTCGACACCTCCGCCGACCTGCTCAGCCACGGGCAGAAGCAGTGGCTGGAGATCGGCATGCTGCTGATCGCCGACCCGCAGCTTCTGCTGCTCGACGAACCGGTCGCCGGAATGAGCGTCGACGAGCGCCGAAAGACGGCCGAACTGCTCCGCAAGATCTGCACCAACCGTTCGGTGCTGGTGATCGAGCACGATATGAAGTTCGTCCGGGCGATCGCCCACCGGGTCACCGTGCTCAACCGCGGGGAGTTCCTCGCGGAAGGGTCGATGGACGAAATCGAAAACGATCCGCGCGTGATCGAAGTTTATCTCGGACACTAGCGGAAAGGAGGCAGCCATGTTGAAAGTCGAAAATCTCGAAACGTCCTACGGTCAGAGCCTGATCCTGCGCGGCCTTTCCTTCGAGGTCAAACCCTGCGAAATCGTCGCGGTCATGGGCCGCAACGGCATGGGCAAAACCACGCTGATGAAAAGCCTGATGGGAGTCGTCCGCCCGCGGTCCGGAAAAATCACCGTCGACGACGAAGACGTGACCATGCTGGAAAGCTACCGGCACGTCAACGCCGGAATCGCCTACATCCCCCAGGGGCGCCACGTCTTCTCGACCCTCACCGTCGAAGACAACCTGCGGACCGGATTGCGCAGAGGGTCCGACCCCTGCGAAGTCCTTCCGGAAATCTACAGCATCTTTCCGGTTCTGTATGAAATGCGCAAACGCCGCGCCGGCAACCTCTCCGGCGGCCAGCAGCAGCAGCTCGCCATCGGGCGGGCGCTCGCGGCGGAACCCAGCGTTCTCATCCTCGACGAACCGACCGAAGGCATCCAGCCCTCGATCATCAAGGAGATGGCGCACGTGATCAACGACCTCAAGCTCTCCCGCGATCTCGCGATCGTGGTCTCCGAGCAGGTGCTGTCGTTCACCATCGACATCGCCGACCGCATGTATGTGATCGAATCGGGCCGATTCATCGACGAATCGGTCCGCGGGGAAATCGACGCGGAGAAAATCTCCCGTTTCCTCTCGGTTTAACACATCACCGGTCAAAACAGCGGGACCGGGAGGGGCGCACTGCCTTCCTCCCGGTCCCGTTGCTGCAATCACGCTTAACAGCCGAACTTGTCCCAGGGGAGATGGACCTGCGCTCCCCGATTCAGGATGGCGTCCATATGGAAGAGCAGCGGATACTTCGCCTCGTCTTCCTTCCGGGCGCGCAACGCCCGGGCTACCCGGGTGATGATGGCGACCGCTTCGAGGGTGACGCCCTGCAGAATCCGCTGCGCTTCGACAAACGGAATGCCGCGCCCGAGCAGCGTGCCGAGCCGCCGGGTGCGCCCGCCGAAGATGGTCACATAGAGATCGCCCGCGCCGGGAAGCTCTCCGGCAAGCGCGCCGTCGCCGCCGGCGAGCGCGACGATGCGGCGCATTTCCAGACAGCTCTGGGCGAACAGCGCCGCCTGCGGATTGTAGACCGGATTGCGGTCCGGGGCCCCCGGCGCACAGAGCGCGGCGGTCGCCGCGGCGTCGAGTTCTCCCACTTCACGGTCGGCGATGCCGACCGCCAGCGAAACTCCCATTGCGAATGCGTTCTTGAGCGCCACACACCCTTCGACGCCCATCACATCGGCGGTCGTCTGAATATGATAATAGGAAGTGGCCAGGAACGAACGGATTTTCTCCAGCACAGCCGGATCGTCGCCGCAGAAATAGACCATGGTGTGGCGGCGGTCGAGCAATTCAAAACAGATGCAGGGGCCGCCGATCGCGTTGAACGACACTTTCCCGCGCAATGCTTCCGGGAGGCGGGAGGCGAGCAGGTGCGGAAACGCGGTGAGCGCTCCCCCCTCGCCATCCTGCAACCCCTTGGTGACCGAAATGACCGGTACGCCGGGGCGGAGTTTCGGCAGGACCGTCTCCGAAAACCAATCGACGCCGAAGCTGCTGACGCCGCCGATCACCAGCTCGGCCTCTTCCAGCGCCCGGTCGAGCTCTTCGACCTGATACGCGGTGACGGCGGCGGGAAGCTGTTTGTGCAGCGTGGGGTGGAACCCGCTCTCCTGAACCGAGCGGATGATATCGCGGTCGAGCGGCGTCCCGACCAGACGGACGGCGTGTCCGTTGTCGGCGGCGGGCGCGGACATGGCCGACCCCATCATTCCGGCTCCGACGATGGTGATGATACTCATGAAATTCTCCTTATATTAATGATTATGGTTTCAAAAGGCCGATGATCCGGTCCGGCGCATTCGATGTGATGGTATCGACATCGCAATCGAGCATTTTTCGAAGTTCTTCCTCGTTGTCCGCCGCCCAGGAGTCGATTTCAATTCCGCGCGCATGAATCCTGGCGGAAAACTCTTTCGAAAGACGTTCCCGCCAGACGCCGACCCGCCGGACGATCCTCAGGTACTCCTGTTTCGCCGGTGAATCGAGGTCCGCTTCGTCGATGAATCCGTGAAGCAGTACGCTCTCATCCATCCCGTGGACATAGTAAAGCATGCCGGGGCAAAAACTGATGATCGAGCAATTGCCCAGCCGGTTGCGCCGCCCGAGTTCCTCGATCACCATGCGGGCGCAACGGCAGTCGTCGTCTTTGAGTTCGACGCATAGAAAGAGGTCCGGACGGCGGGAATCGACCAGATCGAGCAGTTCAAACAGGGTCGGAATGCGTGTTCCGGCGAATTCCGGAGATTTCCAGGCCCCGAAATCGAGTTTGCGCAGCTCTTCGAAAGTGAAATCGCGAATCAGCCCGGTTTTGCCGCTGCCGCAGCGGTCGATCCGCTCGTCGTGGCTCAGGACCGGCACGCCGTCCCGGGTCATCCGCACGTCGAATTCGATCGCGTCGACGTTCAGCTTCAACGCCTGCTCGAACGCCGGCAACGTATTTTCCGGATACGTCGCCGAAAGACCGCGATGCGCAATCAACATTTTCTTCTGTCTCATGTTCCGGCACCTCCTGTGTTGCCTGACAGCGAATATAGATTTCCCGCGGATGTTTGCCAGTTCATTCGGTCACATTTTTTCAAGAGATTCTGCAATCGATCACACTTCATGCGCATTCGATCATTTTACCGCTTGCAATCTGCTTCCTTTCCTTATATACTATAAAGAAAAGCGAGGGACCAATGAGAGCGGAAGAACAGGAAAAACAGATTTGCGCGCTGCTGACCGGGCGGGATTTCCTGCCGACCGGAGAAATCGCCGAGCGGATCGGAGCAAGCGAGGCAACGGCGCGGCGGGTCGTCAACCGGCTGGCGGAGAACCGGATGCTGCTCCGGGTCCACGGCGGAGTCCGGCCGCTGCCGCCGGAATCGAACCCGTCGATTCCCTTCGGACTGCGCGAACAGTGGTTCAGCCGGGAGAAGCAGCTGCTGGCGGCGGAAGCGGCAAAACTGATTCCGCGTGAAGGGGTTCTGTTTGTTCACGGCGGGTCCACCACCACCTGCCTCGGGAATTACATCTCGGGCGGCAGCGTCATCACCAACTCGCTGCGGCTGGCCGAGCTGCTGCGCGAGCGGTTCCCGACCGACGACGGCCCCGAGGTGATCGTGCCGGGCGGAACGCTCGACCGCAAGGCGGGAATTCTGACCGGAACCCGCGCCGAACGGGCGATCGGGTGCTACCATGCCGACGCGGTCTTCTTTTCGGCCCGCGGCATCGATGCCGAAGGAGTGCTCGACACCAGCGACGCCACCGCCGGAGTCGCCCGGGCGATGATCGAACACGCCCGGCTGGCGGTCATGATCGCCGATCACAGCAAATTCAGCGGCGACGGAATGACCCGAATGGTTCACTGGAGCCAGGTCGATGTGCTGATCACCACCGACCGCCCGGATTCGCGCCCGCTCCTCGAGGCCATCCGGCGGCAGGGGGTCAAAGTCATCGCCGTCGAATGCCCGGAAACGCTCTTCTCCAAATAATTTGAAATCCAACTTGAAGAATGGTAAGTTGTTGTTATATTTATTATTAAAATACTTGGTAAAAGTATTGAAATAACAAAGGATCAAAAGAAGATGAACCAACTTGGCGGCACCGGAGTGCGGCTCCGGCAACTGAATCTGGAGACGTTGCGGGTCACGTTGCGGGAGTTTCCGCAGGGGGCGACCAAGCAGACGCTGTCCCGGAAAACCGGACTCAGCCTGGCCACCTGCGGCACGTTGCTCGCCCGACTGGTCGAGGATGGCGAAGTGGTGGAATTAGCGCGGGAGGAGTCCGGCGGCGGCCGCCCCGCCCTGCTCTACGGCTGCAACCGCAAAACCGCGGTGACCGCGCTGCTGCACCTGGAATTTACAGATAGGATCGGCGAGCTGACCGGGTGTACGGCCAATATGATGAATGAGACGGTAACCCGCGAAATTATGCACAAAGGGATCGTCGATTCAAAGACGGTCATAGATGCGTTGGAACAGCTGATCAGCCGTTATCCCCGAATCCGGGCGGCTGCGGTCTCCTTTCCGCAGACGGCGTCCGGCGCGCTGGAAACGCTTCTGGGGGAACGGTTCCCCTTCCCGGTCGTGTTGGACCACGAAGCGAATTTTGCGGTGGCCGGATATCTCGAATCCGTCCCCGTGTTGAGGAACAGCACGGTTTCACTGGTAAATTTCCCGGAAAAACGCTTCCCCCGCGCCGGAATTGCGGTGAACGGGAGCGTTCTTCACGGCCGCTCCGGATTCGCCGGAGAACTCTCGTTTCTTCCCTTCGGCATCAGCCGCGAGCAGCAGAAACTGCGGCTCGGCAACCTGGCCGGGCTGACCGGACAGGCCGCCGAAACCGTGGCCGCGCTCACCGCCGTGCTTAATCCGCTTCAGGTTATCCTGTGCGGCGAGGCGTTCGAGGAGTCGATCCGCCCGGCGCTGCAGAAGGTGTGCCGCGAACTGGTTCCGGCGGCACACCTTCCGGAGCTGGTCTTCCGCAGGGATTGCCGGGAAGAGTGCCTCCGGGGAATGGCCGCAGCCGCCATGACCGCACTGGCTCCCCCGGTCCGGCTGGTGAGTAACTGACCGGCGTCCATCATTTTGTCTTCTGCGCCGAATGACGCTCGAATTCAAAATACAGCACCGGCAGGAAGAAGAGCGTCAACAGCGTGGAGGCCGACAGACCGAAGACGACGATTGCCGCCAGCGGTTTCTGTATTTCCGCCCCGATTCCGGACGACAGCAGCAGCGGCAGCAGCCCCAGCAGCGTGGTCAGCGTGGTCAGCACCACGGCGCGGAACCGGACGGCGCTCCCCTGAAAAATCGCCTCCTTCAGCGGCATGCCGTTTTTCCGCAGATCGCGGAAGTCGGAGACCATCACGACGGCGTCCTGCATGGCGATGCCGAACAGGGCGATGAAACCGACCGCGGTCGGAACGCTGAGCAGTTGATTCATGATGGAAAGGCCGAAGGTTCCGCCGATCAGCACCAGCGGGACATTGACCATCACGATCAGGCTGCTTTTCAACGAGCCGAACGTCATCCACAGGAGAACGAAGATCACCCCGATCACGATCGGAACCACGATGGCGAGTTTTTTCATGGCCCGCTCCTGGTTTTCGAACTGTCCGCCGAATTCCACGAAATAGCCGGGAGGCAGCTTGACCTCTTCCTGAATGGCCCGGCGCATGTCGTGAACGATTTCGCTGGGAGCCCGTCCGGAGATATTGCCCTGGATCGCCCAGCGGCGCTGGTTTTTTTCCCGGTTGATCTGAACGGGTCCCTCCGTGATCCGGATATCGGCGATCCGCCCGAGTTCGACGTAGCGCCCGGATGCGGTGCGGACCTTCAGCCTGGCGACGGCTTCCGGCGTGGAGCGAAACTCCTCTTTGAGGCGGATGTTGATGTCATGCCGCCGGGTGTTCCGGTAGATGGCGCCGACGTTCTCTCCGCCGATCGCGCTTTCAACCAGTTCCATGACATCGCTGCCGCGGACTCCGAGCCGGGCCATATTCTCATGGTTGAGCTCGACCTGCAATTGCGGCTGGCCGTAACTCTGCTCCACCGTCAAATCCACCACTCCGGGGACGCTGGAGACGGCCGCCTTGATTTCTTCGGCCTTCTCTTTCAGGACATGCAGGTTTTCTCCATATAATTTGAGGGAGAAATAGGCGCGTGTGCCGGAGAGCAGCTCGTCGAACGCATTCTGGATCGGCTGCGAGAAGTTCATCGATACGCCCGGATAATCCCTGAGCATTCCGCGCAGGTCTTCGACGATCCGTTTGCGGTCCTCCGCCCCGGTGATCCGCCCTGCCGGGTGCCTGAGCGCAATCTGAATTTCAGCGAAGTTGACCGGGTGGGGGTGGCTCCCCGCTTCCGGCCTTCCGATGCGCGACACCGTGCCTTCCACCTGCGGGTGCCGGCGGATGATGGTTTCCAGATTCCGCACCACCCGTTCTGACTGCGCGAGCCCGATCGACGGCGCCATGCTCACCGTGGCGATGATCGCCCCTTCCTCCAGCGTCGGAACAAATTCGCGCCCGACTTCAAGCAGCGTCCAGACGGACAGCGCCAGAGCGAGGGCGACGAGGGCGAACAGCACATACCGCACCCGAAGCGCCATTTCCAGGAGCGGGGTGTAAATGCGCCGGACAAGGGCGTCGATTCGCCCCAGGCGCGCCGCCGACCGGACGGACGGCTTCAGCAGCCAGGAGGCCAGCACCGGTGCGGCGACCACCGCGGCGAGGATTGATCCGGCGAGCGCGACGACGATCGTGAACGCAAGCGGCTTGAACATCTTGCCCTCCACCCCCTCGAACATCGCGATCGGGATAAAGACCGCGATGATGATGAGCAGCGCAAACGTGATCGGACGGGCCACTTCGGACGAAGCCTCGGCGATGACCGCAAACCGGGACCGCTCCGCGTTGCCGGGCAGGCTCAAATGCCGGATGATGTTCTCGACCACGACGATGGACCCGTCGACCAGCATCCCGAGCGCGATGGCGATTCCGCCGAGGCTCATCAGGTTGGCGGAAAGCCCGAACCAGTGCAGCCCGATCATCGAAAGCGCCGCGCAGAATGGCATGGCGAGGGCGACGATCAGCGAGGCGCGCAGATTCCACAACGCAATCGCCAGCACCAGGACGACCAGCGCAATCCCCTGCAGCAGCGCGTTTTCAACTGTTTTTGCCGCGTTGTCCACCAGGTCGGCCTGATCGTAATACGGCACGATCGAAACGCCGCGGGGCAGGTTCCCGGAGATTTCCGCAAGTTTGTCATGCAGCGCGGCGATCACCTTCGAAGTGTTCTCGCCGTACAATTTCAGAACCATTCCGGCGACTACCTCGTTTTCGCCGTTGCGGCTGACGACTCCGCGCCGGATGTCCGGCCCGTACCCGACCTCCGCGATGCTGCCCAGCTTCAGCGGAACGCCGTTCACCTCGCGCAATGTGATGTTCTTCAGGTCGTCGAGCGTCTTCAGCATTCCGATGCCGCGCACCAGGTACTCCTCGGCGCCGATTTCGACATATTGCCCGCCGACGTTGCGGTTGTTGGACTTCAGCGCATCGATCACTTCGGAGAACGGGATGTCGTGGCGGAACATCGCATCCGGATCGAGCCGGACCTGGTATTGCAGGACGTCGCCCCCCATCGAAAGGATGGCGGTGACGCCGGGCACGGTCTGAAGCTGGCGTTTCACGACGAAATCGTTCAGCTCGCGCAGATAGGCGTTCAGCTCCTTGCCTCCGGTGTCGACGGCGTCGCGGTCGGCTTCGAGGTAATAGATGAAGACCTGTCCGAGCCCGCTGGAAATCGGCCCGAGCTCCGGTTTCGGAATGCCGGGCGGGAGCGAACTCTCCGCGCTGCCGAGGCGCTCCGCCACCAGCTGCCGGGCAAAGTAGATGTCCACCGAATTGCGGAAATAGACGTATACCACCCCCAGTCCGAATCCGGACGTCGATTTGACCAGCGTCACATCGGGCAGGCCGCACATGGCGCTTTCGATGGGCTGCGCAATCGCGGTCTCCACCTCTTCGGCGGCCAGGCCGGGCGCTTCCGCGAAGATGGGAACCATGACCGGAGAGATGTCGGGAAAGGCGTCGCGCGGAGTTTCGAGACAGGCGTAAATGCCGAATCCGATCACTCCAAGCATGAGAAATACGACGAGGCCGCGCAGGTGAAGTGCGCCTGAAATGAATTTTGCGAGCATGGGGCGCCTCTCAATGACCGTGTCCGGCATGGGGGTCCATGCCGCCGGTCAGTAAAATCGATTTCAGTTCAAACGCCCCGGCGGAAACATATTGTTCGGCCGGTTTCAGGCCGGAAA
The DNA here is from genome assembly GCA_964435365.1 of uncultured Victivallis sp. Lineage (GTDB taxonomy): Bacteria > Verrucomicrobiota > Lentisphaeria > Victivallales > Victivallaceae > Victivallis. The sequence continues at coordinate 4,051 of CAYSZM010000007.1, read as the reverse complement.
CGATCTGGGAGATCCCCCGCTCCGTTTTCCCGACCGTGACCGTCCGGATGACGAAGCCGTCTGCCTGCGGAACAAAAACCACGCGTTCTCCTGAAATAAGCTGCACCGCTTCGCGCGGAATGAGTACATTCGTCTCCGCCGAAGGCAGCCGGAACCGGCCGCTCCCGAACTCTCCCGGCCGCGGTTCCGCGCCGGAACGGTTCAGCCGCACCCGGACCAGTCCGGTGCGCGTCGCCTCATCGATCACCGAAGCGACGAAAACAACCGTACCGGCGTAACGCAGCGAAGAGCCCGCGACGGAGACGGATGCCGTCATCCCCTTTCCGAGCATGCGAAGCGCTGAAGCATCCGCCTGCAGGTCCAGCCATAACTCGTTCAGGTTGCTGACAGTGAACACCGCTTTGGTATTGTCTTCGGCGAAGCTCTCTCCGACGGTGATGTCCCGGGCGATCACGACGCCGTCGAACGGCGCGCGGATTTCATACTCGGTGCAGATGGCGTTGTCCCGGCCGTGTCCGTGGAGGTGTTCCCGGTGTGCGGGGTCGAGGCCGAGCGACTGGAGCATCGTCTCCGCACGACGGCGGGCGATCCGTGCTTCGGCGTACTCGCGCTTGTACCGCAAATACTCCTTCTCGGATATCGCGCTGTTCTCCTTGAGCCGTTGCGCCATCTGGAACTCGGACAGGGCGAGCGCCTCGCTCTCCGCCGAAGAGTTCGCATCGGAATAATACTCCCCGAGTTTATGGCTGGTCAGTACGGCAAGAAGCTGCCCCTTCGCGACGGCATCGCCCTCGCTGACGGCGACCTGCGTCACAAAGCCGGGCATCCGCGGCATGATCCGGGCGGTTCTGTCCAGGTTGAGTTTGAATTCGCCGTTCAGATCGAGCAGATTTTCGAATGTTCCGGCGGCGGCCTCGCCGACTTCGACGTTAATCAGCTTGCGCTGTTCCGCGGTCAGCCGGACGACGGCGTCTTCCTCATGGTCCGCGTCGCCGCCTGCGGCCTCCTGTTCATGACCGTGGCCGTGGCCGTCGTCGGAGGAACACGCCGCTCCGGTCCGGGCAGAAGATTTCAGGCGGATCAGGCCGAATTGACCGGCCGCAAGCAGCCCGCCCAGAAACAGCACGACCATCAGCACCGCTGCAATGACACTGTATTTCATCATCGCCCTCAGTGTTTATGGCCGTCGTTGCAGACCCGCGGCTCCGAACCGTGGTCGTGGCCGTCGCCCGCCGCATCGCCGGATACGGCGTGGTTATGCCCGTCATTCGGATGATGGCCCAGTTCAATGATATCGAACTTGACCAGCGCCGCAAAAACCAGGGAGAGAAACACGAGGGAAAGTACAATACCTGCAATCAGATTCTTTTTCATTTGAATGCAATCCTTTTTTCATCATTGATTCGATTGATTTGCGGGAAAAAATCCGGCGACAATCGAATCAACAGCGAAAAGTCTGCATCCATATATGACGTCTGGAGAGGGGAAAAACGCACTCGGGAAGAAGCGGTCGCCCGAGAATCGCCAAAAAGGATGGAGCGAAAAACGCCCGCAAGCTTTCCGCCGGAACCGGCGCATTTGAGACGAATCGGGATAATTTCCGCCCGGAAAGCTCTTTCTTTGCCGCCACGCTCCGTTCCGGCTGATGGTGCGAATGCTCTTCGTCCTCCATCGCCGCGCTCCGAAGCCGAACGCCGTCCGGGCAGGACTCCCCGCCTGGAACGCAGGGTAGCCCAAACGGAAAAATCGCCTGAAACAGCAGGATTACCGCCACCAGCAACATGCTGATGCATACCTCCGATGATGTCCTGCCCGTTCTCTTCATGCGTTTCCCGGTTTTGTCTTGCGTCACGTATTATTAACCATATCCCCCGCCCCGGACGTTTTCAAGCGCCGGAATGAATTTTACATCACGAATACAGATTCTCAGCAAGAGGATTTTTTCAAAATTCCGCACTTCGCACTTGGAAATCGTAAAAAATGCTGTATCTTATACTTTGTAAAGATTCTTAACAAAGGAATGTCATGATCTCATCCTCCGAAAAACTGCTCCGGCTGCTGCTGCGACAGGGACCGAGTTCCCGCGCCGACCTGGCCAAAAGCCTGAAGCTGAGCCGCCCGGCGGTGTCGTCGCTGGTGGACGGGCTGATCCGGCAGGGGATTCTGCGCGAATCGGGGTGCGGCGTGTCGAGCGGCGGGAAACCGCCGATCCTGCTCACCTTCGAGCCGGACCGCTTCGGTTGCATCGGGATCGACATCGGGCATGAATCGCTGCTGCGCGGCGTTCTCGGCGACGCCGCCGGGAAACCGGTGCTCACGCGCGAAACCGGGCACGGCAACACGTTTGAGTCCATCCTCGACGGAGCGGCGCGGCTGGTGAAAGAGCTGGCCGAAGCCGCCGGTTCCAGGCGGATCGCCGGAATCGGCGCCGCCATCGCCGGGCAGATCGACCATGACTCCAACGAAATCGTCTACTGCGCGAACTTCCCGCTCAAGGGGCGGAATTTCGCCGCCCTCCTCGGGGAAAAGACCGGGTTCCCGGTCCGGCTGGAAAACCGCGCCAGAACCGCCGCGCTCTGGGAGTACCACTTCGGCGCGGCGGGCAACACCGAGGACTTCATCTTCATTTCGGCGGAACGCGGCATCGGCACTGCCATCTACCAGAGCGGCAGGCTGTTGCAGGGGCGTTCCGGTGCGGCGGGGGAAATCCGCACGCTTCGCGTCCCCTCCCCCGACGGGACGCGGCTGCTGCCGATCGAACAGGCGCTCGGCGAGAAATTCCTGGTCGAGCTGGCCGGCGGCTCCGTCGAAGCGGCGGAACTCGCCGCCGCATGGAAGCGGCGCGACCCGGCGGTGATGGCGGCGGTCGATTATCTGGCCGACGGCACCTGCTATGTCATCACGCTACTCACCATGCTGCTCGACCCGGCGCTGATCGTGCTCGGCGGGCGGTTCCGGGATCTCGGTCCGGACTTCGCGGCGGAGCTTTCGGCGCGCCTCGCCATCGAGCCGCCGCGCGAACTTGCGGTCACCCTCTCCGAAAGCGGGCGCATCGGCGCGGCGCTGGGAGCGGCTTTGAAACTGATCATCGAAAACATCAACGTCATATAGCAATTAACGACTAACGACTAAGGAGAACATCATGAAAGTCGATCTTACCGGAAAAACAGCCGTCGTCACCGGCGGCGGCGGAATTCTCTGCGGCGTCATGGCCAAAGCGCTGGCCAAGGCGGGCGCCTCGGTCGCCATCCTCGACCTCCGCGAAGAGGCGGCCCAGGCGGTCGCCGACGAAATCGTCGCGGCGGGCGGCAAAGCCATCGGAATCTCCGCGAACGTGCTCGAACCGGAAAGCCTGGCCAAGGCCGCGGCGAAAGTCGGCGAAACCTTCGGCGAATGCGACATCCTGGTCAACGGCGCGGGCGGCAACAACCCGAAGGGCACCACCAGCCGCGAATACCTGCTGCCGGAAGACCTCAAGGGCTCGCTCGAGGGAGTCAAGACCTTCTTCGACCTCGACCCGGCCGGCGTCGGCTTCGTCTTCAATCTGAACTTCCTCGGCACGCTGCTGCCGACGCAGGCATTCTGCCGCGGCATGGCGGAAAAGGGGAACGGCTGCATCATCAACATCTCCAGCATGAACGCGTTCACGCCGCTCACCAAGATCCCGGCCTACTCCGGGGCGAAGGCGGCGGTGAGCAACTTCACGCAATGGCTGGCGGTTCACTTTTCGAAGGTGGGAATCCGGGTCAACGCGATCGCGCCGGGCTTCTTCCTCACCGACCAGAACCGGGCCCTCTTGACCAATCCGGACGGCACGCTGACCGCGCGCGGCAACACGATTCTCGCGCACACGCCGATGGGCCGCTTCGGCACGCCGGAAGACCTCTGCGGAGCGCTTCTCTTCCTGGTGGACGACAGCGCGTCGTCCTTCGTCAACGGAGTGGTGCTGCCGATCGACGGCGCCTTCTCCGCCTTCTCGGGAGTGTAACATCATGTCCTACAATATGGAACAGACCTTTCGCTGGTACGGGCCCAAAGACCCGGTGCCGCT
>CAYSZM010000006.1:0-74730 GCA_964435365.1 uncultured Victivallis sp. | reverse complement strand
CGTAGAGGATGAGCCCGGCGCTGATGAGATAGAAGGGGTTCCCCGCCAGCAGGAGTTCCCACAGTTTCCGGAAGGAAACGTCATCCTGCACCGGAGGTTGGACGGCGGGGCGGGGCGGGCTGCCATCGCCCGGTTTGGTTTGTTCCCGGGGGGATGGTTGCGCGGTATCCTTATCTTTCTCTTGATTATCCATTCTTTGTCCTCCTCGCATGACAGTCCGGATGTTCGAATAGAAGACGGAATTCCTCGTACAAATCTTATCACTTCTTTTCGCCAAATCAAACACCGGACCGGAAAAAACCGAAAGATTGACGCCGCAGGGTCGGGCAAAAGTGTTGCCCTTGCCCGGCAGGGCGCCGGGCAAGGGCATTTCCTCCTATCCGAGGTCTGAATAGGGAACAGCCAGGAAGTAGAACTTGCGCACCGCATCGATGGCAAGATAGAGTTTCTGCTCTTTGTCGTCGGCGAAGCCGTGGGGATAGGCGACCTGCGGCATCGCGTCGCCGCCGTCCCAGAAGCCGTCCCAGGTGTTCGGCTTCTCTTTGAACAGCCGGGCGAGCGGCAGCTTCTTCCCCCAGGTCCGGCAGTTGTCGGAGCTGACCCAGAGCTCGAGCACGTCGCGTTCGCGGCGGTCCGGAGTGCAGACGTTGTTGACCAGCACATGGCGGCCGTTGATTTTGTAGATCACGAATTTCGTGCCGGGATTCGGAATGTCGCTCGGCCGCGCCGGAGTCCAGGTCCGGCCGTAATCGCGGCTCTCGCTCTCCCAGAGGACTCCGGCGTCGTGTTCGTAGCGGACCCACATCTTGAGGTGTCCGGGCTCCAGCTCGACCACTTCCGGCTCCCAGGCATGTCCGGGGGTGGAAACGGCGCCGTGGAGCGAAAAACTCTTCCCCCCGTCGGTGGAGCGGATCACCCCGGAGACGAAGGGATCATAGTTGTGAGTCCATTCGTTGCGGTTCTCCACCCAGTAGACCGGGAAGAGCCAGCTCCCGTCGGAAAGCACCTTGCCCTGGCGGACCGAGAAGTTCGCCGGAACCCCCGGAACCGACACCGGCGGCGTCCAGCTCTTTCCGCAGTCGTCGGTGAAGGTCATGAACGCGCGAAGTTCCGTATAAATCGTCTCATAGCAGAAGGTTTGAAACACGGCGAAGGGGCGTTCTCCCTCGGTGAAGAGTTCGGTCCCCCAGGTGCAGCGGAGCGGGTGCTTCCAGAGCAGCTGCGGACGGGTCCACGTTTTGCCGTCGTCCTCGCTGCGGATGAACGTGGCGATGTTGTCCGGATGCGGCTCCTTGGTGCCGCCGGTGTAGACCAGCGAGACGATCGAGCCGTCCGGCATCCGGCGCGGCGTCGGTTCGCGGGCGTAGAGAAACTCGCTGTCGGCCTTGAACATGGTGGAGACGGGGTAGGCGAATTCGATCCGGTCAATGCGTTCCATTCCGATTTCCTCCTTTTTTTTCGGTTTTCGGAGTTGCCTTTCTTATAGGATACGCTATTTTTCTACCGGAAGCAATTGCAGAAAACCAACGATTTCTTTCGATTTTCGATACTATGAACGAATTCGGCGACGAACGCAAGGAGAAACTGGAGGGGCTGCTCGACGCGGAGACGGCCGGGACGCTTTCGCGCATCACGCTCGAAGTGGAGCCGATCGTGCTCGGCATCACCTTCTGGCGCTGTTTCCGGCCGTGGAACGTGCCGGAGCGGCGGATCTGCGACAACTTTTTCTTTATGACCGCCTCCGGCAAGGAACGGGTGACGGTGAACGGAGAGGAGCGGATCTTCCGGCGCGGCGACGCGATGATCGTCCCGGAATTCATGCCGCACTCGTTCGGGCTGGCCGACGGCTGCGACGCTTCGGAGCACTATATCGCCCACGCGCTGGCGGAGAATGTGTCGGAGCCGAATCCGTTCGCCGGATTCGCCTCGCCGTTCCTCCGCCCGGAACACCCGGATGCGGTACTCGACCGTCTGGAATCCATCGTCGCGCTGCGCAACACCAGTTCGGAAGCGGCGCAGGAGGAGATGAAACAGCTCTTCCTGGAGCTGATGCGGGAAGAGGCGCGGCGGGGGCGTTTCCACCTGACGGCGAAACCGCGGAACGACGAACGCATCGGGCTGGCGGTAGACTACATCAACCGGAACTTCACCGGAGAGATCGCCGTGGAAGACATCGCCCGGCACGTCCGGCTCGGCGAGGCGCAGTTCCGCAAGCTCTTCCGGCGCGAACTCGGGCTGACGCCGGGAGCCTACCTCCAGCGGACGCGGCTGGTCCACGCGGCGCGGCTGCTGGCGCGCTACGACCTCACGCTCGCTGAAGTGGCCGAACAGTCCGGCTTCTCCAACGAGTGCTACTTCACCACCGCGTTCCGCAAAAATTTCGCGCGAACGCCCGGCCAGTACCGCCGCTACATCCGCCGCCGCTGAACGTTGTTTTGTAAAAAACAGCTTGACGGCTCCCCGGCGGGGCAATGCGGATGAATCGGCCTGACCGGTCAATCATCCGTTTATTTTGAAATTTCAAAGAAGACGGCGGCCCCGTCCCTGCCGGTATCGATTTGAAATACCGCCTGGTTTTCCGTTGCTTTCTGCGGAAGGATCTCCTTCAATCTTTTTCCGGCCATATCCAGCGGGTAGAGCTTCAATTGATCGCCGTTGCGGTTGGAGACGGTCACAACGAACCGGCCGCGTTCCAGCAGCACCGGTGCGTCGCCGATGTAATCCAGCGTTACCATATCCGGCGAGGTGAAGCGCATCTTATTGTTCAGCGCATTCGTGGCGTAGATCAGCACCATTCGATCCGCCTCGCGAATCGGTTTCATCCCGTCAATGGCGATCAGGGCGAGCGTTCCGCGCGTGGTCATTGTCTCGACGGCGAAGTCCTGCAACTGCGTCCTGGTTCCGGCCTCGGCGCAAATCCCCTGAAAACGCGGAGTGTTGATCCGCATGAAATTTCGGGAAGCATCCAGCAACAGTTCGCCGGTTGCGGATTCGAAGAGGTTTTTTCCGTCGCTCCGGTTCTCCGGAGCAAGCAGTTTCTTTTCCCGGAACTGCCGGAGAATCTGTTTCGCGTCGGCATCCGGGTTATCCAGAGTGGAGGAGAATCCGGCGTTGCTGACCAATATCCCGCTGCACTCCCCCATTTTGACCGCGGTTTCTCCGGAGGCGAGCGCAGTCTCTTTATCGCAATCAATCGAAATTCCGGCAACCAGCGCGGCGAGAGAAAGTTCCGTGGGCAATCCGCCCCGCAATCCGTTTTTGCCGAAAACTTCCGATTCCGCAATCCGAACCCGCAATCCCGGCGGCGCGGCGGCGACATCCCCGCGTACAAAGAGGAACCAGGTCATGAATTCCGCCGCTTTCATGATCGGGTCCTTATAGAGCCCGAACGAAAGGATTCGTTTCTCGGGGCGGAAACTGACCGGAGAGGAGAAGCAGGTCAGCGCATCGAATCCCTGCAATGCGGCATAACCGCCCATGACAAACGCCTGTTCATATCGGTACTGATTCCAGAAGACCAGGTTGTGTTCTGTCACCACAAACGGCTTGCCCGCCTGCCGGACGGCGGCAAAATCCCGCAGGATTTTCCCCCGCTCTCCGATCGCGCTGCTTTGAGAGATCGATGATCCTTTCTGCACCCAGTTCGACGGGTGCGCATGATAGGCGTTCATGGCCACAAGCGGAGAATCCTTGCGGATCATGTTATAATATTGATTTTTCCCGCAGTTGTAACCGACTACCGGTCCGGGATAGCCGAAGTCCTGCATGGTTTTCTCGTAAAACCGCAGGGTGTCCGTTTCAACATCGCGCAGGAACAGGGCGACATCATCGTTGGTGTAAATCCGGGATTTCAGGACGAAACCGGGAATTTCGTCGAACGAAGCATACCCGTTCGCCGACGGCCCCCATGCCTTCCTGAGATTCTCGATGACGCCATACCGCTTCTTCAGGAAGGCGCGCCAGTGCGGGAGAATCGGAGCGTCGCTGAATTCCCGCCAGAACCCGTATTCCTGTTCGTTGTAGGCGACAGCCATTGCAAAAACAGGATCGTCGACCAATCGGGTTTTCGTATAGGGATTTTCCCTGAGAAATACTTTTTCGACACCTTTTTTCCAGTGCTCCCGGATTTCCGGTTCGAAATGAATCCGGTATTTGAAGGATTTCAGGGGGTCCTGGTTCTCCCGGGAGTAGACATTGCCTGGCATATAGCCGATCCAGCTGGACATCAGGTCGATATTGAGGTAAATGCCGTTTTCCTTGAGACAGTAGATGAAGTAGTCGATTTTGTCCAGCATCCCGGAGTTCAATTCGAACTCTTTATCGGCGCCGGTCATCAACGCGGCATCCAGGAAATGCAGCCGGACCATGTTGTAGCCGCTTTTACGAATCTCTTTCGCCAGTTCACGGATCGTCTGATGATCTTTGAAGTTCTCATCGTTCACCAGTCCGGCAGCGCAGGAGAGAAAGCGGACCGGCTGATCCGGGCGTTTCTCAAAGGCGAAATGTCCTTCCGGAGTAATCATGACGCGCCCGAGAGCGCCGACTTTTTCCGGCGGCTGCCAGACGCTGAGATCAAGCGCAGAACCGGGCTGGACCGGATTGTATTCGAGCTGCGGAAAGGGCAGCCAGTTCTCATTCGCCGCCATCTCTGTTTTCTTCAGAGAAGGCAATTTCGCGTCCTGTGCAGAAAGGGTTGCGCCGAGAATCAGCCACATGGACTTTTGTGCCGTGCGGAACGTGATCCTGCTGATTCTGCCCAGCCCCGGATCAATGGGAAAGCGGGAGAGATAGACCGCCGCCGGAACTTTTCCCCTGCTTTCGACAAATACCGCGGGGAACCCGTTGGCGAATTCGACAACGCGCAAAAACCACTCGCCCACATCACGTTGTCCGCAGACGGAAATTTGCTGCTCCTTCGCGTTTTCTCCGGTCAAGATGATCGTGCCGACCGGATCAGCGGATTCCGGTGCATAGGCTTGCGTGTGCAGCAGGTAAAGGGTTTTCGCAGTTGCACCGCCGACCGGGAGTGAAACCTGCGACGGCATGTCGGGAAGCTGAGATGATTTCATGACGAGCACTCCCTTTCCGTCGGTTTTGACCGAGACGGGGATGACGCCGTAAAATTTTCTCTTCAATCCTTCGCGGAATATCCGGCCATCCTGTTTCGGCCCCTGGTCGGTCCAGCCGCCCTTGCCGTCTCCGGCCGCTTCATCCTCAAGCGCCATATTGGCGACGGGCGAAAGGTCGACCGTTTCGCCGAGAGTCTCCACTCGGAGATTCCGGATGGTGACTTTCCCGGTCGTTCCCTGAATCCCCGCGTTGAGGGAAGCCGATTCCACGCCGGGGGGGATGATCACGGTCGTGCCGAAGCGCGTCCACGTAAAGCTGCCATCCGGGAAGGGAATGTCGAACCAGTTATTTTTCCCCCCGGCTTTCACCTGAAGCTGCACTTTCATTCCGAAGTAAGGGGCGACGGTGTTGCGTCCGGCAAGATCTTCCGCCTCCGCCTCGCAGCTCAGGCGGAGGATGCGATTCGACAACCCGGCGGCCGGAAGCGCGAAACGGGCAACGGAGTCGCCCTTTTGTGTCCGGATGATCCGCAGTCCGGATGGAGTTGCGTCAATGCCCGGCGCGGTCTCCCACCCCTGCAACGCATTTTGCGCGGCAAACGAATTCTCGTAGACGGTCTCCGCACGGAGCGAAAGGAGGAGCAATATGGCAAGAAGGCAATAGATATGTTTCATCATCATTCGCCGCTTTCGGATTATGGGGTTCTGCCCGGGCCGCTGGAGTCGCATCCTTCTCCCCAGAAATAGTACCCGGGATTGATTGCCGGGTCGCCGGTCCATTCCGAAATGGTACCGTGCTTTCGATTGGCGACATGCCCGTCGAACCACAGGACGTTGATTCCGCTGGAGTGGCGCCACGCAGGCAGGCTGGCGGGGGTCGTCAGAGCATTGAAACTGACTCCCGCTCCCGGCGATGTTCCCGCGTCCGGAGCGCTGCTTTCCAGGTAACAGTCCATCACCACGCCGCGTTCGGAGGGTTTCCGCGTCTTCGCGGCCTTTCCGTAGTTGGCGGTCATGTGAATATTGATCGTATAGTCAATCCGCAACCGGGTATTGCCGCCTGTCGAAACGGAAGTGGGGCAATCGAACGGCGCCCGGGGATGTATCGCGTTGGTGGAGGACCAGTCTTCCACCCGGAAAATCAGTTTGTTGCCGGGATTTTTGCCGACATGGAATGCAAAAAGCGTGTCCGCCCAGTAAATCGCCCCGGTGTCGGTGCAGTGTTGAGGCAAAAATCCTTTGTTTGCATCCATATAATTCATACTGATCAGGCCAATTTGTTTCAGATTGCTGACACAATTGGCCGTTCGGGCCCGTTCCCGCGCCTGGTTGAGCGCGGGCAGCAGCATCGCCGCCAGAATGGCGATGATGGCGATGACGACGAGGAGTTCAATCAGCGTAAAACGGGATTTCATTTTTTTGCTCCTTCCATTTGAAATGTTTCTGCGAATACGGCTTCATGATTCAAGGCGTTTTCCATCAGCAAACAGCCGTGGACGAGCGGCAGCGGTGCGACCGAGGCGCTGCGTGAGAAATCAATCCGCGAAACCTGCTCCGTCAGCCGCCGGATCAGCGGGTCGTCCGCCCCGACCTCTCCGGCCAGCGCCATCGAGCCGAGGTAATTGCCCATGCCGCGGATCAGTTCAAGCGGACGATGGAAGCTCTCCGGAAACACCGGGTTGAGGTAAGTTTGGCCGTCGAACAGGGCGGAACGCCCGTCCGGGGAGAGCGTTCCCGGCGTCAATCGCATCGGCAGCGTCCGCCAGTTGGGGCAGAGGGTATCCCAAGGTCCGTCGAACCGTTCGGCGCGGTCGAGGAGTTCCGCCTGCTTCCGGCGGGCGATTGCAGCTCCGCTCCGCAGCAGGCTGCGCAAGGTCCGGTCGTGTTCCGGCATGGTCCGTCCGGCAAGAAATGAAGAGAACGAAATCTGCATCTGAATGAGCGGCATATCCCACCACGTCGCGTCGTCCGGATCAAGTTCAAGCGTCCGCGCCAATCCCGGCGCGGCGAAACGGCGGGTCAGCTCTCCGTATTTTTCTTTCCCGGTCGCTTCGTAAGCCGCGGCGAAAATCATCGGCAGCCGGAACGCTTCGTGTGGGGCGCATTCCCACATCTTCGAGACGATCGCCCGGCCGCCGTCCAGCCGGTGAAGGTCGAACTCCCGTTCCGGCACGGCGATCGCGGCGCAATAATCGGCGACGGCGGCAAGCAGTCCGGCCGCCTCTTCCCGGAGATGCGAAGCCATCTCCCGGCTCCGCCAGCCGGTCAGCAGACCATAGACCGCCAGCGTGAACTGGTCGCGGGAGGAGTTCCCGTAGCAGCTTCTCCCGTCGACGGGCGAGAGTCCGCGCGCCACGAAGCCGCACTTTCCGTGAACGGTTCCCAGCCGGATCAGTCCGCGCATCGCCCGGGCGGCGAATTCGCTCCCGAGCTCTCCGCGCAGGCGCAGCACATCGATCATAAAGCCGCCGTTGAGCGCGCAATCCTCCATGCCGGTGCTCCATCCGCAGGGGTTGGGAAATGCGGCGGCGATCTCCTCCGGCGACGGCAGGCAACGGAACCTCGCGTCGCGCTCGCGGCTTGAGAGATAATCGTAAATCAACCCGGTTTCGGCGGAAAACAGTTCCCCGGTCAGAAAATTCCAGGCCGCTTCCATCGGTTCTTTGCATCGCTTCATCATCGTATTCTCCATCGTTTTTCTGTCTATAGTATACCAAGAATACATTTGAAAAACAATGGATAAAGTTTATATTATATTTGGAAACAGCCGAATTATATTTGATAAAGGAACTTTAATGCAGGAATTGGCCGATCTTTCCCCCTTCCGCTGGGAAACACTTCCTCCGCCATCGCATTCCGGTGGCATGGAGCTCTTTCATGTCCGTTCACGCCGTTTCTACCGGATGCGCGGCATTGCGGTAGGAACCGGAGTGGACGACCTGCTGGCTGCGGAGTGTTTTTGCGAAGTGCAACTGCTTAAAGGAGCGCACTATCTGCGGCGGAACGCCCCGTTTCTATCGCTGGAATATGTTCGAAAAGGGGAACTTCTGGTGCGCCAGCGGGACCGGGGGTATCGGCTTGGGCCGGGAGATGTCTTCCTGATGCAGCCGGAAATCGAAAACGAATTTGTTTCCGGCGCCGACGGATGCCACAAAATCTCCGTCATGATCTCCGGGAAAATGCTGAAATCCTATCTCGGGGAAAGCGGACTCGGGGAGACCGACGTCGTCACCGGCCTCGACCGGCATCATATCGAGCGACTGCTCCACCGGCTCGATGAACTCGCCGAAACCGGAGGGCCCCCCGCACCGGAACAGAACGCGCTGTGCACCTTCGAACTGTTGCAGTATCTGCGGACGCAACCGGCGCGGGAGGACGTTCCGGAAGCGCTCACCTTGCTCCGCGGGGAGCTCGAGGAGAATCCCGGCTTCGACTGGACGCGGGAATTGATGGCGGAACGCTGCCGTTGCACCCCCGCCCACCTGACACGGCAGTTCCGCCGTTATTTCAACACCACGCCGCACCAGATGCTTCTCGAATTGCGGATGCGTCGCGCCCGGCATCTGCTTGAGCGCGAAGAACTCTCCATCAAAGAGATTTCCGTCGCCGTCGGTTACCCGAACTCCCTCAATTTCTCCACCGAATTCCGCCGCCGCGTCGGCATGTCTCCGCGCGAATACCGGCGGCATATCTCGTGGGTGTCGTAGCAGAGGGTGAAAGCGGAGGAGGTCGTTTCGACTAAACCGGCTGTTTCCAGAGCCGTTCATCGGTCATCTGGGCGTTGTGCCCCGCGTTGATTTCACCGGCCAGAGGTTCGCCGGCGTAGAAACGACGAAACTCTTCCAGCATGAAAGCGGCGTATTGCCGCATTCCGGGAGTTCCGGCATCGTGCGGGGTACAGAAGACATTCGGCAGACGGAACAGCTCATGGTCCGGCGGAAGCGGCTCCTGGTAAAACACATCCAGCATCGCCCGGATTTCACCGCGCCGGAGAACGTTCATCAGCGCATCTTCCTGGACCAGACGCGCCCGCCCCGCGTTGATGAGGGTGGAACCCGGTTTCAACGCTTCCAGCTCCATGCGCCCCACACGTCCGAGATTCTTTGCGGTGGCGCCCGCCAGCAGGTGGACGATATTGCTCTCCCGGAAAAGCGCCGAAAGCGAAGGCGCCGCCTCCGCTCCCAACGCAGCCAGGAGTTCCGGCGCGGCGTGTTCCGAAAAAATCAGGATCTTCCGGAATCGGATCGGCGCAAGCATGTTCAGGAGTTCGCGGCTGATCGTCCCGAGCCCCCAGATTCCGACCGTCAGGGAGGCGGTGTCGGCGAGCTCCAGCCGGCGGCCGAACACCATGCGGTTCTCCCGGCCGTTGTAGCTGTTGATCAAAAAGTTGCGCGCCGCCATCAGCGTCGCCATCAGCGACCACTCCACCACGCGGTGCGCCATCAGGGTATTGCAGCTCGATACCCGGACGCCGCGGGCGAAGGTGGAGTCGTCGGCCACAACCGCGGTGGAACCGCCGAGGTGACCGATCATCCGCAGATTCGGCGCGCGGGCAAGCAGTTTTCCGTCACAGCAGGGAGAGTCCCAGGCGGTGAGGAACCCGCTGTAAGGCGTCAGATCGCCCGCCAGCAATTCGGCCATGGAGCAGTCGCTTTCCCAGGCGGGAATTTCGACGGAGAACCCGTACTGTTCCGCGAGGAGGAAACACTCCTCCGGCCAGAACAGGCGCGCCAGCGACCGTTTTGCGCTCAGGAACAAAATCCGTTTCATCGGGTCAGTTCTCCGGGGGGATAGTAGCCGTTCTTCTCGTAGAATTCATATTGCGCCTTGCCCTCTTCGTACCACAACGGCATCCGCGAGAAACGCAACCGGGTCTGCGCGTCGAAAAGCGATTGCGGCGAAACCGGCTTGCCGGGGGATTCCACCGCCGCGCAGCTCGAAGCGAGGAATGTGCTCGGCCCCTGGTAACCGATGATATAAGGCTTGACGATTTTGACGTTGCTGTAACTTTCATCGCTCTTGCGCTTCTGCCAGAAATCGTAATCCTGCAGCGTCTCGCCCGCGGTCTGCCGGAAGTTCCAGAACACCAGATACTGCATATGGTTGGGCAGCAGATGAACGCCGCCGCCGTTGCCGACGACTCCGCCGGTGCAGTTGTCGATCAGCGTCGCATAGGGCCAGGAGGCATGCCAGTCGAAGCCCCGGTCGGAGTTCTTGCAGCGGTAGATTACCGTGCCGACGGCTCCGGCGCTCGCACCCCAGCCGTGGAAGGACCCTTCTTTGGCCTTGTCGTAAGTGAACGCGCCGAGACCGCCGTAGTTGAAGTAGTCGAACGAGAAGGAGTAGTGCCCCCGGTTGCCCTCGACCGCGCAGTTGATGACCGTGCCGCCGTAGGAGGAGGTGACGCAAACCGGAATGGAGGCGTCGACGAACCGGCAGCGGCGGATATAGGGACTGAGGCCGCGGTGCATCGCGACCATGCTCCAGCCGCTGTCGAGAATATAGTTGAGGTGGTGGGTGAACTGTTCCGGCTGACTGCCCCGGAAGAGGATATCTTCGACCCCCCAGCCGGGCATCAGGGCGTCCCGCCTGATCAGCCAGTTGTGCGCGGCCTTGATTACGCAGTGGATCGGCTCCTTGAAATAGACGCGCTTGCCCTCCACCCGGTCGATGCAGTGATGTTCGCCGGCGATGCGGACCCCTTTCGTCACAGTCTCGGTCCAGATTTCCCACGGCTCAAGTCCGTCCAGGTAGAGACTGTTCGCCTCGGGGGTGCGCATATCAAACTGGACGAATTCACCCGGCACGAATTTGTCGGGATTGTCCACTTCGACGGAGAAGCTCTCACGCGGCGCGTCGGCAGTGATTTTGGCCAGTCCCGGCCCCCGGGAAAATTCGGCCGTCGGACGGAAAGTGAACAGTTTGGCCACCGCGAACATCTTGCGCGGCGTTTTGTTGCCGTAGTGGTTGCGCATGAAGATTTCGGTTCCGCCGGGGCCGCATCCTTCCCCTTTGAGGATGATGTTCGGGCTGTCGATCCGGATATCCTCCAGGATGTCTTCCTCTTCCGCGACCAGATAGCGGCCGCGGGGGAAGAAGACGATGCCGCCGCCGTTCGCCTTGGCGGCCGCGATTGCCGCGATTATTCCGGCGCGATCGCTTTTGTCGTCATCGGGAATCGCGCCGTAGTCGGTTACGGAGAATCGCTTGCCTTCGGCTTTGGGGATATCCTCCCGCCCCATCGCATAGCCCGCATAGGAGAAGTCGGGGAGTCCGGGCGCGCCTTCGCCTTTTTTGAATTTGACGAAATCCTCCCAGAAAACGGATTCTTCGCCGCAAACCCGGACAGGCAGGGCCAGGCTCAGCAACAGCAACAGTGCGTAAAACAATTTCATCGGTAATTTCCTTTCTGCATTAAAGGGTATGATTGAGGCGAGTAACGTCGATCAGGGAATCGTGCCGGTCGGCGGCGGAGCCGTCGATGCGGATCGTCCGCCGCGGATCATGCACGGCATAAAGCACAGTGCCGGGAAATTCCAGATAATCCGCTTCCCCGGTATCGGGTGCGATCCAGGAATAGAACAGCTCGTCGCCGCGCAGATTGAATTCGATGCCGCGGAAGACGTTGCCCCGGCCGCTGTGCGGCAAATTGAACTTGCCGCCGCCGCCGGTGATGCGCCCGATTCCGGTGATATTCTCAAACAGATTGCATCCCGGAGGCGCGAAGGGGAGATCGCCGAACCCGTGAAGGTCGAATTCCGAAACCATTTCCCCGTCGCCGTCGGCCACTGTGAAGTTGCGGAAGACATTGCCGT
The DNA here is from genome assembly GCA_964435365.1 of uncultured Victivallis sp. Taxonomy (GTDB): domain Bacteria; phylum Verrucomicrobiota; class Lentisphaeria; order Victivallales; family Victivallaceae; genus Victivallis. The sequence goes on along the minus strand of CAYSZM010000006.1, from coordinate 62,846 downwards.
AGGCATTCCCCTCGCAGCTGATCGCATGGGTGCGGTAGGAGCGGAGGCGGATATCCTCAAACAGATTCTCTTCGGCGTGGCAGTAAACCTTGACGCCGTAATGGCCGCCGTGCGGAGTGGTGTCCTCGATATGGAGGCCGGAGACCGTCACATTGCGCGAATCAACCAGCTCCACCCCGGAGGTGTAATCCTCAATCCGCACGTTGTGGATGAAGCTGTGAGCGCAGCGGAACAGTTTGACGGCGTTCCAGCCGTAATCCATCTCCTTGCTTTCCGCCTGGGAATAACGATTTCCGCCGTGATGCAGGTAAGGGCCGCGCCAGTCGGAAACCAATGCGAGGTTTTCAATGACAATGCCGGTCAGGAGCGGCGCGGCATACAGCGCCGGTTCAAACGCGCAGTCCGGTTTTTCCGGCGGCGGCGAGGTGAGCCTGACGCGGTTGCCGGAAACGCGTTCGACCTCCGCCAGAAACTGGAAGCTTGCGGCGCGGGTGACCCCCGCCAGGCGCGCACCGCACTGGAGGGCGTGGAACTCTCCGCTCCGGTTGAGCATCCGCTTCAGCAGGGTTCCTTCGTCATCCGTATTGCGCATGGCGAACAGCACGAAATCACCGGCGGAGAGCGAAGAAGCGTCCTCCACTTCGAATTCACGGTCGTCGAGAACACGGACCACCGCGGAGAGGAAGGGCGCTTCATAAATATCTCCGCTCATGGGGATGTTTGCGACGCCGGCGCATCTCTCTTCGGAAGCCGGAAACTTCGATTTCACGCCCCAGAATTTCTCCGTGCCCTGCAGATTCGTTCCGGCGACCAGCAGCGCCGGGGTCAGCCAGGCGCTGAAATGCAGTTGCGTCTGTGCGCGCCGCAGCCGCAGCCGGGTGGCGTCCCCCGCTCCCCGGATTGCGAGGTTGGAAAAATCCAGCCTCACCGCTCCGTCAAAGCAGTATTCGCCCGGGCCGAAGAGAAGTGTTCCGCCGCCCCCGGCCCCGATCGTGTCCAGCGTCGACTGCACTGCGGGAGTGAGGTCCTCTCCGGTGCCGGGACGGATGCCGAACTGTTCCGCCGGAAACTCCGGCCGGGTGACGGGCTGCCGGCGGCAGCCCGCCTGTGAAAAGAGAGAGGTATTCATGAGTGATCCTTAAAACGGAGTCCAGGTGATCTGGGCGCCACTCAAAAGATAGGCTCCCGCGAAATTGACCCGCCATTTGTTGAGACCGCCGCTGGAATCGGAGTAAAAGCCCGGGCGCATTTTCTGATACAGGACATGCTGTCCCCGAAGCGTTTGCAGATTGACCTTGCTGACATGCCCGTCCATAAACGCGATGTTGCCGAAATCCCGGTGGCGCAACGCGATATTGCTGCGCATCAGCAGGTAATATCCATTTCGCATGTTGACCTGAGTCACGCCTTCGACGGAATCCCCGAGCAGTGCGCTCCGCGAAGGCTCCAGCACCATATCGAGCGGAAGCGCCATCAGCGTGGTGCCGGAATTGACCGGACTGGTCCACTTCAACCGCGGATTGACAACCGCCGGTTCGGGAAGAATCATTCCGAACGAGCTGTAGTTGGTGGTGCTGTACTGACTCGAAGGACAGAACACCGCTTTGTTATCTTGCAGGTAGGAGGCGCTGATTCCGGTATTGAACCGATTGGGGCCTTCCGGCATCAGGAGCCCCGACCAGGAAGGACGGTGCGCCGTGGAAGTCACCGCACACTGTTTGTTGTCGGCGGCATACATTTGAACCGACGTGGCCGATTGACGGAGATTGCTCAGGCAATGGCTCGCCCGGGCGCTCTCCCGTGAGTGGTTGAGTGCGGGAAGCAGCATGGAGGCGAGAATGGCGATGATGGCAATTACGACCAGCAACTCGATCAATGTGAATTTGTTTTGTCTTTTCATAGTGCCTTCCTGGTTGAGAGATCCGTGTTGAAAATCTTCTTTTGCAAAAGAGAGAACCAATTATGTTTTAATTCTTTGCGCATCTTGCAAGGCCCCGGTCAGTCATGCTCGGCTTCTTTTTCGAGATGTTTCCTGCGGAACTGGCTCGCGCTGCACTGATAATGTTTCTGAAACGCGGCGTTGAAGGTTTTCGCATTGGAGAAACCCGCATCAAGCGCGATGGTGCCGAGCTTCCGGTGTGAAGCGAAGAGCCGTTCCACCGCATAACCGAGTCGGAGACGCTGCAGATAATCCGAAGGAGTGCAGCCGGTTTCCCGATGGAAGACCCGGCATAAATACTCTTGGCTGATTCCGGCCGCCTGCGCGACCGCGTCGATGTTGATTCCGTCCTTGAAGTTGGCATGCATATAGTCGAGCGCAAGCCGGACCGGGCCGCCGGGGGCGTTGCTTTCGGCGGAATCGTATTGCACATATTCATCGAGCATGAACAACAGTTCCGCCAGGGCCAGCGGCGCCCGTTTGCGCAGATGGGTTCCCGGGCTGTTCTGCAGCGAGCAAAGCCGCAGCAGGATGCATTTCGCCTCGCAGGCGTTCTTCTCATTGAGCTCAATCCGGTTCTGCAACAGAGGCCCCGTGTAGCCGGGCAGCTCAAAACGGCAGGTAATGTTGGGGAAAGTGCGCCCGTCGCGATTTTTCAACTCATGCAGTTCATAGGGACTGATGGTGAAAAAGCAATTCTCCCCGGTGATGTATTCGCGGTTGCCGATCCGGATAATCCCTTCCGGGTCGAGCCCCAGGGTAATCTGGTACTGGGTTTCGTGAATATGTTCATCGGTACGGTCGCGGTCGACCGTATCCTTCTCGGGATCGAACGCGTACCGGACCACCGGCAGCGTGGAAAGCAAGTATTGTGTCAACTTAATGTCAGTCATCTCTGATCCTAACGGTTCTGATTGGCGGCTGCATGTAATTATACCGTATGGCAAAGAAAAAAGCAAGAGGGCAATGCAAAAAAAGAGAAAAAATGCGCGTTTTATTCCTTTTAATTGACCTTTTGCTCTTGATTTCCCACCCGTTCCGGGGTACAATATATTCAACATGGAACAATCTGTCTTCAAACCTGAACAGGAGAGGGTGCTTTAAAAATGAACAGCGTCATGAGCGAAACCTACCTCAAGCTCTGGAACCGGGAAGAGCAGAAACGGATCGATTCGGATATCGAAACCTACCGGAAGGCCGACGCGACGGTGAAGCTGGAAGAGGCCGCTCCCGGAACCGAGGTGAAAATCAGGCAGTTGAAGCATTCTTTCGTCTTCGGAGCGCATATTTTCAACTTCAATCAGCTCGGCAAAGACGAGTACAACGCCAGATACAGGGAATTGTACGGAACACTCTTCAATTCGGCCACGGTCGCCTTCTATTGGAAAAAGTTCGAACCGGAAGAGGGGCGGCCGCGCTTCAAGGCGGAGTTCCGCGACACCGCGGAATACTGGAACACGGTTGCCGATCCTAAAAATGAACCGCACTGGCGGCGGCCCGCGACCGACCCGGTGGTGGAGTTCTGCGAGAGCAAAGGAATCCGGATTCACGGCCACCCCCTGGTGTGGGGGCACGCTACCTGGCAGTACCCGCTCTGGCTGGCGAAGAAACTGCCGGAACGTTATTCGTCGATGCTCAGGGACTTCAACCGGAGCGCCGAAGGCATCAATTATATGCGGAATCTTTTCGACGAATTCAGCGCCGAGCAACTGGAAGCGATGTTCCCCGGATATATGATGGAACTTCATTGCCAGATCGCCCGGCGGATCACCGAGATCGCGCTGCATTACCGCGGCCGCATCAACAGCTGGGATGTGGTCAACGAGAGCGCCGTCGATTTCCGCGACGGCAGGATGGTTCCGGGCAGCGGCCTCTGCAAAAGCAGCTACGGGCTGATGTCGGGCGATTACACCTGCCGTTTCTTCAAAACCGCCGACGGCGTCTTCCCCGGAGAGGTGAAGCTCAACATCAACGATTATCTGCTGGAGCAAAGCTATGTGGATCAGGTGAAGGACCTGCTGGACCGCAAGTGCAGGGTGGATATCATGGGGGCGCAGATGCACCTCTTCCAGCCGCAGATCTGCCAGGATATCGCCGACGGAAAATCGGACCGGCAATCGCCCGCCCGGGTCCGGGAGACCATGGGGCGGCTCGCCAAGGCTGGGCTCCCGATTCACCTGAGTGAGATCACCATCGCTTCGCCCACGCCGGACGAACGCGGCGAGGAGATTCAGGCGACGATCGCCCGGAATCTTTACCGCCTCTGGTTCAGCCTCGAAAAAACGATGGGAATCACCTGGTGGAACGTGGTGGATGACTGCGGCGCGCCGGGCGAGCCGAACGTCTCCGGGCTTTTCACCCGCGACATGAAGCCGAAAAAGGCGTACTACGCGCTGAACGAGCTGATCCACAACGAATGGAAGACGAACCTCACCGCCGAAACGGACAGAGATGGCGTCGTTTCGTTTCGGGGGTTCCGGGGCGAATATGAACTGAACTACCGTGACGCCTCAGGCCGGGCGCGGTCGCGTCGGGTCACAGTGCAGTAATTGCAGCTCTCCTCGATTCGTCACACCAGCGGCTTGTACCAGACGTTCATGCTTTCGATGCCGCCGGAGATGTTGGTGTTGTTGCACAGCCGCCCGGCGAAGAGGTAACCGAGCCGGGCGAAGGTGATGTTCATCCCGGCCGACGCGGCGCGGGCGATGGTGTAGCCGGTCCGGATGCCGCGCCGGCGCATGGCGTTTTCCATCGCGGCCAGCAGATGGCAGCCGAGCCGGTTCCCGCGCCACTCCGGCAGGGTGGCGAAGTCGGTCATCTCGACGCTGGACGATTCCGGGTCCGTCTCGGACGAGGAGAGCGCGACCGTCTTCCCGTCGGCGGTTGCCGCGAAGTAGACGACATTGCCGCGCATCGTCGCCAGCAGATAGGACGGGTCGTGGATCGGGAACGGATACGAGGGGAACACCCGGCGGTAGAGTTCCGCCATCTCCTCCGTGTCCATTGCGCCGCACTGCCGCAGCGGGAAGCCGCACTCTCCGCGTTTCCACGGCACGGCGGCTTCGGCGCGGGCCAGCCGGACGATTTCGTCGAGCTTCTTCCGTTCGGGCTCTTCCGCCCGCCGTTCGTTGAGAAAACAGCCGAGGAACACGCCGTCCTCCCTGCGGTTGTAGAAGAACGGAATCATCGCCTCGCGGACGTAGCCCGCGTCGAGAAACCGTTCCTCCAGCGCCCCGGGAACCTTGGCGAAAATCTTGGTGTAGCCGGATTCCCGCGCCCGGTCGATCAGCGTCTCGGGCAGGTCTCCCGCCGCTTCTTTCCCCGCCTTCATCAGGTAGATGCGGTTGTTGTACGGGCCGTGCTGAATCAGCGAGCCGCCCGGCAGGGTTTCGATCCGGTCGGTCATGCCGAGAGTCCTCCGTCGATGTGCGACAGCACCGCGCGGATCGGGCCGGATTTGACGATGCGCCCGCCCTCCATGAAAATCCCGCGCGAGGCGGTCTCCCCGGCGAACGCCAGGTCGTGGGTGACGATGACGAACCCGGTGTCCGACTTGAGTTCCCGGAGCCAGACGGAGAACTCCTGCGAAGTCTTCGCATCCAGCGCACTGGTCGGTTCGTCGAGCAGCATCACGCCCGGTTTGAGCATCAGCCCACGCGCAATGGCCACCCGCTGCGCCTGTCCGCCGCTGATCCGGGAGGGATAATGACCGGCAAATTCGAGGATGCCGAGCCGTTCGAGCATCTCCTTCGCCTCGCGAAGAATCGCTTTCTTCGATCCCCGGCCGAGGCGGGCGGGGGCCAGCGACAGATTTTCCAGCACAGTGAGGTGCGGAAACAGATTGAGGCGCTGAAAGACGACGCCGACTCCGGCCCGGAAAGCCGCCTCGTCCATCTCGCCGATCTCCCTGCCGTTCAGCCGGATCGCCCCCGACTGCGGCCGCAGAAAGCGCGCCAGGCAGTTGAGCAGCGTGGTCTTGCCCGATCCGGACATGCCGGTGACGGCGAAAATATGCTCTTCCGGAAAAGTGACCGAAACGCTGTCGAGGGCCTTGGTTCCGTCGCCGTAGGAATAGGTGATGTTTTCAACTTCAATCATTGCAGAATCCTTTCCCGCCGATGCGTTTTTCGATCCGTCCGGCCAGCTTCATCAACGGGAAGGTCACCGCGAAAAACATCAGCGCCGCAATCAGATAATACTTGCCCGGTTCGAAGGTGACGCTGATGATCGACTGCGCCTCGCGGATCAGCTCGGGAATCGAAATGACCGATACAAGAGCGGTATCCTTGATCAGCGCCACCGCGCTGTTCATCAGCGAAGGCAGCGCGATGCGGAACGCCTGCGGCCAGATGATGAACCGGAACCGGTCGATCACGCTCAGCCCCAGCGCCCGCGCCGCAAGGTTCTGGCCGGAATCGACGCTTATCAGTCCGGCGCGGACCGCCTCGGCCATATACGCCATCGTGCAGACCCCGAGGGTCAGGATCGCGGCGGGAAACGGCCGCAACCCCAACCCCAGCCAGACGAACAGCAGTTGAATCAGCACGGGAGTACCGCGGATGAAATCGATGAACATCCGCGCAAGCGCGGCGGGAATCTTCCAAGCCCCCTCCCGCGCCGTCAGCAGCACTCCGGCGGGAACCGCCAGCAGGAACCCGATCGCCACCGAGAGAAAGGCGATGAGAAGCGTCACGCCGAACCCCTTGAGCAGTTTGACCGCTTTGGTGGTCAGCGTCATCTCCCCGGACCCGGCCGATGTAGTTCCGGCAATGCCGAAATATCGGTCGAACAGCCTCTTCCGGGTTCCGTCCTTCTCCATGGCCGTCAATGCGGCATTGATCTCTTTGCACAGCGCCGCCTCGTCTCGGCGGACCGGAATGCCGATGCGTTCGGTGTAGAGCAGCGGCCCCACCGGGACGAACGGGCGGTCCGCCTGCTTGATCTGCCACGACCCGACCAGCCGGTCGGTGACAAACCCGGCCAGCCGGTGCTGTTCGAGCATCTCGAAAATTTCCACGGTTGACTTGAACGTGACGACCTCGACCTCCGGGCAGTTCTTTTCGAGGTAGCGCTGATAGGTTTCTCCGAGCACCACCCCGATGCGTTTCCCGGCGCAGTCGGCGATGGAGTAAATCTTGTCCGGATTGTCGCGGTGCACGAACAGCTGCGCGCCTGACTGGTAGTAGGGCCGGGAAAAGCGAACCTGCTTCTCGCGTTCCGGCGTGATCGCCATCGAACCGATGATCGCGTCGTACTTTCCGGCCAGCAGCCCGGCCAGGATGCCGTCCCACTCGGTGGCGACGATCCGTGACTCGCGGTGGAGCCGCCGGGCGATTTCGCGCGAAACATCCACGTCGAACCCGGCCAGCTCCCCTTTTTCGTCGTAATAGCTGAACGGCGGAAATTTCCCGGTCAGCGCGGTGGCGAACTCCGGCTCCGCCGCGGGAGCGGGGGCGACGAAGAGGGTCAGGAGGAAAAGCAGAATCCCGATGCCGTTCAAGACCCGCATGTCTCTTCCCTCCTCTCGTAGCGCGAATTGTTCCGCGGAATCAGCGCGATGGTGTCGTCGTAATCGGCCAGCAGTTTTTCGATGCCGATGGAACGGTGTTCGTCGGCGTCTTCCAGGCCGAGCTCCAGCTCGCATTGGCCGCAGTTCCGATCGCAGAACGTCGGTTCGTAGGAGTCCGGTTCGCGGTAGGTGGTGATCACTCCTTCGTAGTTGCGCAGCACCACCTTGTTGGTGGACCATGAAATCAGGTAGTTCGGCATGACCGGAATCTTGCCGCCGCCGCCCGGCGCGTCGATCACATAGGTCGGCACGCAGAATCCGCTGGTGTGCCCGATCAGGCTCTCGAGAATCTCGATCCCCTTGCCCACCGGCGTGCGGAAGTGGTTCAACCCCTCCGAAAGATCGCACTGGTAAAGATAGTAGGGGCGTACCCGGTTCACCACCAGCTTGTGCACCAGCGAACGCATGATGTGCGGGCAGTCGTTGACCCCGGCCAGCAACACCGACTGGTTGCCGAGCGGAATCCCGGCGTCGGCCAGTTTCCGCAGCGCCTCCCGCGACGAATTGGTCATCTCGCGCGGATGGTTGAAATGGGTGTTGATCCAGATCGGATGGTGCCGCTTGAGCATGGCGGTCAATTCATCGGTGATCCGGTAGGGGAGCACCACCGGCGTGCGGGTGCCGATGCGGATCACTTCGACGTGGTCAATCTTGCGCAGCTCGGAGAGAATCCAGTCGAGATAGTCGTCGGGAAGCAGGAAGGGGTCCCCGCCGCTCAACAGTACATCGCGCACCTGCGGCGTATTGCGGATGTATTCGATTCCGGCGGCGATCTCTTCGCGGCCCGGGATGGTGTCGCGGTCGCCGACCCGGCGCTTGCGGGTACAGTGGCGACAATACATCGCGCAGGAGTTGCTGACCAGCAGCAGAACGCGGTCCGGATACCGGTGCACCAGTCCGGGCACCGGGCTGTCGCGGTCCTCATGCAGCGGGTCGGACATGTCGGAAGCGAGAATCTCAAGCTCACTCTCCACCGGGAAACTCTGCCGGAAAACCGGATCGTTCTCCAGATCGTCCGGATTCATCAGCGAAAGGTAATAAGGCGTGATCGACATGGGAAATTTTGCGGTGATCTCGACGAATTTTTCCCGCAGATGTTCCGGCAGCCGGATGTCGAGCAAGGTTTCAAAGGTGTCGAGGTCCCTGACACCGTGTTTCAGCTGCCATTTCCAGTTTTTCCAGTTTCGGGTGGTTCCTCCGTCGATTTCCCGCAGGATTTTTTGTTGTTGTTCCGTCAGGTTGGGCATGATATCTCCTCAGATTGCGCAGAGCCCGTCTACTCGGGCTCCACTTTGTCATGAGCGAAAAGATTGGGCGACGCATCGATGGTGTCGGCCTCCATCAGCCGCACCACCAGTTCAAGCGCCTCGGTGATGGTTTTCTGCCTCTCTTCGGGCAGGGCGGCAAGCGAAGTCGAAAACCGGTCCTGAAGCAGCGACGGGGCGGTTTCCAATACGCCGCGCCCGGCGGGGGTCAGTTCCAGGAAAACCTGGCGGCGGTCCCGCCCGGAACGGTGGCGGAGCAGATACTGCTTGGCCTCCAGCCGATCAACGATGCCGTTGACCGTGCTGGCGCCGAGTGAGACCGAATCGCCGAGCGCCTTCTGGGTCAGCGGCTGCCCGGCTTTGGCCAGCGTATCAAGACAGAGCAGCTGCGGCGTGGTCAGCCCCAGTTCGGTATTGAGTTTGTGGGAGTATTTGTCCACCGCCCGGATGACCCTGCGCAATGAGCGCAACACCCGCGAATCATAGCTTTCCCGTGTTTCCTCATTCATCATGAACTCTTTCCGCAATAATGTTTCCGATACGAAACAATCTAGCACGAAATATCTGTTTTGTCAAGATTTTTCTTGGTTTTGAGCTCAAAATCAAAATGGAAGGAGTCTGCAATGCCATGCCCGGCACCGACGCACTGCCTGTTAAAACGCAGTCGAGCTTTCTGCACCCGGCGGCAGGATCATGCCTCGGGAACCGCGATTTGCGGACGGAAACTGAGGCAGGCCAGGATGCTCAGTGAAATCGCCAGCAGTCCGGAAGCAACGAGGAATACGACCCAGTACAGCTGCAGGATCATTCCGCCGAATTCGGAGGAAGGTGCGACAATCAGGGATTCGATCACCGTGCCCTCCGGCAGCGGCCCGGCCTTGAGCCGGAGCCGGTACTCGCCGGGGACAATGTGGAAAAAATAGGCGCAATCGTAATTTTTCCCTTCCCACTCGCATGCCGCGCCAAGGAGCGTTTTTGCCGCCGTCTCTCCCGCAGCATCTTCGAGTTCAATCGTCACTTCGCGCGAAGACTCGAACGGCAATTCCGGGATGGTGAAAATCTTGAGCGATGCGACCTCCGTCACGAACGGAACGCGGAACGGAACGACGACCTCGCCCGAACCGGACAGCACGGTCCGACCCAGCCGCAGATAGGGCTGGTCGTACTGCTTCAACCGGTGCTGCTGTACGATCACGCCCCAGGTCGAAAGCGCGATGCAGGCCGCCAGCATCAGGAGCCAGGCCCATCCGATGAGTTTCAGCGCCGTTTTCATGTATCCCGCTCCGTTTCGCCCGGCGACCTCCGCAACAGGAAGTCGATTCCGGAGTTGACAAGAATGCCCATGGAATATTGTTTTTGCTCCTCGTCGCAAAGCCTTGCGCAGAAGCAATAATTCAAGACGATGAAGGACCCCGTCAGCAAGAAATAGCCAAAGAGATTGATCCCCGGATGCGGACCGCCGCGGACCGCTTCGCGAATTCCGACGACCAATCCGAGGGCCCCTTCGCCCGCAATCCCCATGAACCAAAACCAGGAAAAATCCAGATACGGCCTGATCTTGCCCATCGGGAAATTGCCCATCTTCTCCATTTGAGCCGGAATGCATCTGGAAAACGCAAGCGACCCTAAAAAATAGATGACCGTGTTTCCGGCAAGCATAAGCCATAGAATGAGGAGAAACAGCCAAACGTAAACCTCTCCATCGGGAATCAGGCTGCCCTGCCAGAACCCTCCTCCTCCGGGGAGAAAAATGCCGCTCAGGATTCCCTGCAGGGCCATCAAGCCCGTCACCGCGACTTTTATTGCAAGTATCCGCTTCACGCTTGCCATGCCGTCTCCTCCCGCAATCGTTTTTATCGGCATTCATAATAGAATGCTTGAATTGCCGGATTTCAAATCATCAACCGGAATTTCCGGAAAAACGATCCCCCCATCCTGTTGAAAACACGATATTTTCCACCCGGAGAATTGCAAATTTGACGGGCGGGAGGTATATTATAAAAGCGGTCTTGAAACCGTTTCTATTCCACACATCACGATAAAGGTATCTTCGAATGGCAGGGAAAATTCGGGTCGGAATCTGGGGGCTCGGGCGCGCCGGGAATGGGATGCACATCCCGGAACTCGGGCAGTTTCCGGAGCAATATGAAATCGTCGCAGGCTGCGACATCGATGCGGACCGCCGCGCCGCCGCGCAAAAGAAACTCCCGGATGCGAAGATCCATTCCACGCCCGAAGAGTTCCTGAGCGATCCGAATATCGAGCTGGTCAACGTCGCCACCCGTTCCCCCGACCATGTCAAACATGCGATCGAGGCGGTCAAAGCCGGCAAAATGGTCATGGTCGAAAAACCGGTCGCCTGCCGCATCGAAGACGCGCTCGAACTTAAAAAAGTCGCCGCGGCCAACCCCGGCAAGGTGTACATCCGCCACAACCGCCGCTTTGAAGCGGCGTTTTCGCACATCCGCGAGATCATCAAGTCCGGCAAGCTCGGCAACGTGTTCGAAATCAAGCTCTGCCGCCACAACTACCAGTGGCGCGCCGACTGGCAGACCATCCTCGCGCACGGCGGCGGCCAGCTGCTCAACTGGGGTCCGCACCTCGTCGATCACGCGTTGCGTTTCCTCGAGAGCCCGGTCAAGGAGATGTGGAGCGATCTTGCCATCGTCGCCTCGCGCGGCGATGCCGAGGATCATGTGAAGATCGTCCTCAAGGGTGAAAACGGCCGGGTGGTCGATGTGGAAATCTCCGGCGGCGCCTCTCTCGGCGACCCGATCTACGCGGTCCGCGGCAGCCGCGGCTCCCTGATGAGCTGGGATGAAAAGCGGCTGAAGCTCAAATACCTCGCTCCCGGCTACCCGGTCTGCGAGACCCCCGCCGATCCCGGCAATCCGCCGCTCGAAGGCGGCTTCGGCGGCAAGCTCAGCCCGGTCTGGGTGGAAGACGATCTCGGCGTCGCCCCCTCCAACGGCGACCGGCCCGAAATGATCTGGAATTATCTCTACGAAACGATCCGTCTCGGCAAGCCTTATCCGATCACCATCGACGAGGCGGTCGAAGTGGTCCGGGTCATCGACCTGGTCAAGAAGACGCCGATTCGTGACGTGCGCTGAACCATAGAAAGAAAGGATCTCCATCATGAAAGCTCCGGACAGCCAGATTGCGGTAACGCTCTTCAATTTGCGCGACTACTGCAAAACGGAAAGCGATCTTGACAAGACGCTCGACAAAGTTTGCGCCATCGGCTACCAGGCGGTGCAGGTCTCCGGCACTCCGCTCGCGGCCGACGTCATCAAGCGTCAGCTCGACAGCCACAACCTCTTCTGCTGCGCCACCCACGAGGGCCTGGACACGCTGAAGGGCGATGCGGCTCCGCTGATCGACCGGCTCCAGACCCTCGGCTGCGATTTCACCGCCCTCGGCGCGCCGCCGCCGGAATACCGCAACGGGATCGAAGGGGTCAAGGCCCTGATCGGCATCTTCGAAACCATGGGCGCCAAGCTGGCCGAAAAGGGAATCCGCCTCGGCTACCACAACCATCATTTCGAGTTCGAGCGCCTGCCCGGAACCCGTGAGATCATGCTCGACTACTTCTACGACAACAGCGATCCCAAGCTTGTCGCGGCGGAAATCGACGTGCACTGGGTGACGCGCGGCGGCCAGAATCCGGTCAACTGGATTCACAAGGTCGGCAAGCGCATGCCGGTGATCCACTTCAAGGATTTCGCCATCATCGACGGCGGCACTCCGGTCTTCTGTGAAATCGGCGAAGGCAACCTCGACTGGCCGGCGATCATCCAGGCCTGCCGCGAGGAAGGCGTCCGCTGGTATTCGATCGAGCAGGATGCGCTGTTCAAGGACCGCGACATCTTCGAATCGATCAAGATCTCCTTCGACAACCTCAAGGCGATGGGCGTCAAATAACGTCCGGATGCCGTTTGAACCGGAGACGGGGCGCAGGGCCCCTCTCCGGTTTTTTTGTCGACGCCCCTTTACTCGAACAGGGTCGTTTCAGCCTCTTGAATATATCCGGGGTCCGGCGGCAGTTTGCCCTTGGCGGCGGCCGCCCGGGCCAGTTCGTCGCAGCGGTTGTTCTCCTGGTTGGACGCATGGCCTTTGACCCAGACGAATTCGGCCGGATGGGTGTCGAGAAGAGCGAGCAGCCGTTTCCAGAGGTCGGCGTTGAGCACCGGGTTGCGGTCGGCTTTGCGCCAGCCGTTGCGCTTCCAGCGGCCGATCCAGCCCTTGCGGACGGCGTTGACCAGGTAGGAGGAGTCGGAGCGGAGAATCACTTCGCACGGCTCCTTCAGCGCTTCCAGCCCGGCTACGGCGGCCAGGATTTCCATCCGGTTATTGGTGGTTTCGGCGAATCCGCCCGAAAGTTCTCGGCGGTGTTCGCCGTAGATCAGGATCGCGCCGTAGCCCCCCGGTCCGGGGTTGCCGCGGCACGCGCCATCCGTGTAAATCTCGATTTTCTTCATTCCGCTCCCGGTCATTGTATTTCATAATATAACGCCGGTCGCCGGAAAAATCGCCTCCGGCCGGAAAAAAGAGCGGGAACTATTCGACCTTTCCCTTCCAGATTCCCTGCCCGAAGGTGGTGAGATAAACCGCATCCGGGTCCGCCGGGTCGAAAACGATGTTGTGCACCGAACCCGGCGGACAGCCGGGGACGCGCCGGAAATCGTTGTCGCGCCCGCGCATAAGGCCGCCGCCCACCGTTCCGGCGAGGATTTCGCCGGGGTGGCCGGGCCGGAATTTCGCTTCGTATACCGGGAGTCCGTCGAGCAGCTTGCGTGCCCCGCTCCCGTCCGCCGCCGCCTGCCACAACCCCGGAGCGGCATAAGCCCCGTTCCCGGTCCTCTCCCGCTCGCGCCACTGCTGGAAGCAGGCGATCAGGAGTTGCGAACCGTCTTCGGAAAAGCTGACGTTGACCGGGTATACCACTTCAGGCGGCAGCGGCAGCTTCACCCAGCGGGCGGAGGCCGGGTCATAACGGAGCACGCCGCCGGGGAGCGCGTTCTGCTTCTCCGCCTCCCATTTCGCGGTGACGACCGCGTAGAGTGCGCCGCCGGGCGAGCGGGTGACGCGATGGACGTTGCGGTTCTCCTCCGGCAATCCGGCGGAAAAGGGCTCGAAGGTCGTCCCGTCCGGCTTGCGGCGGAATACGCCGCCGCCCATGCTCGCCGCATAGAGCGTGCCGTCGTCATCCATCCGGAGCCCGGTGAGCGGCAGGTCGGGCAGCCCGCTGGTTTCGGGCTTGACCGCGTTCCAGTTGCGGCCGCCGTCCTCCGACACCAGGAGTCCGCCGCGCCAGAGCCGGGGCTGGCTCCCCTGTGTGATCAGGTGGTGCCAGTAGGGCAGGTCGTGCTTCAGCGAAGCCGCCGCGTAAAGCCGCTCGCGGTGGAACGGATCGACGGCGATCTCATAAACGTTGTTGTGCCAGATGGCCTGAAACTCCGGCTGGTTGAATTCCCAGCTTTCCCCGCGGTCGCGGCTCTGCCAGGTGGTGAAATCGGTGGAGGAAACCAGGTGGCGGCCGCCGTCGATCAGATAGTTCCAGCCGGTCAGCATCGGGGTTCCGCCGCCGGGAATGCGCCTGCCCTCCGTGGGGCCGGTGGAGAGGATGTCCCAATCGGCCCCGCCGTTGCGGGATAACCCGCACATGGTGAAATCGGTGAAGCCGACGGTCTCCGGGTCGTTCCAGTCGACCGCGATGGAGGCGGGAGCGCCGCTCCACCCCCAGCGGCCGGTGGTCCAGCGGTTCCGCCCGATGTTGCACGCCGTTCCCGGTTTGCGGAAGAGAATTTCGCGCCAGGAACGCCCCCGGTCGGAACTCTTCCAGATCGTCGCCGGGTGGCCGGTCTGCCCGCGGACCCCGGCATAGAGCGTCGAGCCGCGCATCCGGTCGCAGGCGATCACCGAAATCGCCGGAGTCCTGCCATCGATGGCGAACGGAATCCCATTCCATATTTCCGGGTCTCGGCCGATCTCGTAAAGCGCGGTCGTTTTGTCTTCGCGCTGCTGTACGACGAACAGCGAATCGCCGCCCGCAGCGCTGGAGACGACCGTTCCCTCCCGGTGGAGCGGAAGCGCCGTCGCCGCGCCCTGCTTGAGGTCGATGGAGAGCGCCTGCGTCGAACCGAGATAAAGCGCCCTGTCCTTCCCGGTGAAATGGAGGGCCATCGGGCGTTCCGTGCCGGCGGGCAGCGGAATTTCCTTCCAGCCTGTTCCGGCGTCGCGGGTGAGAAAGAGCTTCACCGTCCGGTCGTCGCCGAAGGCTCCCCAGGCGGCCAGCCCGGTGCGGCCGTCCGGCGCGAAGCGGATCAGGTCCGGGCCGAGGGAATGGAACCAGTCGCGGTGAGTCAGCGAATCCCAGGGGCCGGGCACCGCCCGCCAGGTCGCGCCGTTGTCGGGGCTGCGGAGCAGACCGCGGGTCTTGGAGCCGGTCCAGACTTCGCCGGGCCGCGCCGGAACGAACTCCCACGGCGAACACCCGGCGCCGTAGCGAACCCGTTCGGCCTGTTCAAAGTCGTTCATCGTCCAATGCTTGCCGCCGTCGGAACTGCGGAAGATCGCCCCCATGTCTCCGGCGCAGAGCAGCTGCGACGCATCCGAGGGCGACGTCTGGAGATGCATGGTGCGCCCGCCGCCGCCCGGCCCGGTCTGCCGCCAGCCGTCGCGGGCGCGGAGGCTCCAGCGGACGGTCAGCGTCATCGACTCGCCCGGTTTGAGGTGGCGAAGCGGCGAAAAGCACTCCATTTCGACGTAATCGTCGTTGACGTAGAGATGCACGGTGCTGCGTTCGGGGTAGGCCCCGTCCGGTTGCGGCTCGAACTCCTGGCGGAACACCGTGCCGGGATAGACCGATTCGACGAAACGGCCGTATGCGCTGAACTTATCCCACCCTTTCGGCGGGAGCGGCACCTTGAGCAGAGGCCCGATTTCGATCGGCCGGAAATTGGACCGGCCCGCGCACATCTGCCGGAAACGCGGTTCGCCGGGATAGAGATCGGCGGCGAGATCGACCAGCCCGAATTCCGGCCGTTTCGCCTGGGAAACCGTCCAGATTTCCACCGGAACCGGAGATGCGGCGACCCGGCTCACCGTGGTGCTGACGGTCAAAACCGGCTCCGTTTCGTCCAGGGTGATGACGCGGCTCACCCGGCAGCGGAGAAAATCGCTCTCGCCGCTCTCGATGGTGATCGAGCGGGCGCTTTGCGCGGTGACGCGCCACGGCCGCCCGTCGATCACCGGGTCGGGGGCGGGTCCGCCGAACGTCGCCTCCCGCATCTTCTGCGGAACCAGCCACACCTTGTCGCCGCCGTAGTTCTTCCAGCCGGGAACATAGGGAGTGGAGAGGTTGTCGGAGGGGTTGTTCCAGAGGACGTTTTCACCGCCTCGGAGCTTCCAGCCGGTGATGCGGCCGATTTCAGGAGAAATTTCCGCGACGGCGACGCCGTTGTCCAAGACGAACGGTTCCGTTGCCACGCAGGAAGCTGCGATTCCCATTGCCATGATGATTGTTGCCCTTGTCACTTCATGACGCCCCGGTAGACCGAGCCGCCGAAATTGCAGACGTACAGGATATCGGGATTCTCCGGATCGAACGTGATGCTGATCGGCGAAGGCGCCGGATAATCCTCCAGCTCTTCCCAGGTGGCTCCGCCGTCGGTGCTGCGGAACACTCCCTTGTCGTAGGTCGCGGCGAAGACCGTGTCCGGATGCGTCGGGTGGAGGTAGACTCCCCAGCACGCTTTCCCCGGGAACACCGTCTTCCAGCTTTTTCCGCCGTCGGTCGATTTGCGGATGCCGCCGTCGCTGTCGTGGAACGGGCGGGTGCTGAACGCCGAGAGGTAGACCGTGTTCGGGTCGGACGGGTGAACCGCGACCCGGGTCAGGTATCCGAACTCCTTGTCCTGAAAAATCTTGGTCCAGTGCTCGCCGTTGTCGGCGCTCAGGTAGAGCATGCCGGGGAGGCGGATCGTCCCGACGGTCCAGAGCCGGCCGAAATTGTCGCGGGTCAGCCCGAAGAGGAGACGGTCCCATTTGCTGATTCCGTTCGAGGATTCGCTCCAGTGCAGTCCGCCGTCGCTGCTTCTGTAGACGCCCTTGCCGTAGACGGCGGCGAAGAGCGTCCGCGCCGCCGGTTTCGAGGCGGGGTCCATCGCCAGCCCGGTGATGGTGCCGACCGGGAGGCCGGACTCCTTCGCATCGATCGTCTTCCAATGCCTGCCGCCGTCTTCGGAGAGGATGAGTCCGCCGAGATTGGTCAGCTTGTTCCGGCTGTTCTGCCATTTCCAGTGCGGCAGGTCGTGATCTTTCGACGCCCCCGCCCAGAGTTTGCCCGGAACCTTGTCGTCGTAAAGCATCGCATAGACGTTGTGCGGATAGAGGTTGCCCTCCTCATACTGCCGCCAGCTCTTCCCGCCGTCGAAACTGCCCCAGTTGGAGAAATCGTTCATCGCGATGAAACGATTGTCGCGGTTGTTCGGGTCGAAGCAGTAACCGTAGGCGGACATCACCGCCATGCTGCCCGCGGTCAGTACGGCCTCGCCGCTGTCGGCGGCGGGCGCCGCCAGCGGCTTCCAGCTTTTTCCCCCGTCCAGCGAGAGATAGGCCTGCGTGGCGTCGGTGCACATCACCGCGTCGGCGTTGTCGGCGGCCACGGCCAGCCCCTGCGGCAGGACCTGCCAGCCCCAGGCGGTCGCCGTCCACTGCCGCTCGGACATGTTGAACTTCGGGTTGCCGGGGTTGCGGAAGAGCACCGGCTGGAAACTTTGGAATCCGTCGGCGGAACGGAACAGCGTCGCCCCGAGCGGATTCTCCACCGTGACTCCGCCGGGGACCGTCATCGAAAAGTAGACGGCCGGGTGCGTCCCTTCTCCGCCCCTGAAATAGCGAACCCGGGTTCCCTTGCCGAGGGAGAGGCAGGGTTCGAACGTCTTGCCGTCGGCGCTTTTCAGCACTTCCGCGCCCGCTTTGGCGTTGACGGCGAGATAGAAGAGATTCCCCTGTTTCACCAGCCCGGCGAGCTCCCCGTCCTGAGGCGTGAATACGGGTTCGACGCTGCCGTCGGGGCTGAGTTTGCGCAGCGCGTCCTCCTGGGCGACGAGCGCCCCGCCGCCGGGAAGGGCGAGCAGGGAGTGCGGCCGCCCGGATTCGGGGGGAAGCATGGCGGCGAGCGTCCAGTTCTCTCCTCCGTCGCGGGTGGCGAACACCGGGTTCCGGCCGCTTTTCTCGTAGCGGAAATAGACCAGCACGCCGTCATTGCCGGCGAAGGAGCAGAGCATCGGGCCGGAGTACGGCGGCGGCCATGAGCCGTTCCATTCCAGCTTCTCGATCGGGAGCGTCACTGCTTCCCAGTTCCGGCCGCCATCGGCGCTGCGGCGCAGCCCCCGGAGGGTACCGGCGGCGTAGACGGTTCCGGGCTTGCCGGGGTTGAAGAAAAACCCGTCCCCGGCGGTGAAGCTGAACCGTTTCTGCGGAATCATCCGCATCGCACCGGTCGCCGTTTCGCCGTAAAACGCATTGCCCATGTCGGAGCCGCAGAGCATGGATTTCCCGTCCGCGGAAAGCCCCGGCTGGGTGAAGCGCCCGCCGCCGCCGGGACCGGCCATCTCCCATTGATAGGGATCGGCGGCCGCGAGCATTCCTCCGGCGCAGAAGAGAAGAGTCAGTGCCGTCACCACTTTCATCGTCATATTCTCCCTGTGACCGGATTACTGCATGTAGGATTGCTTGTACCCGAGCTGGTCGAGGATGCAGTCGTTGTAATACCAGTTCATCTTTGCGGTCGACGACCCGACTTCGGCCCGAACCCAGCGGGTGTGGCCATCGTAGAACACCACGTTTCCGCCCTCCTCGTGGTTGCCGTATTTGTTGGAGAACGACTGGCCGTAGACGTCGGCGAGGATGCCGACCCGGCTCGGTTCCGGCACCTGTCTCTTCTGGTTCCCCTTCAGGCGGTAGCGGGTATTGGGCCAGCAGTAGTAGTAGCTGATGTAGGCGGAGTTGTTGTAATTCGACTGCACCGTGGTCAGGGTCTGGGGACGGGGATTGCCCATGTCGGCGGGGCACCAGTAGAGTCCGGGCGATTTCGTATAGCCGGCGCTGTAGAGAATTCCGATGCCGTAGCCGGCGAGAGACCCGCCGCTTTTTCCGGCGGCGTTGTCGGTCGCGCTGCCGACTCCCATCGGCAGCTCCTGTTTATAGTCCTGGCTGTACATGGCGAACAGCGTGCCGAACTGCTTGACGTTGGACATGCAGTTGGTGATCTTCGCCCGGGACCGGGCCTGATTGAGCGCCGGCAGCAGCATGGACGCGAGAATTGCGATAATTGCAATTACAACAAGAAGTTCGATCAATGTGAAATTTGCTTTTTTCATTTCGGACGCCTTTCCCTCTATTGTTTTCGGACCGTCGACTCTTTGATGACAAACTTTGCCTCGATGGGGGAGGGATGATCCGCGGACTCATCCTTCCGCTCGCCGAGCTGACCCAGAATATTGTCTGAAATCAGTGCGGCGATCTCATCGTAAGGCTCCATGATGCAGCTCACGGTCGGCACCATGTAATCGACCAGCGGAATCAGGTCGAACGTGGCGACCGCGAGAGTACGCCCGATTTCGCGCCCGGAATCGGCCGCGGCCTTGTACACCGCCGGAATATCCGAAGAGCTCTGGACGATCAGCGCATCAATGTTCGGGCGGCTGCAGAGCAGCTCCCGGCTTTTCTCATAAACATACCGCATGTGCCGTTCCTGGTCGAAAGGAACCGCGATCCAGCCGTCGGAATCGATCTTGAGGTCGGAATCGTGCGCGGCTTCGAAATAGAGCGAACGGCGGACCGAAATCGCGGCGGCCTCCTCGTCGTAACTGCTGCCGTCGATGATGATTCCGAGGCGTTTCCACCCCTGCTGCGCCAGATGCTTGAAGAGTTCCTTGATTGCGCCGCGGTAATCGACCCGGATCATGTGGGCGGGGTAGCGCTCCAGCACATTCCAGCCCCGGAACACATGGGGAATGCCCGCCCGTATGATCGATTCGTAGAAACTGCGGGTGTAATAGTTGTATTCGAGGCAGATGCAGCCGTCGAAGAGGCCCTGCCTCACCCAGTTGACCACCTCCTGCTCGCGCTCGGGCTTCAACATGGTTTCAAAGGCGAATACGTTGTACCCCGTCTTTTCCAGCAGATGGGTGAGCGAACGGATGTACTCGTTGTAGAACGGCGTCATGCCGCCGGCCGTGATGGCGATGCTGCGGGTTTTCCCCTTGACCAGCGCCTGGGCCTGCAGGTTGGCGACATACCCCAGCTCGCTGGCCACGCGCTGGATGGTCTGGCGCGTCTCCTCCGATACCCGGTGGTATTGCTTGGAGTTGAGCACCAGCGACACCGTCGCTTCGCTCTTTCCGGCCAGTTCAGCCACCTGTTTCAATGTGATCATGGGACAAGGACCTTTTCTTTTGTCAAGCGTTTAACTAAGTATATTATGACTGATTTTCGGTGAAATGTCAATAGGAAATCGGGAAAAAAAGGAATTTTTCAAACTAACGAGGTAAAGCGATATACCTGGCGGCCGACTTTTCCGGGGATGTCAAAGAGCCTTCCCCGAAATAAAAAACGGGGCCGGGAAAGGTGTGTCCTTTCGGGGCCCCGTGAAATGAGCGGGAGAGATGTTATTTATCCATCGGGTTCTGCCGATCCGGCTTCCCCGGCTTCGGGGGATGGTCGTCCGGCTCGGGGCGTTCGCCTCGGATCAGGGCTTCGGCGCGGGCTTTGACGATCTCGTCGGCGTTCGCTTCGCGCTTCTGAAGTTCCTCTTCCAGTTCTTTGGTCCGTTTTTTCATCTCTTCGAGCTGGCGCTTGTTGTCTTCGAGCCGGTCGAGATAATGGGCGCGGATATGCGTGGTGATCTGTTCCATCAGCCCCGCTTTTTCCTTTTCGTCCTTCGACGCCCGGAAGCGTTCCACCAGCTTCATGAGTTCATCGAACCGCGCCTGCTCCTCCTTGCGGAGGGCTTCGCCGAGTTCGCGCATTTTGGTGCGGAACTGGTCCGGGTCGGTGCTCTGGAGTTTGAGCAGCTCCTGACGCTGCTCTTCGGAAAGACGGGTGAAGGCGCGCCACATCGACGGCCCGAGGCCGCGGCGCTCTCCCTGACGGTCGCCTTTGCGGTCCCCCTTGCGCGAAGGCGGCGGAGGCGGCGCGTCGATGCCGTCCGGCGGCGGGGGCAGGCCCGGATCATCCGGTCCCGCGGCCTGAACGCCGAGGCACAGAATCAGTGCGGCGAACCCGGCGAGCAGAAATTTCGCGTTCATATCAGTATTCCTCCTGAATTTTGGCATTTGCCAGCTCTGCCATCGACTGGCGGCCGGAATAAAGTTCGAAGCTCAGGTTGTAAGACTCCTGCTCGAGCGCCGACCAGTCGGTCATCGCCAGCAGTTCGTTTTTCACCGACTTGGTCGGCGTCGCCGGAGCTTCGCGGTTCGCTCCGGGCATCAGGAACACCGTTCCCGCGACGAACAACGCCGCCGCCGCCGCGCCCGCGCTCACCGAGCAATGGATGAACATGCGCCGGAACCGGGCGGCCCGTGCCTTGAGGGCGGCAGCCGCCATGATTTTGCGGTCCAGCGCCGCGGGTACTTCACATACCCTCAGAGTTTCAAACCGGTTTTTCATGTTACGATTCCTCCCCGGTCGATATCCAGAATCGACCGTCTTAAACTTTTCATCGCATATTGCATCCGCCCGAGGACGGTATTGATCGAACACCCCTGGATCTCCGCAATCTCGCGGAAGGCCAGTTCCTGTTGGCGGAGCAGGAACACTTCCCGCTGCTCCACCGGCAATTTCTCCACCGCCCTGGCGATCACCGCACCGACTTCGCCGAGTTCGAAATCCTGGTCCGGCTCCAGCGAGGCGGGTCCGGGCAGGAGCGGCGCGTCTTCCGCGTCGAGCTCCAGCGCCCCGGGCAGTTTCCGGCTTTTCCGAAGCCGGTCGATGAACAGATTGCGGGCGATCCGGAACAGCCACGCACTGAACCGGCCTTCATCGCGATACCCCGGCAGCTTTTCAAGCACCCGGAGCCAAGTCTCCTCAAACACCTCGTCCACCTCGGACGGGTTGTTCGCGATCAGGTTGTTCAGAAACCCGTAAAGCTGTCTCTTATATCGTCCGTAGAGCTGCTCGAACGCCTTTTCGTCCCCGTGGACGAACGCGGCGATCAATTCGCCGTCTCCGGCGGCATCCACGTCTTTGTCTTTCATTGGCAGCGGCCCCTGTCTTACCCATTTAACGCATTTCAAACCGAAAAATTGTATCCCGATACGAAAAAAATGGAATCAACCCGGATTTTTCCGTATTTTTCCGCGCGCCGGAAGGCGCTCGAAATCATACGGTAATGACGGCGGAACGCTCAGGCGCCGGAATCCGTGTCCGCATGACGCCCGCCGTCTTCGATTCGCAATTGCTCCGCAGCCCCGGCGCCGGCGGTGTTGCCGCACGGAACCAACGAGTATCGACAATATAAAGGCGGAATGCGCCAAAAGCAAGGGCGTTCCGCCATGAAATGCAACGGGATTCCGCTCAGGGCCGACAGAAGAGGGTTCCGAGCAGCGCTGAAATCAGCAGCAGCCAGAGGAAGTTGATCCGGGTCTTCATCAGGACGGGGACGGTGGCGGCGGCGATGACCACGCAGCCCCAGTTGATGCCGAATCCTTCCGGCATTCCGGCGCCGTCGGCCAGCATCTTCCAGAATCCCATCCAGGGAATCTTGCCCGGGAAGATCGAGAGCTCGGCGAAGATCACCGCCGCCGACAGGACCAGCCCGAACGAGGCCGGGCGCATTCCGGTCAGGAACCCCTGCACCGGGATGCTCGTCTCGTAGCGCTTCAGCAGTTTGATCGCCAGAATCACCAGAAACAGCGCGGGCGTCACCATGCCGATCGTGCCGAGACAGGCGCCGAGGACTCCCTGCTGGGTGTAGCCGACATAGGTCGCCGTGTTGATTCCGACCGGGCCGGGCGTCACCTGGGCGATCGAAACGAGGTTGGCGAACGCCTCGGGAGTCAGCGGATGGCTCGGACCCGCGCCGACCAGTTCGGCCGACAGCAGCGGAATGAGCATATAGCCGCCGCCGAAGCAGAGCAGCCCGAATTTGAAGAAGACCAGAAAAATCGAAACGAGCGTCATTTTGCCGCCTCCTTCCGGAACAGCCGGTCGCAGGACACCTTGCCGAGTCCCAGCGCGATCGAGCCGAGAATCAGCCAGGCCGGGTTCGAGCCGACGATGCTCATGCCTGCCAGGCAGCCCATCGCCACCAGCCAGCCGAAAGCCCCCTTGACCGCCTTTTTGCGCATTTTAAGCGCGGTCACCGCCACCATCCCGACGATACAGGCGATCACGCCGCGGAACGCGCCCTGCACATAGGGATTCCCGAGGAGTTCGGCGACTGAGGAGATCACGGCGGCGATGGCGACGATGATCACCAGAGAAGGCACCACCGAACCGGCCAGCGCCGCCAGCGCGCCGAAGAATCCGCCCAGCCGCCAGCCGATGTAGATCGCCGAGTTGCAGGCGAGAATGCCGGGGACGGTCTGGGTGACGGTGATCATCTCCAGCACGTCGTCGTCGTCGAGCCAGCGGCGGCGGCGGACGAACTCCTCCTGCGCCGCCGCGATGATCGCGTAACCGCCGCCGATCACCAGGCTGGTGATTTTGATGTAGGACCAGAAGAGAATCCAGCTCCTCTTCCAGACGCCGACATCGGCAAAGGGGGAATCGGAATTCACTGCCGGCCCTCCATCAGGAAGCGGAGTCCCTCCTGAATATGAAGATCCCAGAACTCCCAGCAGTGGGCGCCGGGGGCCTCCTGATAGGTGTAATCGGAATACCCGATGTTTTTCATATGGTTGCGGAAGCGGTGGTTTTCCGGCAGCAGCCAGTCTTCGCTGCCGCAGAAATGCAGCAGACGCGGCAGGGGCGAGGCGGATTTCATCCGCTTTTCGGAGATCGTGAAGAGGTCGTCGCCGTTGGAGACGACGCGGTCGGCCGAACCGAACACGCGCTTGAGTTCCTCCCACATCGGCTCCCGCTCGGGGTTGGTGAACCAGCTGCGCGGATCGGTGACCGGCGAGAGCGCGACCGCCGCGGCGAACTGGTCCGGGCAGCGCAGCGCCAGCTTGAGCGCGCCGTAGCCGCCCATCGACAGCCCGGCGACGAAGGTGTCCTCGCGCCGGGAGCTGACCGGGAACAGGTTGCGGACGATCTGCGGAAGCTCCTCCGACAGCATCGTCCAGTAGCGGTACCCTTCGGCCATGTCGGTGTAGAAGCTGCGGCCGCCGTCCGGCATGACCACGACCAGCCCGTAGGCGGCCGCGTAGCGCTCGATTGAAGTCCGGCGCATCCAGATGGTGTGGTTGTCGGAGAGTCCGTGGAGCAGGAAGAGGACCGGATATTCGGTGCGCCCGCTCGCGCCCGACGAGGTCATGCCGATCTGAGTCGCCGCCTTCTGCGGAACCAGCACATTCATGGTGCAAGCCCGCCCGAGCACGTCGGAATGATATTCACACTGTAAAAAAGCCATTTTGCAAAATCCTTCTTTTGGAATGGGATAATGTAGCATCAAAACGGCGTTTCGACATGGACGTTCCGAAAAAATTTGCGGAAAATCGAATCCGGCGAAAACACTCCGCCCGTGTTTTGCCGGGCGGTCCTCTTCGTATCGCGTCGATGTCAGTTGGCGGACTCCTCCTCCAGCAGCCGGGCGGCGAGTTCGACGCACTCCTTGCAGGAGAGACGCCTGAGGCTGCGAATCTCGCGGCAGCGGTCCGACCCGGCGGATTCGATGAACCGTTCGCGGAACCGTTCCTGGACGTCTTCCGCTCCGCCCAGAATCCGGGCGGCGTGGAGCGCGCCGCACAGGCCGTTCTCGGCGCGGCCGCCGCCCCAGCTTCGCGCTTTGGCGATTCGTTCTTCTTCTACCTGAAACTGTTCCTGAAACCCGCGCAATACGCTCTGGGCGCAGTTGAGTTTCTCCCGCGTGTAGGCGTCCATCGCTTTTTCTACCGACATACTATAAAATCCCCCGTGCTGCCATTCTGTGTTTGCGGAATCGGGCGACTGCAACGCGCCCTGCCGTATTTCGTAAAATAATAGCATTTTGAGTGCCAGATAGCTGCGATTGAATGATCTTTCTGGTTATCAGCTGGTTACATGAAAATATTCCACGGCGCAGTGTCGCTGCCACGCGACGGAATTGATCTTTTCTCCCGATTCCTTGATTGCATTTTTGCAACACTGTCTCAAAAAAGAAAAATTTTTAGAATTTGTGTTGATTTATTGATAACGTATGTTATCTTTATGGTAACGATAATTCGAAAAGGAGGTCTGCTATGAACAAGCTTCTGATTTTCGCGGTCTGGCTGTTTTCGCTGGGGGCGGCGATCCAGTGGGGGAACTGCTGGTGGATTTTCGGCGTTGTCCTGGCCGGATTTCTCTCTCTGGCATGGCGACGGCGGAAGAAGGCAAATGCTCCGGCAGTCATCGATCGAAGCCGCAAAGTGCCGGATGAACTTTTTACGGTGCCGCAACTTGCTGCCGCCGGTCCCTTCCTGACCGCGGCCGGGTGGGAGGAACGGTTGCGGAAGGGGGAGACGACGGCGCGCCGGCAGAGGCGACGGGAAAGTTGGTTGTCGTTACTCCTGCTGCCGGGAATTTCGGTCATGCTGACTCTGAGCTGGGTAAAACCGGCGATTTGGGGACTGGTTTTGGCGGCGACCGGAGCGGGATTCGGTCTCGCTGCCGCAGCCGGAATCGCGGTAAGGAGGAAGCGAAAGAAACGGCTCGAACAATGGAATTCCCGTCTGGCGGAAGCGCGCGATGCGTGGCTGGCGGTCCATCCGCGCCCGGCGCAGGAGTGGAGCGCGGGGGCGAACACCGATTATTTCTGCCGTCATTACAGCAGTTCGATCGAAGCGGAAGCCGCCTGCATTCTGGCGGAACTGGCCGGGATCGGTTTTGTCGTCTATCCGCAGGATTCGCTCCGGCTCGCCGCCGGAAACCGGTACGCGCGGCTGATGGAAGAGTTGGACTCCGTTGGCGTCGTCGATGTCCCGGCGGAGTTCGGCGGCGCGGTGCAGGCGTTGGTGCGGCGGCTGCACTGCTGTTTTCCCAGAGTTCCGGAAGGCCTGTCGCCGGAGAGCATGGAGGAGCCGCCGCCGCTCTCCGCGCCTCTGGAACGGGTCAGGGAGGAGATGCAAAAGAATCGGTGGGACGTTCTGGATGAAGATCTGTTCCGTGACGAGATCCGGCGGCGGCCGGAGATGTCGGAACGGCTTTTCTGCTCCTACTGGCCGTCGGCGGAAGAGGCGGATATCGCGTTGCGGATTCGGCGGCTGGCGATCGCGTATATGGAGCGCGAAGTGACGATGATGTGCTACCCCAACGACCCGATGCCGCTCCTGCTCTACATTGCGGATGATTCGATGGAATCGGTGGAGTTCATTCTGGCGACGGAACAGGAGTTCCTGATTTCGATTCCCGATGCCGAAACGGAGAAGATATTCTCCATGTCGTTCGCGGAAGTGGTTGATCTTATCCGGAAAAAGCAGCGGGAGCCCGTGAAAAAGGAAAAATAAAACGGCCGCCGCGATTTACTTTTCAATGGACGGCCATTATCTTAACCGCATGGACACGCTGGAACAAATCATCGGCTCCCGGAGCCGGACGGAAATTCTGAAGCGGCTTTTCGCCCCCGGAACGCCCTCGCTCTATCTGCGCCGGCTCGCCCGCGAAGCCGGGCTGAGCGCTCCGGTCATTCACCGGGAGTTGCAGAAATTGCTGGAATTGGAGCTGGTCCGGCAGAACAGCGACGGCAACCGGGTCAACTTCTCGGCCAATCCGGACCATCCGCTCTACCTGGTGCTGTGCGAACTGGTGAAGCAGGCCGCCGCGTTGTAAGGGAATCAACGGGGTTTGACGCCGAGAAACACCAGGTACCACCACCAGCCGCAGTAGGCGCTTTTAAGTTCGATGACTTCCGGTTCGAAGAGATTCCCGAGCTCGGGCAGCAGATGCGCCTCCATGCGCACATGATTCACCCCCATCCACCGGCGGAAGGCCGGAACCGGCGTTTCATGAAAATCCGCCACCGCCAGCCAGCCGCCCGGAGCAAGATCCCGGCGGGCGGAGTTCAACGCCTCCCGCCAACCCGGATTGATCATGGAAAGGCTGTAGGAAAACAAAATCAGGTCGTAACTTTCCGGCTTCAACGGCCGGTTGTAATTGTATTTGGCCAGCTCGATTTTTCCGCCGTGGCGACGGACGTTCTTTTCGGCCACCTTGAGCATGGCGTCGGAGACGTCGATTCCGGTGACGGCCGCGTCCGGAAACCGCCGGGCCAGCCGGATCAGGTTGCGCCCGGTGCCGCAGCCGATTTCCAGAATGCGCTTCGGCGCTACCTCTTTCGGAATCCGGTCGATGACCCGGTTGCGGCCGAACAGGAACGACCAGCGGGTGAGGTCGTAGATTTTCGAATGGAACCGGTAATAGCGCCGCATCTCTTCCGCCTGTTCATGGAGTTCCGGGGTGGTTGTGCTCGAATTCATCAGACGACCTCCGCGAACAGGAGCCCGGCGTAGGTGCCGACCCTGTCCTGGTTGTGAAGTTTCGGTGCGGTTTCCGCATCGGGTTTCAAACGCGATGCGACCGGCTGGGGGATAAAATCGAATCGATCCGACGCGGAGCGCATCAGAATTCTGGCGTGTTCCCGGCTGCGGTCGAGAATCCGCCGCCATTCCTGGTCCAGTCCGGGCCGGTCGTGGGCGGCCAGCCAGTCCTGATGGTCGAGCAGGACGAAGTCGGAGTATTTCCCGGAACTCTCTTCCAGAAACCCGCTGACGGTCGTCGTGTGGACGGAAATCCGGTCGAGACGGTGCTTCAGCAGATTGAAATTGCGCTCCTTGAGGTATTCCGGGCAGCAGCGGGAGGAGTATTCGCCGCGCAGGTAGACCCGCCAGAAATAGTTGTCCGCCATCGGCACCTCGGTGAACACGTGCGCGATTTTGTCCTGGACGTAAGCGCCCAGCCCGCCGGGGTAGGCGGTCTCGATCAGCTGGATCTGCGAACGCGGCACTCCCAGCAGCGCCATGGTGAGCGGGCTTTTCACCAGCAACCGCACGAACCCGGTCCAGAATTCGGGGGCGAACCCGGCGTAGATCGCCTTCTGCTCCTCCAGCGAGGAGCTGTCGAGAAGGTCATACACCTGGCTGCGCAGCGATCTCCGGCAGCCGAGGAGCAGGCGGATCGTCATCGCCACGCTTCCCGCCGCGCCGTGATAGTAAAACGAGCGCTTCAGCCGGGTCGGGGTGAAGTAATAGAGCTTGCCCTCCCAGTAGTGGCGCGCGAAATCCGGCATGTCGTATTTCACCGCGGAAAAAATCCGCTCGATCTTCGCGTGACAGCCGCAGCCGAAGAGCAAAAAGAAATCTTCGAACGACAGCCGCTTGATCGCCGCCATCTTGAGATGCAGCAGGGCGTTCTGCCGGGGGTTGACGTCGATGCAGTGGATTTCGCCGGGATCGTCGAGCAGGTAGTCGAGCGCGTTGCAGCCGGCGCTGGTGATCATCACCACCCGGCTCTCCGGATTCAGCCGCATCAGCTTCCGGTCGATGGCGGGGTCCTCCCAGCAGGTATTGTAGATCAGCTGGGAGCGGTGAATCCGGTTGAATACGAAATCATGCGCAAGCTTTCTGATGCTTTTTGTTTTTTTCGGCATTTTTCTTCACCGTTTTAAATTGTTCCTGCGGGGAGAGATTGATCAGTTCAAGCGTGCCGTCCGGCAGTTCCGCCACGGCGGAGTTGCTCTCCGTCCAGCAGCCGCAGTTGGCGTACAGCAGCCCCTCCAGCTTGCGGATTACCGGGGTGTGGATGTGCCCGCAGATCACCCCGTCCACCCCGTAGGTCCGGGCTTCGCGGATGACCAGGTTTTCGAAGTCGTTGATGAACTTGATCACGTTCTTTACCTTGCTTTTCAGGTACTTGGAAAGCGACCACTGGCGGCCGAAGAGGGCGAGGACGCAATTGAGATACTTGCTGAGCAGCAGCGCCAGATCGTAACAGCGGTCGCCGAAGGTGTAGAGAAACAGCAGTTTCTCGTTGAGGACGCCGTCGAACTTGTCGCCGTGAAGCAGCAGGAACCGCCTGCCGTCGTGCGTGGTGTGGATGTCCTGAAGCTTGATTTTGATGCCGGCGAAATCCATGCCGGCGAAGTCCCGGAGTTCCTTGTCGTGGTTGCCGGGAATGTAGACGACCTCGACGCCGTGCTTGACCATCTTGAAAATGTGGCGGATCAGGGCGTTGTGGTGTTTGTCCCAGAAGAAGTGCCGCCGCATGTTGCTGATGTCGGCGAAGTCTCCGAGCAGATAAAGTTTCTCGACCTCAACCGTCGCCAGATACCGGTGAAGGTTCTGGCTCTGGCTGACTTTGGTCCCGAGATGCACGTCACTGATAAACAAGGTACGATATTTTTTTACCGCGAAATCCATATCCTCATTCCTGATTGTAATTTGCGATATGGTAAATGTACCTCCGCTCTGTTTGGGGCGTGGCAGGAGCAGGTTAATTTTGCGATAAATTCGAAGAATCGACGGCGCGGCGGGCTCCGGTTCATGATTTTCAAATTTTTTTGCCCGGAGGGGTTGCTTTTCCTTTTTCTTTTTGGTATAATATAGCTGTAAGCGCAAGATAGCTGTAAGCGGAAGGGGCATGGATATGGTTTCGGTAAAAATGCCGAAGAGCGGAAAGCTGGAGAAGAAATACCCTCAAGTGGTCAAACACCTGAGACAGCAGATCAATAACGGGACGCTGGATGGTGCGCTGCCCGGTGTGAAGCAGCTTGCCTTGGAGTATGACGTCAATTTCATGACCGTCAACAAGGCGGTGAAGATGCTGGAGGACGAAGGGCTGGTGTACCGGATTCCGCGCAAGGGAACTTACGTCAAGCGGATGAAGAACATCGCGTTCTGTTATGAGGAGAATGCGGTCAACAACGGAATTCACTCGGTGTTCGCTCCGATGTACGTGGCCGCGCAGCGCTATCTGAGCGAGAATAACTGCCCGATGTTCCTTGAGAGCCGGATGAGCATCCGCAGCCAGAGCCTGGCCATGATGAAGAACCGCATCGACGGACTGATCTTTCATGGAAAGCCGGATATTCTCGAAGCCATCGGACTCAAAGCGATTCCGATGGTGCGCATTCTCGGGTTCCCCGACGAGGAGGTCTCCTGCGATTACGTGACTTACGACAATCGGGCGGTCGGCCGGTTGGCGGCAGAATACATGTTGGCGCACGGGCATCGGACCGTGGCCTATGTCGGCGATCAGCTGCCGCCGCTGTTTGCTCAGCGCCTTCAGGTTTTTACCGAGACCGTCTTGAAGAACGGGGGCAACGCGCTGTTTGAACCCTATGAGGCGTCCACCTGGGAGCCGCGCAACCGGAATATCCGTATGCAGATGCGCAAGGTTTTCAGCCATAAGGAGACTCCGACCGCGATCTTCTGCCCGTCCGATAATGAGATCGGGTTGATCTACGACAATCTCTACAAAATGAATCTGCGTCCGATGGAAGACGTGCTGATCGTCAGCTGCAACAACGACGCGGTGATGCTGAACTACTGTGATCCCGCGCCGGTGCGCATTGATATTCGCATGGAGGACCTCGGAGCGCTGGCCGCGCAGCGGCTTCTGGAACGGATCGACAATCCGGAACTCGATTATCACCGGGATGTGTTACAACCCGAAATCATGGATCAGGCAAGCCAATCATAAACAGAGAAGGGGGAGAAGGGAAATGAAAAGAAATGTTCGCCGGGATTTCACACTGATCGAATTGCTTGTTGTTATCGCCATCATTGCGATATTGGCGTCAATGCTGCTTCCGGCTTTGAATCAGGCGCGGGAGCGGAGCAAAATGACCAAATGCATCGGCAACCTCAAGCAGATCGGTTCCGCGTTCGCCATGTACGGGGACGATTACGGCTGGCAGATGCCGGGCACGAGCGCACACATCGCCGGGCATAACGCTGTTTCTCTTTTACTGCTGGCCCCTTATCTCGGGGTGCATGATGTCTGGGAAAAGTCAATTCCGGTCCTTCAATGCCCGAGCAACACCAATTTGTCCAGTTCCGGAGCCACCCCATACGGGTATACCATCGTGAACCGCACCAACTGTTCGCTGAAACGCTATCGGCACCCTTCCAGCGTACCGGTATTTTTTGACAATGATTTCTATGGCAGCAGCGGTATTCCCACTCTGGGGCAAATGAGTTACTGGTGGTGCAACGGCCTGTACGTTCAGAATCGCCACCTGAACCGCTTCATCAACTATTCCTGTGCCGACGGCCATGTGGAGAGCCGCACCGAGGACAAGGCGAAAATGACTTCCGCCACCGTCAACGACAGGTTCTGGGCGATCTGGAATTATCCCGACAAGAAGCAATGGTAACGTGAAACGATGAAAATGAGAAAAACAGCATTGACGGTTTTGGCGGTCGCCTTCTCGATTTTTTCCGGATACGCCGAGGCGCCGGGGGCGGCCAAACCGCTTTCCGGGCCGTTCGACGCGGAAGCGATGGTCTACTACATTGTACACGAAGGCGGCGACCTTAAAATCAACGTCGGATTCGAACGCCGGCAGTTCGAGCCCGCCGGGCAGGCGGTCAGGCTGCCGCAGGCGATGACTTTCCAGCTCTATGACGCCGAAGAGCGTCCTGTCAAGACGGAATTTCACCGTTTCCCGGACGACGGCAAAACCCGGCGGCTCGATTTTTCCTATGAATTCAAGTCGGCTCCGGCGGGAATTTATCAGGTGCGGACGGCGGTGACGGCGAACAGCCGGATCTCCGGCAGCCTTTCGACCGAACCGGCGGCGCCGTTCGGCGTGATGCCGTCGCGCTGCATGATGGCCGTAAAGTCCGGGCAGAGCGCCTGCGTCTATGTCCCTCCGAAGGCCGCCGCGTTGAAAATCTACAACCGCGGAGCGGAGACGACGGTTTGCGGCCCGGACGGGAACACTCTCGCAACGGTCGAATCCAACAAACGGGGCACGGTGAGCGTGACGCCGGAGAATATCTGCAAGTTGACCTTCAACAAATCAGGAATTGTCGGATTCGACGGATTCCCGGTCATTCTGTGTCCGGACCCGGTGACCGCGAAAAAGATCCGGGCGGGTGTGGTGTTCGCCCCTGACGGAACCATGTTTTACCATCAGTTCCAGGTGCGGATGTGGGAATGGATGAAGCAGCTGAATCCGGCGCAGCTGGAAGTAAAGGCGGTTCCTCTCGAAGCTCTGAAGGAAAAATTCACGGCCGTACCGGCCAGCGCCGCTCTGATCGGCCCGGACGGCGCATTCAACCACGCCGCCTGGCTGTTTGAAAATCAGAATCTCGATCCGAAAAGCCCCGACTACGGGGACTCGCGCAATTTCGGTTATCTGGCGCTGTTCTACGCCTTGAACGCGGAATTCAATCCCTACCGGGGGAATCCGGCCATTCTCAACCGCCTGATGCTCAACCAGTATCGGCGGCTGCTGAAGCTGGACGCAAACGGGACGTTCCATTCCGGCTGGAGCGACTACAGCGGCGGCGATGCCCTCTCTACGCTGGCCCCCTATCTCTCGTTCATGCTCTGTGGAAAAGAGATGCCGCGCGAGGAAAGAGAGCTGTGGGAGACCGGGATCGGTTTTGAAATCAACCGCTTCTGCCTGAGCCGCGTTTCCTGCGAGAACCAGAGTGCACACTGGCTGGTCGACACTTACTGCATGTATCTGGGCGGCGCGGGCGAGGTCTATCAGGAGATCGCCGCATTCGTCGCCGCGGCCGACGCCGATCCGGAGCTGAACCGGTTCATCAAAACCGGCTACATGCAGGAACAGTATGGTCCGGACAGCACCTACCAGGGGCTTTGCGCCTGCAATCTGGCCTTCTATTATGCGATGTCGCATGATAAGAATATCGAAGATGTTCTGAGCAAAATCTATTCGCTCTTCAATCACACGGTGGCTCCGGAGCCGGATGGAACACGCTACGGCGCAAGCAATTTCTGCCATCGGACGAAAGGGTCCTGGGTGCATCGCCAGTGGAACGGCGGAACCAACCTGATGTCCGGCCGGAACGAGGATGCGGCCTGCTGGCACGACTCCGAAGGCGATTCCGCAAAGACCCGGCTTGCGAAATATCTCGGCTGGCAAGGCGACCGGAACTGGTACGAAACCAATGAACGCTGGGCGGTGGGATACGCCATGTCGCCGTGGCTGCCGATGTGGTCTTCCTATTTCTACCCGGTGACGCCGGTGAAAGATGCGAAATTGCCGGTATTGCGTTCGGACCGCTTTTTCCGGGATTTCAACGGTGAATTCTACTGCGACCGGGAACCGGACAGCTATGCCGTCGTCTATGCCGGAAAGACCAGTTACGACTGGAGGAGAAACGTTTACACTCAGATTCCGTTCGGAGAAGGCTGGAAGAAGGACGGCGACACCTACACGCCGGTGTCGGCCGCCGAGAAAAAGGCCGGCTGGTGCCCGACCCAGGGGATCGCGCTCTTCTGGACGCCGGGTTACGGCAACTGCATCATCGGCAAGAACTGGAACGTCTATACCGGGCAGTTCGTCCGCGCCGATCTGCCCGGCGGCAAGGTCTCCTGGCCGGATTATTGGACCGGCGCATGTTCCTATGACAAAGCGAAAAAAGTCCTCTCCATCTCCAACCGGATGTGGAATCTGCCGATGACTTCGGAACGGAAGATCGGTTTCCTCGACGACGGAATTTCCGTCGCGGTGAAGCTGACCCGGGAGAACCCGGCCGACGGCGTGAAGACCGTCGAACAGATTCCGTACCTGAAGAAGGCGGACGCGAAAGTGGAGTTCTTCCGCTCCGGAAAGTGGGTGGCCGAGCCGGGCGCGGACACCGGGAAAATCCGTTTCGTCAATTCCGCCGGAAAGGGCGTCCTGGTGACGCTGGCAGAGCCGACGGTCAGTTCCTTCGGTCCCTCCACCGCTCATTTTGAGCATACGATGGGCCTGATTGAGCTGGGAATCCGGGATTCCCTCTCCTATCGCATTGCGGCGATCCGGTAATCGGGGAGGCGAAACGAAATGCGGTTGTTTTTTGCGGCGGTTTTGCTGGCGCTCGCGGTTTCCGGCTGCCGGAGCGGTCAGGCTCCGGAAGTCCCCGACTGGCGGGGAAAGGAACCGGGGACGGCGTATCTGGGCGACGATGTATTGTGGCGTCCGCGCGAGTGGCTGATCTTCCATATGCTGGACGACAAGGGAACCGGCTTCCGGCTGCGGTTCACGGTCCGCGACATGAATACTTATGTCCATGGGCCTGCTCCGGTATTGTTCCGGGCGGTCGCGCCGGACGGCCGGATCGTCGCCGGGGAATTCCTTCCGGACGACGGCGTTACCGGCGGTGATTTTTCTTGTCAGGACGGGATTTACGATCCGTATGCCGACTTCCGTTACCGGCAGTGGCACCGGGTGAATTCTCCGGGCGGAATTCCGCCGGAGAAACGTCGTTCGCCCTATCTGTCGCACCCGGAGAAACTCCCGTACCGCACCGTCGTCCTCTCCGTTCCGGCGGCGGGAAAGGGAGTGTACCGGATCGTGGTGGCGGGCCGCTGGGATCACTGGATTTCAGTGACGCCGGACCGGCCGCTGATGACAGGGGTGCATCCCGGGGCCGGTCCGCTCTATGTCAACGGTTCGACGCTGGACAGGAGTTACTTCTACGTTCCGGCCGCGGCTGGAGATATCGGGCTTGCCGTCACCGAGGAAGTTCCGCCATACCGGTGCGGAATGACGCTGGAAGACGATCGCGGCCAGGTGCTCAAAGAGGCCGACGCCGACGGATTCTGCACCTGGTTCGACCTGAAGCCCGCCGGGGAGACCGTCTGCCGGCTCGATCTCCGCGGAACCGGCGGAAGCGGCATCTGCCTGCACGGCAGGGGATTCCCGTTTTTGCTCTGTCCCGATGCGGCAACCGCGGAACGGCTTCGCGGCGGCATGAAGATCGATTCGCGCGGCCGGGAAACGTTTCACGCCTGCGTCCGGGAGCTGAACAGCTGGGCCGATTCCCTGACCCGGAAGGATCTTGAAGTGAATGTGACGCTCTCTCCGCAACAGCATAAGGCGGTGCTCGAAGGGGAATGCGGAATCGACGGAATCCGGGTCTCCCTGGAAAATGCGGCGCGGATCATCGACGCCCAGAATGTCGATCCCGCGTCTCCGGAATTCGGGACCGTCAGCCGCGTTGTGCCCGGCGTGGACAATCTCAATTGTCTGGCGCTGGCCGCCGGGTGCGACCGGCCGGACAATCCTTATTACGGAAACCCGGGGCTGATTCGCCGCGTGCTGCTTGGCATGCTTGCGCAAATTCGGAGGTTCGATCCGGCATTTCGGTTCGAAGCCAACGACTTCCCCTATGAAGCGGCAAAGCATCCCACCACCTATTTTCAGCTTCCCGTGCGTTCGAACTGGTACGGCCTCGGCCTTGATTCCGGTTTCGTCGATGCCCTGCTGCTGTTGAACCCGGTGGCGGACCGGGGATTGCCGGAGAAGGCGATCGCCGCTTACAAACAGTCGCTCCGGCTCTGGGCGATGGGACGGATGAATATGAGCGCCGGGGAAGTGGCGAATCAGTGGGGGTGGAACTACTTTCAAATGAAGAAGATCGCCGGCCTGATCGGCGATCCGGAAATCGATGCGGCGATTCGCCGGAACGCGACGCTGGTTTCGACCCCGAACCTGTTCGGACGAATCAATCCGGACCGCACCCCGTTCGACCGCAAGATCGGGCGGCTCGACGCCGATTGCGGGCTGACCCCCTCCGGCTATATGCCGGAGCAACTGGGGTTCGACGGGGAGTATTCCTGCGAACAGACCCTGCTGTGGGGAAAGATCTGGCGATTCACCCGTCAGGACTGTATTGTCGACTGGTTCGACAAGTTCAATCAGCTGAAAACGTTCCTGACGCTTTCAAGGACCGGGGATGCGCCGGATACTCCGTTCTCGCAGAGCTGTTCGCCGACCGACCTCAACTTCCGGACCCGCTATATGACCCACAAGAACGGCCAGCCGCAGGAGATGATCGGCCGGGTGAAGTTTCTCGATCTCTGGTTCCCGAAAAAGGGCATGGTCCCGGCCGAACCCTGGCCGTGCCTGACGCCGACCCCGTTCGTGAAGGTGATCGATGATAAATTCTTCTTCATCAACACGAAAACATATTACGCGATTCTTTACGGCGGTCCCCGTCAGCCGCTCTGGGCGAATTGGGGCGCTCCCGTATTTCGGGGGAATTCAGTCAACTTCGCCGGATATGAAGGCCCCGGTTACGGCGGCTGGGGCGCATCGGCCAATAAGCCGGGCGGAATTTCCGCGCTGTATGTCAAAGGGTGCGGCTCGGTCAGCCTCGGGCAGAACAACACCGTCATGGATTCCGACACGGTATGGGGCAAAGCGCTGCATCCGCTGTTCGAGGCCTGGCGGAAAGAGGACGTCGATCCGGCCGAGTTCGCGGCATGTTATGCCCGTCCCGAAGTCCGGTTTGATGCGAAGAAGCGGGAATATGTTTTGAATGAACTTGTTCCGTATGTCCCGCTGGCGGTGAAGCGGACCCTGGCGTTTTCAGACGATTGCATCGACGTGACGGTTGAGGTCCGGGCGCTTGAGGCGTTCCGGTGCCGGGAATTGAATTACTCAATCCCGTTTTTTGCCGACCGGCGACGGGTGACGCTGATCGACGGGGCGCACCGGATTCCGGTGACATTGAAGCCGGTACTGACTCCGACCCGGCCGCCCAAGCCGGATGGCGAACTGGAGCGGGGACGGATGGGCGGGACGCGTCTCCGGGCCAACGTTCTCGAGATTGCATCGGAGGATGGGAAGGGGGTTGAGTACAGCTTCGATCGGCCGCAGGAGTTCCGAATTCTTCAGCCGTTCCGTTACCGCGAAGTAGCCCCCGCGGGCGGCTCGTTCGTGATGACGCTTCCGCACGACTTCGCGCAAAATGCGGTGGTGAGATTTTCCTATCGGATTCGGATTCTCGGAATATGAACATGCAGCGGCGTGCCGGCGCTTCATCCCGCAGTCTGTTCCGGGTCTGCTGTTTGAGCGGCTGCCTGATCACCGGCGGCGAACGCGTGTCAGGTCAGGGCGTTCTCTCCGACCGGCACCGGAACCCGAAAGCACCGGGGCGGCGGAAGCGGCTTTTTGCCGAGTAGTCCGGCCAGATGCCTGACCGCCTTCGCTACTTCTTCCCGAATCGGGAACTGGTAGGCGATTCCGCCGGGGACGAACGAGTTCGGGCAGTTTTCGTTGTTGATCAACGTGTAGTCTTTCGTATGGTTCAGTCCCTGCGAGGTGAAAATGTCCAGAATCTCCGCCGGGGGGAACAACGGGTTGATCACGGCGTCGATCGGAGCTCCGATTTCCAGGAATTCCCTCAGCTTGTCCAGGCTCCCGTCCTGTTCGCTGAGGAACAATTTTTCATTCAGCGGGCAGCCCGCGTCCGCGTAGGTCTTTATCAGCGAATGTTTGAACAGGTTCCAGGGCTCCCGATCCGCCAGCAGCACGACGTTTTTCCGCTTTCGGGCGAGAAGGAGTTCGGCCATTTCCCTGCCGAGGGCGTCGGCGTCGAAGAAGAAGGTGTCCGCATCGGGCTCCGCGCAGTCCCCCAGTACGACGACGGGAAGGTCCGCTTTGCGCAGCCGGGAAACGATCCCCTCGGCCAGCGGAAAGGAGGTCTGCCAGATGAGCCCGTCCAGGTCTTCCGCCAGAATGTCCCGGGCGATCGTCTCCGGCTCCAGGCTGGTCAGGTTGATGATATGCAGAATCGCCGGCAGGTTGATCACCTGCTCCAGCACCTGCGACAGCACGGTGCCGAAAAAGATGTCGTAATGCACCAGCATGCCGTCCGCGATGATGACTCCGATGATCGGCAGGTTGTGCAGGCGGCTGCCTTTGCCGCTGCCGAGCCGGTCCGGGTTGGTGAAGGAGCCGATGCCCGGCTTGCCGATCACATAGCCGTCGTCCGTCAGCATTTTCATGGCCTTGCTGACCGTGGGCCGGCTGCACCCGAACTGGGTTGCCAGCTCCTGCGCGGTCGGCAGCTGGATCATCTTGTTGTTGGCGCGGTAGATCCGATTCAGGACATAACGCCGAATCTTCATGTACTCCGCAGAGGAAACCTTTTTCTGCATGATCCGCCTATCGTGAATGATTTGGTCGGGAGCCCCGGTCTTTCTAAGGATGGACAACGGCATTTCCATGTTCCCCGCCCCGATCCGGGGCGGCTCCAGATTGCTTAAATTAAGACTTAAGTTTGTTCTTTTCAAGTCGGCTGATCTATTTTGCCGCGATTTCAAAGAATACGGCGGGACCACCGGCGAGTTTCGCCACATCGACGTCCAGATAGAGACGCCCCTCTTTCGCCTTCACCGGAATTTCGCCGCGCCGGTTGCCGGAGAGATCGAGAGCGAACGCCCGCATGGTTCCGGCGTTGTCGTTCTTCAGCGCGATCGAAAACCGGCCGGTTTCGTAAAGGACGGGCAGTTGCCCGAGCTTCTGCATCACGCGGCGCGTGTCGTCGTTGAACACCATGCCGGAATTGAGCGCGTCGGTCGCGTAGACCACCACGATCCGTTTCGACTGCTCGAGCGTCGGGGCGTCATCGACGGAGACGGCGGCGAGATTTCCGTTTTTCGTCATTCCGAGAACTTCCAGACTGCCCAGTTTCGCCTTGGTCCCGGCGAGCGCGCAGATTCCCTGAAGGCGTTTGGTGTCGATGCTCATGAACGCTTTCGGCGCATCGAGATAGAGTTCCCCGGTCTGGCTTTCGATGATTCCCCGGGCCATATCCGTCCGGTTGCCGGCGGGGATGAGACCGCGCTTTTTCATGTCGCCGATCAGCGCATCCGCGTCGAAGACCGATCGTTCTCCGTCCACGATGCTGGAGAAGCCCGCCGTGCCGAGCGCGGAAACCAGAATCGCGCTGCCGCCGGTCCGCGAAAGCATCACCTCGTTTTTCCGGGCGGGGAAGCGCGGTTTGCCGTCCGGAGTCGGTTCCGCGCTGAATTTGCCGAGCAGCGCCAGATTGCTCTGGTCGGTGCCGATGCCCCAGCGATAGGCGTAGTTCTTGAGCACGTCATTTTCGTCGAGCACGATTCGGAACGACACATCCGCCGGGCGGACATCGCCGCGGCCGTAGATATAGTAGGACAAAAATTCGCTCGCGTACATCACCGGGTCGTAATAACTGTTGAACGGGTGGCACCGCCCGTGCACCGCCGCCTCCTGCCCGAGGAACGCCGTGATTCCGTCGATCCCCTGCAAGGCGCCGTAACCGTCCGTCACGAAAGCCATTTCGTAGCGGTACCGGTTCCAGAACACATGCCCGTGTTCCGTGATGATGTACGGTTTCCCCGTGCTCTGGCTGGAGTAGAATCCGCGTGCGACATTGGCGCATCCGGCGATCGAGCTGGTCTGGTCGATTGCCGAGCCGGGAGAGATGTATTGACTCGGGTGCGCGTGGTAGGAGTTCATGGCGACGAAATCGGCCGGCTCGCGCGCCATGATGTACTGGATCGACTTGCCCATGTTGTAATTGGTGAGTGGCCCTTTCCAGCCGAGTTCCCGCAGGTTCTTCCGGTAGAACTCGAACATTTCGTGTTCCATCATGCGGGTGAAATCAAACGCGTCGCGACCCATCTGGTTGGATTCGGTCATGAACAATCCGCGGAAGATGGGCAGGTCGTCGAAGCTCTTCCAGCTGTCGGAGACATGCCACGCGGTTTTGAGTTTTTCCACAGTGCCGTATTTCTCCTTGAGAAACGCCTTCCAGCGCGGCATGGCCTCCGGAATCTCCCGGGCGGTCGAAAAGACGAATTCCTGTTCATTGAACCCGATGAGGCAGACGAGGACCGGGTCGTCGATCAGGCGCATTCCGGTATACGGATTGACGGTCAGCAGGACTTTCCTCGCTCCGGCAAGCCAGTTCTCCCGGGAATCCTGATCGAAGTAGATATGCTTCTTGGCATCCTTGCTGCCTTTCCGCCAGGTGCTGCTGTCCCAGCTGACGCCGGGGTAGTAGCCAAGCGAACTCGCCGCAACATCCAGATTGAGATAAATTCCGTTGTCCTTCATGCATTTGATCGCCCAGAAGAAGGAGTCGAACACGTCTTGCGGGAAGTCGAGTCCGTTCTGCCGCGACAGCTCCGCGTCCATGCCGTGCATGCGGAGCATGTTGTAACCTCGATGGCGGTAGGAGCGGATCATGTCGCTGAGCCGGGTCTTGTGATCCGTCGTTGTGGCCGAATAGACATAATCGGGATACTGCTGGTTGGCGGCGGGCGGCTTGAGCAGAGTGTTCGGAAACAGCGCGGCAAAGAAACGGATCGGCTCGTCCGGCTTTTTTTCGAAGGCGAATTTGCCGTCCCGGTTGACAATGACCCGGCCTTCGGTTCCGACCGGATCACGCCTGACCGTGTCGCGGTCGAGGGCGGAACCGGCGATGACCCCGTTCTTCTCCGGGAAGTCGAACTTCTTCCAGACGGCGTTTTCCTGGATGGTCTCGATCTGCGTTTCCGGGAACTCATACTTGCGGTCCGAGACGGTCGCGGCAAGCACGATCCAAACCGTGCCTGGAGACTTCGGAACGAAGCGGATGTCGGCGATCTCTCCCAGCTCCGGATTCAATTGGAATGCGGAGGCGAAAATCCCCACGATTCCGCCGCTGGCATTGGTCCAGACAGCGGCGGGATGCGCATTCGGAGCCGGCGAGGCCATCCACCAGTCGTTCACATCGCGCCCGCCGCGCACTTCGATGGTCTGCTTTTTCCCGTTCTTGCCGGTTACCTCAATCGCCCCTACCAGATCTTTCGAACCCCAGGTCGAGGTGTGGAGCAAGTAGAGATACTGACCGGAAATATTCTGGCCGCCGAGCTTGATCACCGCTTCCGGCAACCCCTCCGGGAACCGGGAGGATTTGAATGACAGAACGCTTTTCCCGTTGTTCTTCGCCGGGTCCGCCACAGCGAACGGGACGTCCGCATAAGACCGGCGGGAGAAATCGAATTTCGCCGCATCGTTTGCCGACCCCTGGTCGGACCAGCCGCCTTTTCCGTCTCCGGCCGTCCGGTCGACGTACCCCATGTTCATCAGGCCGGAGAGATCGAGCTGCGTATCCTGAATTTCCAGCTTGAGGTTGCGAAAGATGATTTTGCCGCTGCCGCGTTCGAGGCCGAGCGTAAAGTCGAGGGTGGTCGCATCCGCCGGGATGGTATATTCCAGCGAATACGCCGTCCAGCCGTAACTGCCGGTCGCCGGGTTGCTCTGCGGATAAAAGATCTGTCCCGGAGTCCGGACGACGAACATGAATTTGCCGCCCGATCTGGTGTCGCCCACCGGCTTCAGGTCATCCGCCTTCACCTCGACCGAAACCTTTACGCGCTTGCCGAGAAGCGGCTTGGCCTTGATTCCGCGGATCACTCCCTGGAATTTGCCTTTGGAGTCCTTGCCGTCAACGATTTCGATTCCGGTCCCGGCGATGCTTTTTGCCTGGGTGCCGGGCGCGATCCACCAGCCGGCCAGCGAGTCCGCCTTGTCCAGCGAATTGGAATAGAACGCCGTTTCGGCGGAGTACAACCCGGTTGCCGTCAGACAGAGCAACAGGGCCAAAATTCGTAATTTCATGGGATTTTCGCCTCGATTTCAACGGTTGTACGGGATGTACTGCTGCATGTTCAAATTGCCGGAACTCCACGGATTGACCGCCGCATACGGATTCACTTTACCCATGCCGAGGCTCGCCACGTGCCCGTCGAAGAAACTGACATTCGCAATCCGGTTCCCGCTGTGCCGGTATGCGATGATCGCCCGCGTCGGATTCGGGTTGCTGAAATCGTAACTGAGGTAGGTCGCCGGTTCGAAATTGCTCGAACTCCACACCTGCGGCAGCTCTCCGTTCATCACGGCCTCGGCGAAGATGATTTTTCTGGAAGGAGAAACGATTTTCGCCAGATTGAACATATTGACGACGTCGCTGAAGTTGGTGTTGAGCATCCCGAATGTCTGTCCGGCGTTCTTGTATTTACCGCCCTGCCTGACCTGGGGAGCCATCGTATTGGGGCAGAGGGAGCCGGCCGCCCAGAATCCGCCGCCCCAATCCGGCTCGGAAGTCTGGCAGGTGCTGACCCCGAGCGTCTGAAGCAATGTCGGATTCAGGAACCAGCGGGCATTCTTGTTCGTCGGAATCGCCATGTTGAACGGAATCCATTTCCCTCCGCTAAGCATGGAGTAGCTGTTCCCGGCCATGCCGAGTTGTTTCATGGCGTTGACGCACGAAGTCTGGCGGGCCCGTTCCCGTGCCGAATTCAGGGCAGGCAGCAGGATTGCGGCGAGGATTGCGATGATTGCGATTACGACGAGCAATTCAATGAGGGTGAATTTCTTCTGTGCGAGTCTCATTTTTCATCCTTGGTTGGTGGTTGCAGGCTGAGAGCAGGTTTACAATATGAAAAAATCCTTTCTGAGTTCGATTCCGGAACCTGTTTGATGCTTTTTATCGGATATTATAATTTGTTAATCGCTTATTGTGAATTATTAATGTATTTTTATATTTACTATTGCTTACATTTAGTTTTCATATATTTATATTATGCCGCATTTGCTAATGTTTGTCAAGAGTTTTTCCCGATTTTTTTTGAAATAAATCATCCGGGAGGAATTTTCGCGTTCCGATCACAAATTGCGAACGGCCGGTCACGTTTTGTCATTGGCGAAAGATGGAAAGCGTGCTATCGTAAAAGAAGCGATTGCAAAGGAAACTGACATGGACAACATGCTTCTTGTGCTTCTCGCCGGACAATCCAACATGGCCGGGCGGGATGTGGCGATGCCGGAGGATCTCACCGGGATTCCCGGTCTTCTTATGATGACGCGCGGCTTCAAATGGCGTCCGGCGGTCGAACCGGTCACCCGCGACCGGCCGTTCGTCGGCACCTTCGGCGCGGACGGCGAGAAGGTCGCTTCCGTCGATCCCTGGGACAATGTCGCTCCGGCGGAGGGCGGCCAGGTGCGCGGCGTCGGCCCCGGCCGCACTTTCGGGCGGCTGCTCCTCGAAGTCAACCCCGGCCGCACGGTCGGCCTGATTCCGACCGCGGTCGGCGGCACGCCGCTCGCCGCCTGGAAACCGGGCGGCGTCGACCCCTGGGAAGCCGGCCGGTTTCCCTACGACGAGGCCATTGCGATGGCGCGGGAGGCGATGAAATCCGGAACGATCGTCGCCGTGCTCTGGCATCAGGGCGAAACCGATGCCTCCCGCAACAATCCCGATTACAAGGCGGATTTGCGAGAAGTCATTTCGAATTTCCGCCGCGACCTGAACCTCGATGATTCGGTCCCGTTCCTGCTCGGTGAACTCGGCTCGTTCTACGAACCCCGCATTCAGGAGCATGCTCCGGCGATCGATGGAGCCATGCACGAACTGGCCGGGGAACTGCCTTCCGTCGGCGTGGTCGCCGCGAAAGACCTGACCCATCGCGGCGACCGGCTGCACTTCGACACCGCCTCCGCGCACAAGCTCGGAACCCGCTACTTTCAGGAGTTCCGGCGGATGTCGGCCGGTCCGGACTGGCGGGAGGCCGGACGCTGAAAAATGATCCGCTGCCACGGGGCCTCTTCCAGACGGGCGGCGACTGACGGGTCGAAGGAGACTCCCGCTTCTTTCGCCAGGTGAAGGAGCATGACCGCTCCGCCCGCATCGAAGGGTTTGATCTGCCGGTACGGCCACGGCTTTTCCCCGGCATAAAACGGGAGCATCCAGCGCAGGGCTTTTGCGAGGCTGCGCCCTTCCGGCTCGACCTGCCAGAGATCGACGCCTTCCCGGCGGATTGCGGCGGCGATGCAGGCGTAGGCGAGCAGATTGTGCGTGCTGTAGGTGATTCCGAGGGTGCGGGCCAGCTCGTCCGGCTGGCTGCCGTCGTCGGCAATCTGCCGGGCGATGCGCGGAACGGTCCGTTCGGCGACCTGCCGCCGGGCGAGTTCCGGTTGCCCGCAGAACATGGCGAACCCGACGACCTGCGCGTCGTACCAGGTGCCGTGGTTGTTGTGCTGGCTCTCTTCCTCCCGCCCCATTTCACTTTCGCGCAGCCATTCGAGATAGCGCGCAATCCAGCGTTTCAGCCCGGCAAGGTCGTCCGGCGTCCAGCATTCGTTGAATTCCAGGCGGGTAACCGAGTCGAGCAGGAACAGCAGAAGCATGGTGTCGATCAGCCCGATGCAGCGTCCGTCGCAGATGCCGGGGATAAACTGGGCGTAACGCAGATGGGGATTCATCCGGGTTGCTTCCTCCAGGAACCAGGCGCGAAGCAGCCCGCCGGCGTGACGGGCGTGAACGGGCGAACCGGCCGTCCGGGCATGGAGGATCAATTTCGAGACGGCGAGATACATCTCCTCCATCCTGATGTTGTCGTATTCCCGAAAGGACGGGGTGACCAGCCCGTCGCGCCGAATCCAGGGTAGCCCGTCCGGCTTTTCGGGGTCGGGCCACCAGTAGGTTCCGATGCTGACGTAATCGTGCGGGTCGCCGCCGGGGGCGAGGTGTTCCTTCCCGCTCACGATGCCGGAGGGCGGCATTTTCGCGAAACGCTCCGCTTCGACGCTCAACTGATTGAGGAGAGAAGGGGCGTCGCCGACTTCCGATTCGACGCGTTTCCAGGCATCGTCGGAATTCAGCAGCCCGGCCGGGATGTGAT
This sequence comes from uncultured Victivallis sp., assembly GCA_964435365.1. GTDB lineage: Bacteria > Verrucomicrobiota > Lentisphaeria > Victivallales > Victivallaceae > Victivallis. The sequence continues at coordinate 18,268 of CAYSZM010000006.1, read as the reverse complement.
TGGTAACTTGCATCGGACGGTTCCTTGTTACTGATCGCCGGCGGCGCTCCGGTCGAGCGTATCCTCGATCGTTGCTCCGTTCTGCACGAGCGCCTCTTTGAGCGCGCTGCGCAGTTCGGCAACGAACCGGTAGTAGACGGCGCCGCCGCCGACTTCGATCCGGATGACGAGTTTGGGCGGTGCGAGCGCCGTCTGAATTTCCGTGCGGCAAAGGGCGTCAAGCTCTTTGGCGACTTCCGCAATCAGCCGCTTCTCCTCCGCTTCGCGCCGGGCCGGATTCAGCGAACCGGCGAACCGGTTCTGTCTCAGGCGAACGACAAGCTGATCGTTCTCCGTGTCCACCAGGACCCGGTAGATCAAGGTGAGCTCCGCGGTTTTGAGTTGCGACGCCTGCGGTTTCGGCGGCGGCGGAGCCGGGTTGAGCAGCCGCTGGAGGATCGCACGGGTGCGCAGGTCGATCTCCTCTTCGGTTTTCGGGAACAGGTCGGGGTAGTTGCGTTCGCCTCCGGCACGGAAGCGGTCGAGAACGCGTTCCGTGTAGCAGTCTTTGACCGTGTCGAGGTCGATGCTGCTTTTGGCGCCGAACCAGCGCTTCAGCAGGGAAGGCGACGTTTCATCGTGGAGTTTTTCCATTTCGGCGACTACGTTGTCGTACTCTTTCTCGACCGTTTCAAGTTGGTCGGAGAGTTCGGCGTTTCCGGCGGCATACCGTTCCGCGACTCCGGCTTTGAGGAGCTGCCGGGTTTCGGCCAGCAGCACGGGGCTGTCCGCATCGTCCGGGAAGGTCATCTGGCCTTTGTCCTGACGGTACACTTCGATCGCATCCGGTTCCGGCAGGTAGCTGCGGTCGGCGACCGACGGAAAGCGCTTCTTCAGCTGCCGCCCGGCGAACGCGTTGCGCAGCTTCTGGAGCTCCGGCTTGAGGGCGTTGAAGCGGCGGTCCAGCGCCTGTTTGACTTCATCGTCATTCGTGAGCCCGGCGCGGTACGCCTCGGGGAGCTCCAGCTGTTTCTGCGCCGCGTCGAGCCCGCTTTCGGCGATCTGCGCGGCATAGTTGCGGAAACTGGTTTCGGGATCGGCGTTCGCCTCCGGGTCATCGTCGAGAAGCACCGCGTAATTCGGGGTCGCCGGGATTTTCGGGAGCAGGGCGATCACCCGTTCCTGCGGCAGCCGGGCGGAACGTTTCTGAATCAGTTCCAGCGTGCGCGGAAAGAGCGCATACCGTTTCTCGACCTTCCAGGCGGCGATCTCGGTGTTCAACTGCTTTTCGAGGTCGGCGGCGGCGGCTTTCTGGTCCCAGAGCCGCGCGTCCGGAGTCAACTGCCCGGCGAGATTGAGCTGGCGCTGCTGCTGGTCGCGGGCCGACCTCAGCACCGGCGCGATCAGCTCGGTCTGGAGTTGCGGCAGCAGCTCTTCCCAGAGCGGCGCGCCGCGCCGTTCGGCAAAACGCGCCGTCAGCATGGCGGTGAGCACCTTGTCGTCGTTCTGCTCGAGTTCGGCTTCGTTCGGATAGATGCTTACGGTGATTTCCGCCCGCTGCTCCGCCACGAGTTTTTTGCGGGCGGCGTCGAATGCGGCCGGGAATTCGCGGTTGCACTTCGCGGTCAACTGCGCGTCGGGCGTCTGCTCCATCGCCTTCAATGCGGCGTCGGGAACGGTTCCGCGGAAGGGGGTGAGCGTCTCGGCCGCCATTTTGGCGAATCCCTGTTTCAGGAGTTCGAGGTAATAAGGCCGCATCAGCCGTTCGGCGGCGCTGCGGGCGGTGCACTCTTTGGCATTTCCTTTCATCCGGGTGATCAGCAGCTCTTCCGCGCCGGGGAGGGGCGCGGCGAACCAGCGGTCGCGCGCTTCGTTGAAGAGCAGCCGCGCCGAGAGGAGTTCGGTCCGGCTGTCGAGGAGTTTTTGACTTCCGCCTTCCGAAACGGTCTCGGCGAAGAGCGGCGACATTGCGGCGACGGCCAGCAGCAGCGTGAAAAACAGACGGTGTCTCATGGCAGTTCCTCCAGCATCGGGACTTCGCTGATCCGGTGGAGTTCTTTCCGGACGAAGATGTTGAGCCGTCCGGTCAGCTCGCCGAGCAGGAGCCGGCGGGACGCGGGGTCTTTCTCGGAGTTGATCCGGGTGAGCAGTTTCCGGAGTTCCGGGTCGGTGACCGCTTCCGGATGCGTCGCGAAGTGCTCCTGCAGCGCGGCGGCGGCCAGCGTCTGGACTTCGGTGATTTCGCCGCGGATCTGCCCGATCTGAAGTTTCAGCTGCTCCTTGAGCCAGAGCCGGTCGGAGTCGGAAAGCCGGTCCATTTTCAGCCCGGCGTCGGCCAGCGTCTCGCTCTCCCAGGTTTCGTTCAGCTTGTCGGGGGCGGAGTAGTCGAGGTAGGCGTTCTGCCCGCCCAGCCGGAACGACCGGCGCGGATTCTCTTCGCTGCTCAGAGCGCCTTCGCGGATTACGCCGGAGAGGTCGAAACTCCGGGCGCCGGTCCCGGGATCGACCCGGAGGAAGAGCACCAGCCCGTAACGGATGCGATAACGCGCCGCGGTGTGTTCGAGCGCATTCACCAGCTTGTCGCGGCGGGCGTCTTCCACCTGGTTTTTGAGTTCGTCCAAACGGCTGATTTCGCCGCCGGTCTTCTCGACGAAGAGGAAGAAGGTGATCATGAAAATCAGCATGATCGCCAGCACGACCTGAAGAAAGACCGCGTTGAGCTCGTGCTCTTCGGCGCTGGCGGCGGTTTCGCCGTGCAGCAGCCGGAGAAGCCGGGCGCGCGTCTTGGGGGTGAGCCGGACTGCCATTTCGTCACCTCAGCGCGGTTCGGATCTGGTCGATGGTCCGCTGCAGGTCGCGGATGGTGTCCCCGGACTGGATTCGTTCCCGTTCGAGCCGGGCGTTTTCGGTCGCCAGTTTTTCGTTCTCCTCGCGGAGCAGCCGCCGGTTGGCGTCGAGGTCGCGGATTGCCGTGGAGAAGGCGGCCAGCGTCTCGGCCGCGCTGCGCTGCCAGGCGATTTCCGCCTCGCGTCCGGAAGCGGCTTCCAGCCGCAACTCCTTCAGCGCCTTGGCGGCGTCGGAGAGGCCGGAGCGGAATTTGGCGGTCTCGTCGGCGCCCTTGCGGAACTCTTCCGCCGCCGTGCCGATTCCGGTGGTGATGCGGTCGAGCAGTTCATCGAGTTCGGTTTCGTCGACGACGGTGTGACGGGCGCAGAGCCGCAGCACCGGCACGATGACGGCGGGCATCAGCACCATCACCCAGATGACTGCGATCAGCGTCGAGAACATCGCGGTGTGGAGGCAGCGCATCAGTGCGGCGATCGAAACCTGGTCGGCGGGGTAGTAGCCGACCAGGATGATCCCCCAGATGGTTCCGATCAGTCCGAGTGCGATATTGAAGCGGTCGTAACCGGGAAAGAACGGAGTTTCCGGCGATACGCCGGGGCGGAACAGCCGGTGAAGCATCAGGGCGAATCCGAAGAACGGAACGAACGTCGTCACCGTCGAAAGGTCGATCGTGCTCCAGTCGAGCGCGGTCCAGAAACCGGAAGGAACCTTGTCCGTTCCCGCGAAGTCGCCCCGGAACAGCAATGCGTAGAACCGGCTCGCACTGACCAGGTTGTTGAGCCACAGAATACCGAAGAACAGCGTCCCGACCAGGGCTGCCGCCGCTGCTGAAATTTTTTTCATGGAAGAACTCCTTGCTTATCCGCCGCAGTATGATACAAAGGAGTATAATACCGCAAAATTACGGGATGTCAATCGTGAGTTACTTCGGAAATGTTAAAAATACGATTTTTTTTTGGAATCTCAATTTCTGTGGAGTAAACAGGTTCAGCGCCGTTCTTTCCTCTCGTTCCCGTCGTGAGGCATCGCTTCGGAACAGGCTCTTTCGTCAGGGGGAGTTCCGGGCGTAGCGCCGCCGGTAGGCGGTCGGCGTCATCCCGGAGAGTTCGCGGAACCGTCGGCTGAAGTAGAACGGGTCGCCGTACCCCAGGCGCTTCGCCACTTCGGCGATGGGAAGTCTTTCCGTGGAAAGCAGTTCGATCGCCCGGTGATAGCGGCGCTGGTCGAGGTACTCCTTGGGAGACATTCCGGTGTGGGTCTGGAACAGCCGCCGGAAATAGTTCTCGCTCCAGTTGCAGTACTCGGCCATCTCCGCGACGGTCCACTCGCGGCTCGGTTGCTGCAGCTCTTCCAGCAGCCGGTTGATGCGCTGTGCGTTGTCGGAGGCCGGTTCCCCGGACGCGTTGCATAATTCCAGCACCAGCGCAAGCAGCAGCGCGTGGGCCTCGAGCTGGGCTCCCAGCGTCGCGGTGCGCAATGCGCGGATCACCGGCAGCAGCCGCCGTTCCTTCCCCAGCCGGACGATGCCGCTGCGGAACAGCCCCGCCCGGAGCAGCGTTCTCGCCACCGGGCCGTCGAAGGCCACCGAGTCTTCGGTGAAGTGGTCCAGCCGCCGCCCGTAGGCGTGGCGATATCCCGGTGCGACCAGCATCCAGTCCCCGATCCGCAGCGGAATTTTGCTGTTGCCGGCGGCCGGGTCCTGCCAGAATCCGTCTCCCTCGATCAGCTGCGTGACGCAGCAGAACGCGAAGGTCCGCACCCGGATCGATTCAAAAGGGACGAGCGAGGTGACGCCTTCGTAGAAGCTGAGAATCCGGAGTCCGCATTTGGCCACTTCTCCCGCGATCGGCGGCGGGGTGGGGTCGTGGCGGACTTCGCCGGGGTCGAATGTTTTTTTCTCCATGATGCTGTGTGGAAAAGTCCATTTTCTTTTTGATTATGACCATTAATTTATCCGTAAGAACGGGGAATGCAACTGTTTTCGCAAAAAAAACGGAAGTGAGGTTTTTTATGGGTGGCTATTGCTGGGATTCGAACGGGGTGGACGTTGAAATTCAAACACTGCTGACCGCGCTGGCGAAAGCCGGTTATCCGCTCACCGCCGACGGCGGGGGCCGGAAGCTGACCTTCCGGGCGCTTCCGGATGCCGGCGCCCTGGAGGTCCGCCGCAGCGGGGAGGGGTTCGAAATCGGGTACGGCTCGACGGCGGCGGCGGGGCGCGGCATCGGTTCGGCGCTGGCCGGGCTCGAATGCCGGGAGACGACTCCGTTCCGGCTGCTCGGCATCATGCTCGACTGCTCGCGGAACAAGGTTTTCACCGTCGATTTCCTGAAAGACTATCTGGCGAAGCTCGCCCTGATGGGCCAGAACACCGTCATGCTCTACACCGAAGACACCTATCAGCTCGACGGCGAGCCGTTCTTCGGCTACATGCGCGGCGGTTACACGCTGGCGGAACTTCAGGAGCTCGACGCCTATGCCGCCACCCTCGGCATCGAGCTGATCGGCTGCATCCAGACCCTCGGCCACCTGGAGCAGGTTCTGCAGTGGCATTGCGCCTACGCGCCGGTCGCCGACACCGCCGGCGTTCTCCTGGTGGGCGAAGAGAAGACCTATGAGCTGATCGCAAAAATGCTGGATTTCTGGAGCCGGGCGCTGCGCAGCCGCCGCATCCACATCGGCATGGACGAGACCCACGACCTCGGCCGCGGTAAATTCCTCGACCGGTTCGGCTACACCAATGCGTTCGAACTTTTCAACCGCCACCTCGGCCGGGTGAACGAACTTTGTCAGGCCGCCGGATACGAACGGCCCACCATCTGGTCCGACATGTATTTCCGGCTGAGCAACCCGAATCTCGACTACTACGACGAGCGCAACCCGATTCCCGCCGACGTCGTCGCCCGGATTCCGAAGAACGTCCAGCTCTGCTATTGGGATTATTACCACCGCGACGAGGCGTTTTACGACCGCCACCTGACCCGCCACGAAGCCATCTGTCACGAGCCGATGATGGGCTCCGGCGTCTGGACCTGGGGCAAGCTTTGGTACGACCACGAGATCACCGCCGCCACTGTCGCGCCGTGCATCGCGGCCTGCCGCAAACACCGGACCCGTGAACTGCTGTTCACCATGTGGGGCGACAACGGCGGATTCTGCCAGTACGGTTCGGCGCTGGCCGGGCTGCAATACGCTTCCGACCTCGCCTACGGGGCCGACGGGGCCGGAACCGCCGCCCGGTTCGCCGCGGTCACCGGGCAGGATTACGCCCTCACCGTCCGGGCGGGCGAGATGGAGTGGACCCGTCAGGTCGCGAAGGACCGCGAGATTCCCGGCGCGATGACCGACCGGATCTGGGACGATCCGCTGCTGGCGATCCACCGGCGCGGTGTGTCGGTGCCGGACTCGGCAGACCCGGTGAAACGCGCCAAACGGTGCCGCGAACTGGCGGGCGAATTGAAGGAGGCGGCCCGGAACGGTCTCGAATTCCGCACGCAGTATTGCGCGCTCGAATTCCTGGCGCACAAACTGGAGTTCCGCACCGCGCTCGAAACGGCGTATGCCGAGGGCGACCGCGCCGGACTGCAACGGCTTCACGATGAGATTCCGGCGCTGGTCGAAGAGCTGAATGCGTTCGACCGGGCGTTCCGCGCGAGCTGGCTCGCCACGGCGAAACCGTTCGGTCTTGAAGTGATCCAGCGGCGCAACGCGGGGCAGGCCGCCCGCTGGCAGGAGCTGAAACTGCGGCTCGAAGAGCTGCTCGCCGGAACCGTTGCGCGGATCGAGGAGCTCGACGCCTCGCTCGGCGTCGCTCCGCTGTTCTACCAGCGTAACGGATTCTCCGGCTCGCGCATCCAGTAATTGCCTCGCCGTGTCGGCGTGAGTCACGTCCGCCGAAAAGGCCCCCGCCTTGCGAAAGAAGGTTTGATGTTGTATGCAACTGCTTGCTTATCAGCATTTAAATTCTTTCTTGCGGCGGGGGTTTTCTTCTTTTTATGGATATTTTTCGCTGTTTTTTTTGAAATGGAACCGGCCGGATGTTATATTTCAGAAGAAGAAACTTAACCGGGAGGAAGTCCGATGAAATTTTCTGGGATTGCTTTGCTGGCCGTGCTGGTTTTCTGCGCGGGCGCCGCCGACCTTACGACAAAGTCGGGGAAAGTCTACAACGGGTATTCCATCGAGGGTCCCTCTCCCAAAGGGCTGGTTATTTTTTTCGAGCTGGGTGGCGCCACGATTCCTTACTCCGACTTGCCGGATGATCTTCGGGCGAAGTACAAGGCGGACGAGGAGAAGGCCGCAATCGTGTTGCAGGCCCAGGAGGAGCAACGGAAGAAACTCGAAGAGCAGCGCCAGGGACTTGCCGAACAGCAACAGAAATTGCAGGACCGGCAAGCCGTGCGTAATAAGATCAACCGACTTGCTGCGGAAAAAATGAAAAGCCAAGTTGTTGTTTTTGATTCCCCAGTGATTTTGGATTCCTCGAAAAACATGTTACATTGTTCTGTCATGTATGGTCAGGGTTGCAGCAAAGACAATATAAACCCGAACGAGCACTTCATATTGGTCACGCCCTCAAAAAATGCGGTAAAGGAGAACAAACTGGTCAATGGTCAGGATAAGCGAACCAGCACCCAGGCGCTTGGTTTTAACTGTATCACTTCGGAATATGTTCAGGACACATACAAATGCTGGCGAATCGGATATATCCAAAATCCTTATGATTCCAAAAAGGAAAATCCCTATTTATATCAATATACCGATGACTCAAAAGCGGCACTGGAATATTTCAAACTTCAGGTTATGATGGAGAATGATCTTGGAATGGATCAGCTGTCGGAAGAGCAGAAGCAGCAATATGCTAAAAACATTACCCAGAGCGAAGAGGATCGGCAACTGGATTCCATTAAACGTGAGATCATCAACGCGAGAGTGGATTATTGTTTAACCGGGAAGGACGGGCAGGAAGGAGTGGTTGCCACTCCGAAGTATATTTTTACTCAAGAAGAGAAATCGTATGAAAAAAGTGAAAATACCACCGGCGCGGAAGTCTTTATTACCGGTTTGGATGCAGGCAAGATCTCCAATGGCGAAATATTGGGCAAGGATCAGGGGTTCGTAAATAAGTACCAGAAATTGGTCTGCTGGGAAATCGGGCTTCAAAATCTTGAAGAGTTCGGCCGGGCCAATCGCAGGTTGCGAAAATTTACCGTAAATCGCGATGAGGCCCTCGAATATTTCAAGCAGAAGATTTCGAAATCGTCTGCCAAATAATGACCGGCCGGAGATCCGGACTGTGATTCAGCGGAATTCGCGGGGCGCGCACTGATAGGCGTCGTGGAACTGCCGGTTGAAATTGGAGAGGTTGTTGTAGCCGCAGAGGCGGGCGACATCCAGGATCGACCGGTCGGAACTGCGCAGCAGCGCGGCGGCGGCGTGCAGCCGGATCTTCTGAAGGTACGGTTTCGGCGCGCACCCCATCGCCCGGCGGAAGCATTTGCGGAAGTTCGGCTCGCTCATGAAGCAGAGCCGGGCCAGATGCGCCACGCAGACCGGATTCTGAAAGTTCCCGGCAATGTGGTTCAGCGCCGGGACCAGCCGTTCGACCCGGCTGTAATCGCCCGATCTCTCCGCCTTCGCGCTTTTTTCGCTCTCCGCTTCCGGGTAATAACGGTCGAGCAGGAGCAGCAGCCGCCAGGCGAGCGCGCGGACCATCGGGCGGAATTTCGCCTTGCGCGCGGTGCACTCCGCCAGAATCTCCCGGATGCAGCCGGCGATTTCGGGGTGCGCCTGCCCGTCGATCACATTGCGGAAGTTGGCGCCGCAGCAGCGGGAGAGCTTCACGCTCCCTCCGCAGCTTTCCGGGATGTCGGCCAGCAGCCGCAGCGGGTCGAGGTTGATCCACCCCCACCGGGTGCTTCCGCCGGGGCTCCCCTTGGCCAGATGCACTTCGCGGGTGTTGATGAGCACCGCGTCCCCCGCCCGGAACGGGAACACCTTGCTGCCGATCAGGAAAACCCCCGTCCCGTCGTAACAGTAGCCGAGTTCGAGCTGGTCGTGGAGATGCGGCTCGATATCCGGATGTTCCCCCCGGGTGTTGTAGCGCGAGTCGCTGACCGGGAACGCCGGGTCCAACTCAATGTGTTCCAGCTTACCGCCGTCGAATGAAACCGGCTGGTTTGATCGATTCCGCATAGTTCTTTGATCGATTCCCGCAAGATGAATTCTTTTCGATACAATATAGTAAAGACAAAGAAAAATCAACCGGGGAAAGAGAACGATGAAAGAAAAAATCCGGAACGTCGCGCTGATCGGCGCGGGCACCATGGCGGAATACCACGTCCGCGGCTTCCGCAGCGCCGGAGCCGAGGTGGTGGCGATCGTCGACCAAAATCCCGAGGCGGCGCGCGCCTTCGCCGCGAAATGGGCCATTCCGGGCGGGGTCTACCCCGACCTTGCCTCGCTTCAGGCGGCGCAACCCGGGGTTCAGGCGGTGTCGGTCATCACCCCGAACAAGTTCCACCACCCGCTGGTGATGGAGAGCCTGCGGCGCGGGCTTCACGTCTTCTGCGAAAAGCCCCCGGCGCTCAACGCCGCCCAGACGCAGGAGATGGCCGAGGCCGCAAGACGGGCCGGGAAGATGCTCCAGTTCAACCTCAACAACCGGGCGCGGCTCGATGCGCAGTTCATCAAAAAACGGATCGTTTCCGGCGAAATCGGCCGCATCAACTCCGCCCAGGCCACCTGGATGCGCCGCACCGGGATTCCGGGCTTCGGCAGTTGGTTCACCGGCAAGGCGACGGCCGGCGGCGGGCCGCTGATCGACCTGCTGCATATGATCGACCTCGCGCTCTGGTTCATGGAGTATCCGGAGCCGGAATTCGTCCTCGCCCAGACCTTCGACGACTTCATCAACGACCCCGATTTCAGCGGCAGCTGGGGGAAGGCCGCCGCCGCGCCGACCGGCCGCAACGACGTCGAATCCGCCTGTCACGGCTTCGTCCGCTTCAAAACCGGCCAGGTGCTCACCTTCCACAACTCCTGGGCCGAGATGGTCAAGGCGGAAGACACATGCGTCACGCTTCAGGGCAACGCCGGAGGCGCCCACATCCGGTCGGTCAACGAACACAACAGCTGTGAACTCTACGCCGAAAAAGGCGGTGTTTCGCACGACCAGGATTTCCGCTTTCGGAACGACCTCGACATGGGGCGGACCCGCGCCCCCGCCAACTTCATCGCCGCCCTCAACGGCGAAGCGGAGCCGCTCACCCGTCCGGAAGAGGCGGTGAAACTGATGAAACTGATCGACGCCGCCTACCGGTCCGCTGCAGAGGGCCGCCCGGTAAGCTGCTGAACCAGCGATAACCCAACTCAAGGAGAAACGAATCATGCGTCAAATCATCATGGCGGGGCCTGGCCGGAGTAAAATCGTGGACGTGCCGGTTCCGGAAATCAACGACGGCCAGCTGCTGGTCAAAGTGACCCTGACCGGCATGTGCCATTCGGAGCTGTATCCGTGGAGCGTGGCGAAAGCGGGCGAAATTTTCGGCCACGAATCGGTGGGCGTCGTCGCCAAAGTCGGGCGGAACGTGGTTGGATTCCGGGAGGGCGACCGCGTCACCGGCCTCGGCGGCGGCGGCTACCGGGAGTACATCGTCATGGAGCCGGGCAAGACCTTCCACGTTCCCGACAACCTCCGCGACGAGGACGCCATCGTCGAACCGCTGGCCTGTCTGCTGAGTGCCGCGGTGAAGATGGTTCCGGCCACCCCCGGCGACCCGATCGCGGTGGTCGGCGCGGGGTACATGGGGCTCGGCATGATTTCGCTCTTCAAAATGATGGGGTACGGCGACATCGTCGCCGTCGATTCGCGCGAGGAGGCCCGCGAGAATGCGAAGAAGTTCGGAGCAACCGAAGTTTATGCGCCGGAAACGCTTCCGAAGGAGTACATCCTCGACTGGAAGGCGATCGGCACCCCGGACCTGACCCGCGACGGCCACAAGACGGACATCTTCGGCATCGGCTTTGCGAATGTCATGGAGTTCGCCGGGACCGAGAGCGGACTTCGCCTCGCCGGGGATCTTGTCTGCGCCCACGGGCGGCTCGGAATCGGCGGCTACCACAACGACGGCCCCCGCTCCATCGACTACAAGCTGTGGAATTTCAAGGCGCTGAGTTCGATCAACTGCCACGAACGGCGGATCGAATACGAGGCCACCCTCTGCCCCCGCTGCCTGATGCTGCTCTCGCGCGGCCTCTGGAAGTTCACCGGAGTCACCCGCCACATCTACGACATGGAGGAGTTCGACAAGGGCCAGCTCGACATGCTCGAACACCGCGACGGCTTCATCAAGGGCGCGGTGCGCTGCTGAAGCTTTGAAGGGAGACTCCGCCCGCCTCGGCGCGGAGCTCCCGGCCGAACCGGAACTCCCCGGCAATGTGTTGCCAATTTTCTGACCGGCCGCTCAATCGCGCGGTGCGCTGCGGTCTTGTTCGGTCTCTTCGATATATGGAATTTTCTCGTTTGTCACAAAGCGGGGGGCTCCGGCTCCGCAATACCATTCCGGGCCGACGTATGTTTTGGTTAATCGTCTGCTTTCGGTATACCGCAGGATGATTTCATCCATGTCAAAGGAACAGTGACTCGTCAAACTCCGGTCGAATTCCTCAATTCTCCAGACCTTGCCGTATTTGAATCGGATCTCTGTTATTTCCGGACGGGCGGTTGAGGTCAGGGTTTTATAATGGGCAATGAACGTGTTGTTAAGCAAATAACCGGACCGATCGTAAAAAAGCCCGTTATCTTCCCGATATGTGATGAAACCTTGTTCCAGCTCATTCCTGATTGCGTTTACGACATCTTTTCTCCTGTATACCCAGTATCGTTTTTTATCTGAAAGCAAAAGAAGTTCGTCGATCACGCCATTCCTGATTTCAAATTGACAGCCATCTTCGGAATTGCCCTCGGTTCCGTCGGAATTGTCGATGATAAAAGCGCCATCCCAGCCGATCAGAGACGTCCCGTCGGCGAGGAACACTCTCTCTCTGTCGTATCGGACGAGAGGGGAAGCGCCCCTTGAGGTTACGGCAATGTCTTCCTTCTGGTTGCCCAGAAGCACAACACCGAAAACGATTTCGCACAATCCGGCAAGGATCAACCCGGCGGCAGCAATCGGAAATACATTCTGTTTCATTCCCGCCTCCTCAGAGAATCGCCAGGAGAAGTATGAGTATGATTATCAGAAGAATCCCCGGCAATAAGAGATTCGTCCATCCGCGGTTGGTTTTTCCGATATAATTTCTTATCTCATAGACCACAAAGCACAGACAGAGTATCGCGACGATTGCCGAAATGGTCAGTTCGACCCGGTATTGAGCCGAAGACACCATCGATGCCCTGGTTCCGGGGATATCGCCTGCTCGATAAAACGAGTAGGTGGCAAGGAAAAACAACGTGGCGAACCCGAAAACGAATGCGACGCATAGATCGGTCAGAATTCGGAAGATCAACTTCAGGTGGAGAGATGGAGACGCCATGATTTAAAGTCTCTGCTTGTGAAAGAGTTTGTCATTCCCGCTGTCGGAGTCCGTCTTGCTTTTCAATAATACAACAATGTCGAAAATCGCAATTCCGCGCAGAAATAGAACGATATAAACAGCAGGATCAGCCTCAACACCACCATAACGGTCTCCGTCCACAGGAGCATTTTCTTTCCCCTTACTATAACCGGGTTTTGCTCATCTGTCAAGGCGCGATTTTCCGGGGCGCGAGGCAAAAGTCGGCCGGTCCCCACTGCGGAAATTTCCGTTGGAGGGCCCGGTGTCGATCGCGGGGGAATTAACCGATTGATTCCAGTTTGCCGGACAGTTCTTTGATTCCGGCATAGAACGCCCGGTACTGCATGAACTTCTTCCGGTAACATTCAGCCCGGTCGGGCGACGGCGTCACTTTCCGCTCCGGATTGCGTTCCCGGCGGACCAGTTCGATGACGGGGACTCCGGTCTCCGCGCTTTGCGCGAGGCGGGCCGCTCCCAGACACCCGGCTTCGCCGACTTCGATGGTTTCAATCGGGCGGTTGAGCACATCGGCTTTGAGCTGGACCAATTGGCGCAGACGCGAGCCGCCGCCGGTGGCGATCAGGCGGGTGATGCGGATTCCGGAACGCTCCAGCAGTTCCAGATTGAGCTTCATCTCCAGCGCAATGCCCTCCATCAGCGCTTTCAGCAACTCGCCGCGCGAGGTGGAGAGCCGCCAGCCGAGCACGGCTCCCGGCGTCGACTGATCGAAGTACGGCGTCCCGGAAGGCGTGAAGTACGGCAGCGCCAGCAGCCGCGAGGGTTCGGCAGGCAGCTGTCGGACGAGCTGATCGTAATTCACCTCCCCGGCGAAATTCTCCTTGAAATATTGCAACAGGTTGCTGCCGGTCAAACTGTAGGCCACCGAACTGTACGCCCCGGGAACGCTGTAATCGTAACAGCAGAGGTTGTTCCGGCAAAGCTCCTCACTCAAGGTGAGTTGCGGAATGACCGGGCAGAGACACTCGACCGACCCCGCCGCGTACATCGCCGAACCCGGCTCGACGACTCCGGCCCCCAGTGCGCCGATGGTCTGATCGTGTCCGCCGGTGACGATTTTCACGCCGCGCGGCAACCCGAGTTCGGAGGCGACGCGGTCGGGGATGACTCCGGCCACGCTTCCGCTCTGCAGCGGACGCGCCAGTTTCTTCGCATCAAGCCCGAGCACCTCCAGAATTTCCGGACTCCAGACATGATTTTTCACATCGAACAGCATGGTTCGCCCGGCGAGCGGCCAGCCGAGGGCGGGCTCGACCCCGAGGCGCTGTTCGAGCAGGTCTTCGAAACAGAGAAACCGGTTGCTCTTTTTCCAGATTTCCGGCCTGTTTCTTTTGAGCCACAAGAGTTTGAACAGCGAGAACAGGGGGGAGGGCGTATGCCCGGTGATCCGGTAGAGCCGGTCGAGTCCGAACCCGGCGACGAACGGCTCGATCTCCTCCCCGGCGCGGGAGTCCGACGACACCATCGCGTTGTCGAGATAGGAGCCGTCCGCCGCCACCGGCGTAAACGCCTCCCCCTGGCTGGAGATTCCGACGGCGGCAACCGGATCGTGGGCGACGCCTTTCGCCGCTTCGGCAATCACCTCGCAGCAGGCCGAAATGACCTCGCGCGAATCGAGTTCCGCCCGTCCCGGAGCCGGGTGCAGGAGCGCATAGTCGCGCCGGGCGCTTGCCAGCGGCTTGCCGGAGCGGTCGAACGCGACCGCCTTGCAGCCGCTGGTGCCGATGTCGATTCCGAGATAACTCATAGCGCGGTCTCGCTGTACCCGAGATAGCGCCGGAACGCCTCGCGCACGGCGCGTTCCCAATGGCCCGGCGTGACTCCCACATGGTGGCGGTACCCGGCATAGCCGAGGCTGGTCACTTTGCGCTGCAAGTCGGCGATCTGCGCGACGCCGCCGCAGCCGAAGAATTCCGGCGGAATCGCGTCTCCGGTAAAGGCGCCTTCGCCGAGGTAATAGAGGAGTTTGCCGTTGATCGTGGTGGTCGAGGCGAACGAGAAGTCCATCGGTTTGATGCGCCCGACATTGCAGCCGAATGCGCAGCCGTCGCCGAGCACCTTGGCAAACATCGGGTGGTCGATCACCTTCCCCTTTTCCGTCATCAGCGACTGCGGAACCGGGCCGCAGTGGAAGAGGATGCACTTCTCCGGGTCTTCCCCGAAGTTGTTGTTCCAGTCCAGACAGGTCGCCGGCTCCTGCGAGGCCAGATGGAGCGCCAGCATCGCCACCGCGTTGCCGATGTCGAGTTCGCAGGCGGCGGGGAAACCGCGGTCGTTGAGTTCGCTCAAGACCACGCAGGGCGAAATGTGGAGCGTCTGCTCGAGATCAAACCAGCAGCGCAGCCCGAGCGCGTCCAGCCGGTTCGCCGCAATGATCCGGTCCAGTGCGAGCGAGAGCTTCGACAGTGTTTCCAGCTTGTCGGCGGGAACTTCGGAGCAATCGGTGTAGGTCTGGAACCGGGCGATCTTTTCCTGGAGTTCCCGATCGTCCGCGTCGATTCGATCCATCTCCAGCAGCAGGTCGGAGTTGTCGAACACCTCGACGGTGATGCCGTATTTCTGCAATGTGGTTTCGTCGAACCGGATGGTTTTAAACGCGGTCGGGCGCGCGCCGATCGCGCCGATCCGGCAGCGCTTCATCCCCTTGACGATCCGGCAGACGGCGGCGAATTCCCGCATCTGGAGCAGGAATTCCGGCGACGACGGCGCGAGCGTGTGCGGCTCCCACGCGGTGAACGGAATGCCGTACTGGCCGAAGACATCCATGATCGAGAGTTTGCCGCAGAAGGCGTCGCGCCGCGACGAGAAATCCATCCTGTCGATTTCGTCGGGATAGGCCAGAATATAGATCGGCGTTCCGCAGTCGCGCAGCGCTTCGGCCGCGCCGTTCTCGTCGCCGAAGTTCGGCAGGCAGAGGATCACGCCTTGATAGTTCCCCTTGTTCTTTTCGAGAAATTCGGCGTAGACTCTTCCTTCGGCGGAAGTCTCGACCGCGCCGTAGCGGGTCGCCTCCTCCGGCAGACACAGGGAGTTGATTCCGAGCGCGCGCAGGCGCTCGACGAGTTCCCGGCGGGCTTCGGCGATCAGGCGTTCCGGGAAAAATCCGCGGTTGCCGAAAAACAGGGCGAAAGTCATCGATTCAGACATGATTGCTCCTCCAGTAAAAGGTCAGCGGAATTTTCGATGTTGAGTTCGTTGCGCAGCAGTTCGACCATCGTTCGATAGACCGCGTCCTGCGCCGTTTTGATCCCTTCGCCGATCGCCCTCTCGTAAGGTTGGCGGATCGCGGTCGCCACGTTGATTTTGGCGATGCCGAGTTTGACGCCTTGCCGGACGTATTCGGGAGCGATTCCGGTTCCGCCATGCAGTACCAGCGGAACGCCGGCCGCCTTGTTGAGCGCATTCAGATGGGCGAGGTCGATGCGCGCCCTCGGTTTTTCCTTCTGCTTGCCCGCCGCTGAAATCGCACCGTGAATGTTGCCGATGGCAACCGACAGCCAGTCGCAGCCGGACTCTTCGACAAAATGCCTGGCCTCTTCCGGCGAAGTGAACCCTTTTTTGCTGAGGAACAGCTCCTCGTAAGGCGGCAGCGGCCCCGCCTCGTGGCCCATGACCGCGCCGAGCTCCGCTTCGACCGGAACGCCGCAGGCGCGGGCCATCCCGGCCACTCTGGCCGTACAACCGATGTTTTCCGCCAGCGGCAGGCGGGAGCCATCCACCATCACCGACTGATAGCCGCACTGGAGGGCGTCGGCGATGATCGCTTCAAAATCGACGCGCAGATTGTCCTCATCAATCACCGGAACGTGGTCGAGATGCAGCCGGGTGTGGGCTTCGTCCTTCACTTTTTCGTACTCGTCGCGGATCGCCCGCAGGCTGCCGGACTCGAATTTCTCCCACTCCAGGCGCGCCACCATGACCAGCCCGAAACTGTTGCAGTCGCGCAGCGCCCTGACCACCGGCTCCATCATCGGCAGATAGGGGATGTTGAAGCCGGGAACCACGACGCCGGATTTCCACGCGCGATCCACGATGGTTTTTGTTCCAAGACAAGACATAAGCATTCCTTTCCGTTTGCGATAAGCATACAGCAAAGGAGCCTTTTATAGAATGGATGCAGATTTTTTTACATGTAAAAGCTGGCAATTTCAGAATAATTGTACATATTAATGATAACGGAAGGAGGTTTCCCATGCTGAATTATGCGATCCAGACCGGGAAGATGAACGAGATCATGGAACTGCTGTTCCGGGTGCTCAACGTGCGGATCACTTTTTTCGATCTGCAGCAGAGCGAGGTGGATCATTTCAACATCAAAAAGATGTCTCCCTACTGCCGGAACTGCCGGAAGGACGAGGCGTTCAATGCGCGCTGCGTGAATTGCGATACGGAACACCTCACGCAGGCCAAGAAACTCGGCAGCGTTCACATCTACCACTGCCACGCGGGATTGCTGGAGGGGATCGTTCCGCTCTATGACCGCAACGGAATCTATCTGGGCTCGATCGTGTTCGGCCAGCTGCGCGACCGGGAGAGGGAATACGGCGACAACAGGTTGCTGAACAAAAACCGGCTCTCCACCCGGCAGGAGATGTACGACACCGGCGTGCTGCTCAAATACATGAGCGAATACATCAGCGAAAACGAGATCATCAAACACTGCAGCAAACCCTGGGCGGAACGCCTGGAGGAGCATATCCGGAACAACCTGGGCAAACGCTTGACGCTCTCTGGGCTGGCGGAGCTGATCGGCCGTTCCCCCTCATTCCTGTCCCACAACTTTCCGCTGGAATTTGGAATGCCGCTCAAAGAGTACGTCCGCAAAGAGCGCATGGAGAAGGCCCGGAATCTGTTGAAGAAAGGCAATTCGATCAAAGAGACGGCATCCCAGCTGGGCTTCTACGACGAGTTCCACTTCTCCCGCGAATTCAAACGCTTCTGGGGCGACCCTCCCAGCCGCTTCAAACCGTAAAAGCGCCTCCGGAAGAATGGCAAAAAAAATCCGGGATTTGGCGTTTCCGCTCAATATCCCGGAATTTTGGCAAAAAAATGGTGGAGCATAGCGGATTTGAACCGCTGACCCTCACACTGCCAGTGTGATGCTCTAGCCAACTGAGCTAATGCCCCTCGCATGTTTTAAAAAATACTCCGCAATCGCCCGAAATGCAAATCGTGTTTCGAAAAAATCATGAAAAATCCCTCCGTTCAAGCCGAGGCGGAGGCGTCTTTGCTTTTTCACGGGCTTGACTTTCAAGACGTTCCGGAGTATCTTGTGGTACGATGCAAAAGGAGTTCGCTGTTTTTATGTATAATTCGATCATCTGCCGTTACCACGAAATTGCCACCAAGGGAAACAACCGAAATATGTTCGAGCGGTGTCTCGTCGAAAACGCACGCCATCTGCTGCGCGACGCCGCCCCCTGCAAAGTCCACCGCGTCCGGGGCCGCGTCTGGGTCGAGCCCGCCCACGACGGGGACTTCTCCGACGCCGAGCTCGAAGCCGTCAAACCCCGGCTCGCCCGGGTGTTCGGGCTGGAGTCCTTCTCCCCCGCGGCCCGCGTTCCGGTCGATATGGAGGCGATCCGGGCCAAGGCGGTCGAGCTCGCCCGCGAAGTGCTGACCCCGGTTTTCGCCGAAAAACCGTCGGTCTCCTTCCGCATCCGCGCCCGCCGCAGTTTCAAGAAATTCCCGTTCCGCTCGAAGGAGATCGAAATCGACCTGGTCAGCGCCATCGCCAAACCGTTCGGCGACGACCGCTTCCGGATCGACCTCAAGCATGCCGAATACACCCTAGGCGTCGAAGTCCGCGATGAATTCGCGCTGCTTTACTGGGAGGAGTTCAAGGCCCCCGGCGGCCTGCCGGTCG
>CAYSZM010000005.1:0-78757 GCA_964435365.1 uncultured Victivallis sp. | reverse complement strand
AGGAGAGCCCTCTCGCCCCCCAAAAGGGGCGAGAGGTGCCGACGGAGCGGTATTTTGCGCCCTCCGGAACCCCGCATTACCTCCCGAATTTCTTAGTCGGAGCATTAAATGCGCAGCATTTGATGCGGATCTAAGTACCCGGCACCGGCACCCTGCCGGTCGGGGGGAGGTTTGGAGGGGGGCGAAGCGCCCCCTCCGATTCCCACGGCCTGAGAATTATTTGGCGAGAGGTTCGATGCGATCGAAACCGCAAAGCTGACGGAGGACTTCGGGCACGACGACGGTGCCGTCGGCCTGCTGGAAGTTCTCGATGATAGCGATCATCACGCGGTCGGTGACTGCGGTGGCGCTGATGGTGTGGACATAGTCGCGGGTGTCGCCGTCCTTGTAACGGATGTTGAGACGGCGGCTCTGGAAGGAAGTCAGGTTGGTATTGCTGGTGACTTCGCGATAGCCGCCGAATCCGGCGAACCAGGCTTCGACGTCATACTTCTTGTAGCCGGGTGCGCCGAGGTCGCCGACGCAGACGTTGACCACGTGATAGGGGATGCCGAGCTGCTGGAGGAGGTATTCCTCGTTGGCCAGACACATCTCGTGATACTTGACTGAATCTTCCGGTTTGCAGAAGACGATCTGCTCGACTTTGTGGAACTGGTGGACGCGGAAGATACCGCGCGAGGCTTTGCCGTAGCTGCCCGCTTCGGTGCGGAAGCAGGGGGTGAAGGCAGTGTAGCAGAGCGGGAGTTCCGCCGCGTCGAGGAGGTCATCGGCGTGGTAGCCGACCAGGGTCTGCTCCGAGGTGCCGATGAGGGCGAGGTCTTCGCCGGCGATGTTGTAGGTCTGGTCGGCGAAGAACGGCAGATAGCCGGTGCCGAAGAGGGTGCGCTCCTTGGCGACGCACGGCGTCATGAACATGGTGAAGCCGCGCTCGGTAAGGACCCGCTGGACCCAGAAGTAGAGCGACTGGGCGAGCATGGCGCCCTTGCCTTTCCAGTAGTAGAAACCGGCTCCGGCGACTTTGGTGCCGCGGGCGATATCGAGGATGCCGAGCAGTTCGCCCAGTTCCTGGTGGTCGCGCACCTTGAAGTCGTAGGTCGGGATGACGCCGACCTTGCGGAGTTCGACGTTGCCGGTGTCGTCCAGCCCGTCCGGCACATCGGCGGCAAGCATGTTCGGCATGCGGATTTCGACTTCGCGGATCTTGTTTTTCAGCTTGTCGAGGGCTTCTTCCTTGCTGGAGAGCTCTTCTTTGAGCTGTTTGACTTTATCGCGGGCGGCGGGGTCTTTGGCGCACTCCTTGCTGAGGCGGTTGCGTTCGGCGCGGAGCGCCTCGGCTTCCTGCCCGAGTTGACGGGCGTCGGCGTCGAGCTTCAGGAGCTCGTCCATGTCGATCGGAAATCCGCGGCGGATGCAATTCGCCTTGACCTCTTCCGCATGTTCGCGGATGAATTTAATGTCGATCATTTTCGCTGTTCCTCGATTGATGGGATTCAGAACTGCGGCATCGGGAAGCCGGCCATGAACGCCTTCACCTCGTTGCCGAGGCTGCGGAGGGCGGCTTCGTCCTCGCGCACCGCAACGCCGCGCTCGATGAAGTCGGCGATGCGCACCATCTCGGCTTCCTTGAGCCCGCGGGTGGTGACCGCCGGGGTGCCGACCCGGATTCCGCTGGTGACGAACGGCTTCTCGGGGTCGAACGGAATCATGTTCTTGTTGCAGGTGATCCGGGCGAGGTCGAGGGCGTTGGCGACCACTTTGCCGGTGGCGCCCTTCGGACGAAGGTCGATCAGCATCAGGTGGTTGTCGGTGCCGCCGGAGACGATGCGGAATCCGCGTTTGGCCAGTTCGGCGGCGAGCTTCGCCGCGTTCAGCTTGACCTGGTGCTGGTACGCCTTGAACGCCGGGGTCAGCGCTTCGCCGAAGCAGACCGCCTTGGCCGCGATCACGTGTTCGAGCGGTCCGCCCTGGATGCCGGGGAAGACCTTGGAGTTGATCGATTTGATGTACTCCTCGCGGCAGAGGATCAGGCCGCCGCGCGGTCCGCGCAGGGTCTTGTGGGTGGTGGTGGTCACCACGTCGCAGTACGGCACCGGGTTCGGGTGCTCGTTGGCGGCGACGAGACCGGCGATGTGCGCCATGTCAACGAACAGCTTGGCGCCGACCTTGTCGGCGATGGTGCGGAGCCGCGGGAAATCGATGGTCCGCGGATAGGCGGAGGCTCCGGCCAGAATCATCTTCGGCTGGTGCTCGAGAGCGAGACGCTCGACTTCGTCGTAGTCGATGCGCTCGGTTTCGCGGTTGACGCCGTAGGGAACGACGTTGTAGAGCATGCCGGAGAAGTTGAGCGGATGCCCGTGGGTCAGGTGGCCGCCATGGTCGAGGCTCATTGCCAAAACCGTGTCGCCGGGATTGACCAGCGCCATGTAGACCGCCTGGTTGGCGCTCGAACCGGAGTGCGGCTGAACGTTGGCGGCTTCGGCGCCGAAGAGCTTCTTCGCGCGGTCGATCGCCAGCTGTTCCACTTCATCGACGAATTCGCAGCCGTTGTAGTAGCGCTTGCCGGGGTATCCTTCGGCGTACTTGTTGGTCAGCACCGAACCCTGCGCGGCGCGGACGGCGCACGAGGCGAAGTTTTCGCTGGCGATGAGCTCGATGCCGTCGGCCTGACGCTCGGCTTCCGCGTCGATCATCTTCGCCACTTCGGGGTCGGCGAAGCGCAGTGCGGCGATCTCGTCGTAGGTCTGGACTTCGATCTTGCGGAGGCGGCGGAGATGGCGTTCGTCGCCGCTGAACGGCGTATCGAGCCAGGTTTCGACGACTTCTTTCATCGCCGCGGTATCGAGCACGTCGCCGGGGAGGACGAGAACGTTCGAGCAGTTGTGCAGCCGGCTCTTCTTCGCCAGCTCCGGGTCGCTCGCGACACAGGCGCGGACGCCGTGGAAACGGTTGGCCAGAATCCCCATGCCGACGCCGGAACGGCAGATCAGCACGGCGATGTCGGCTTCCCCCAGGGTGATCGCCCGCGCCGCCGGAATGCCGAAGTCGGGATAATCGTCGCAGGAATCGTTGCCGAAGGGACCGCAGTCGATGACCTGATATCCCTTTTGTTCGAGGTAGGTAGCGAGCTCCGGCTTCTGGCCGAACCCGCCGTGGTCAGTTCCGATCGCAACCCGGAGGGTTTTGCCGTACCAGTCGGTAATTTCCATCATGATGTGTGTACTCCTTGGATATAAAAAAACGTAACTTACGCTTGCTTTGTCAGGATTCGGAACCCGCCACCGTGCGGAACAGCGCTTCCAGCGCGGGTTTCATCGCTTCGAATACGGAGAGGTAATGTTCGACGCTGCCGCCGAACGGGTCCGGCACGCCGTCTTCGATCAACAGGCGGATCTTCTCCGCTTCGGAAGGGGCGATTTCCGCCATTGCCGCCCGGTGGGAGGAGGTCATGCCGACCAGGAGGTCGCATTCGCGGGCGAGACCGGGGGTAAACCGCGTCGCGCGGAACTGCGAGGAGTCGATGCCGTACTTCGCCATCACCGCGGCGGCCTGGCGGGAAATCGGCGAACCGTCCCAGGCGTAAATCCCGGCAGAGGATGCAACGATATCGTCGCGTCCGGCCTGGCGGCAGAGAGCGTTGAAATAGAGATCCGCCATCGGGCTGCGGCAACTGTTGCCGGTGCAAACAAATAAAATTCGCAAAAGCAGGCCCCCTTTCCTGAAAGCGTTAATATACACCCGAAACCCGCGCATTTAAAGTCTTTCGCCATGCAAACTCGCAAAATTCATCAAACTCCGAGGCCCGGCGAAAGATCGATGATGAAAAAACGATTCAATCCGGTTGCGGCGCTTGTTTTTTTCCGGAACGGGTTTATTTTAATCATTAATATCGGATTTATCGGCAGGACAGGGTGTTCCGCCGATCCAGGATTCTGTTTGCCGAATGGAACCAAACTCAACAGGAGATGGGGACCATGTCCGCGAGACCGAAGCTGATGTTTCCGTTTGCCGCCCTGCTGCTTGTCATCCTCACGCTGGCCGTGGGAATGATGATGATTGAAGGGGCCGAAAGAGATTTCGCATTCTGGATCACGCTGGCTCCGATTCTTCTTGCCGAAGGGATGATGGGCCTCTCCGCCGCCGGGATCGGAGGCGAAGAGGAGGATTGCCTGCCCCTGTTCCGCGCCGGCAGCGGCATGGCGGCGGTGAGTTACCTCGGCTTCACCTTGATCATGCTGATCCCCTACTCGCACGGGTGCGATTCGGAAACGCTGCTGATCGTCCAATCCGCCGGGCTGCTGTTCTGGCTGGTGCTTCAGGTGCTCCTCTGGCTGGCGGACCGCGAAAACGGTTCGGAACCGGCTTTCGCCGCCACCGGCTACAATAAGACCGGGTTCTCGCTGGAATCGGCGGCGCTGCTGTCGGACCTCAAAACACGCTGCCCCGAGCAGACGGAGCTGATCCGCGAAAGCGGACGCCTCGCCGAAGCCGCCCGCTTCGCCGCCGAAAGCGTCAAGGGGTCCGAGCAGATCGACGAAATGATCTGCACCGGACTCTGGAAGCTGCGCGCCACCGACGAAGTCCGGCCTCAGGACGAGATGCGGCAGGAGATGCAGAAGCTCCAGGATCTCTTCCGCCGCCGCGAAGAGATCATCCGCAAACTGCGCTGAAAAAAAACGCCGCGATTCCGGAGCATGAATGGAATCGCGGCGACGACGACAGGGACGTCGGCAATCAATCGTTGCCCAGCGGAACTCCAGCTTTCCCCAGTTCCGCCTGAAGTTCGCCGATGTTCAGCTTCGCCGGAGCGATGCTCTGCCGGAGCGACATCGCCGCCGCGATTCCCGCCGCTTCGCCGAGGGCGAAGCAGGTTCCGATCACCCGCGCCGAAGACATTGCGAAGTGATCGGCCGAAATGCAGCGCCCCGAGACCAGCAGATTGCGTGTTTTCCGGGGCACGATGGTTCCGTATGGAATATCGTAGTACCCGGTATACCCCCAATGCGGCTGGTCGAGCATCTGGTCGGCAAATTTGGTCTTCATGTAGCAGACCGGCTCCACCCGGCAACGCATCGAGCACATGCCGTTCTCTTCGACGTGTTCACCGCGCAGGCCGCGGGGACAGTGAATGTCGAAGAACCAGTTGCCGCGGGCGATGGTCGCCTCCGGCTGCTTGCGCTTGTTGAGGACGTCGTCCTTGCACAGCGTGGCCATCCCCGCGATCTGGCGGGTTTCCCGGACGCCGACCTGGGCGGGACTCTGGCGCAGGAACGCATTTTCGTAACCGTGGATATGCTCGCGATAGAAATTTACGAACTCCAGCGAATCACGGCGGATCTTCAGTTCGGCCCGGGTCAGGTCGCGGACGTCGATGCCGGACCCCTTGCAGCGGGTGACGGTGGGCGTGCGTTCGTCGAATCGCATCGAAATGCCGCCTTCGCTGACTTCCTGAGTGAAGATCAGCTGATAAGTGTTGAGCTTCCCGGTGCGGATGGCGTCTTTGAGAAGCGTCAGGTTTTCCGGTTTCAGTTCTTCGCTGTCGCGGGCCACGCCGCCGATGATGAACTTCGTGCCCATAGCCTGGGTGAGCCCGTCCGCCTTGCGCCCGAGAGTGAAATCCTCGCCGGCAAGAGCGGCGATGTCGCCGTCGCCGGTGGCGTCCACCACCATCCGGGCGCGAATGGCTTTGCGGCCGGATTTGCTTTCGAAAATCACCGCATCAATGGCATCGTCTTTCATGACCACGGCAGCGGCATAAGAGTGAAGCAGGATTTTGACGCCGGCGTCCTGGAGGATGCCGTCCAACACATGCTTGAGCAACTCCGGCACAAACGGAATGCCGTCCCAGTGCAGCAGCGAGGAGTCGGGAACACCGCCCAGTTCCTGCATCCGCCTGACAATCTCCACCGGAATCCCTCCCAGCCGGAGTTCCCTGTCCTCGCCGGCATAGCCGAACAGCGGACCGATGAGCCCGGCGGTGGCGAGCCCGCCGAAGAAGCCGTACCGTTCCACGATCAGCACGGAAAGCCCCTTGCGCGCGGCGGCCAACGCCGCCGGAACACCGCCGGGCCCGCCGCCTACGACCAGCAGATCCACATCTTCCATGACTTCGAGTTTCTTCGACGGCTCAACTACGAATTCCATGACTTGCCTCCCTGGGTTGTCGCTGGAGTTTATCGGGGCCGGAATCTTTTCCGCCTCCATTGATAACATACTCCGCGCTGGCCGGATTAAAATGCCGCGTTGTCCGGGAAAATAAACCATCCGTCCTGTTTGCAAATCCGGCGCCGCGGCGGACCTGTTGCGGAACTGCATCGAGATAAACGGAAACAGATACCCCGGTAAAAAATAAAACTCCACAGAAAATCTCAATGCGGGTTTGAATCTCGCGCAGCCAGGTGCTATGGTGAAAGCAAGGAGGCGGGAGATGCAATTCAATCAGTATCCGATCATGGCATCGCGGCGCATGCTGAACTGCGGGCTGCCGGTTTCCAGTTACGGGTTCATGCAGGCGGAGGTGCGCAACCATGTGCACCTTTCGGCGGACGAGCTGGAAGTCTGCATCCGTTTCGGGGATGACAGCGGCGAAGCGGTCGATGTGATCGACGGCCGGGAGTCCCGTTCCGCGTTTCCCCATGTGCTGTTCAAACTGCCCGGAGTGCACCATGTGTACTCGACCTCCGGCGAGCGGGAATGCGTGTTTCTGATCTATCCGGCCGCGGCGGTGGCGGAGCTGACGAAGCGGGGGTTCCCGCTGTCCTCCCCGATCCGTCCGATCCGGATGACCCGCCGGCTGGCCGAGCTGCTCAACCAGCTTCAGGAGTGCTCCCACGAGTTGCACGCTTTCGGGATGCCGGAGCGGGTCGACACCCTGGGGTGGGAGGTGCTCCTCGAATTGTGGCAAAGCAGCCGGACGCCGGAGGAACGGTTCGACCCGCATGAGAAGAGCATCCGCGCGGCGGCCTCATACCTGAACAAGCATTGCGGCGAAACCGTCAATCTCGATCAGGTCATCCGCCGCAGCGGCATGTCGCGCAGCGTGTTCTTCGCACAATGGAAGCGATTTTACCCGGTAACTCCGGCGAGGATGCTGCTGAACCTGCGAATCGAACGCGCAAAATCGTTGCTGACCGAGACGCTGCTGCCGGTCGGCACTGTCGCCGAGAAACTGCATTTCGCCAGCGCGATCCATTTCATCCGGGTGTTCCGGCTGCACACCGGGCTGTCTCCGCGGCAATACCGGCTGCGAACGAGCATCGCGGAAGCCAGCCTGACCGCTTTCAGCGGCAAAGAAATGGCATGATGCCGCGCCGGAATGTCAGTCACGAAGTCTGATGAGCGAATAGCGTTTCGGTGCAAATCAGGACATTTAGGCTTATTTCGGGATAAGCGCTAAGGCGAAAAATTGCGGGTGCACGAGGCTTCCCAGCTCAACATTCGGCGTTTGCGCTGATAGGGTTTGACGTGCCCGTCGAGAAACGCGACATTGTAATACTTGCCATGCCCCCACTTGTAATTGCCGTCGATGAATCCCGGGCCCTTCCAGTAAGGGAGCTCGCGGTCGTCGGTCTGATCGTTGAATCCGGCGTCTTCGATGATGAAATAGGTGGACGGCGACGAAATTCCACTGATTTTTCTCGCCCCGAGATAGGTGCGGGCATCGACGATGTAACGTGCGATCAGCGCGGTCTGGTACACGCCGCCCCGCGTCGGCCTCGCCTTGTAGAGATTGGCCAGCGCGATCGGAGTATTGTCGTTCTCATAACTCATTTCCGCGGAGGGGCAGAGCAGTTCGGTCGGCACGCCTTTCGAGTTCCACGCCACCGGTCCGCCGGGATAATCCTGGTAGACTCTGCCGGAATACGGCAGGTATGGCCCGGTCAGCACCCAGAAAAAGCGAAATTCCGTCGAAAAATCGACGGCGGTAAAATCATACCGGTAATACGGAAAAAAGCCCTGCCAGTCATTCGCATAGAGCAGAGCGGCCGAAGCGAATTGGGCGAGATTGCCGCGACACTTGGTGCGGCGGGCGCTCTCCCGGCTGCGCTGGATCATCGGGAACAGCAGCGCGGCGAGAATCATGATGATGACGATCGTCACCAGAAGTTCGACCAGGGTGAAACGCACAGGCGGGCAATTCCGCGTCGCAAAGTGTCCAATCCTGTTTCGCATCGGCTCCGTCGCTGCTCGAACTCATCCGGTGATTCATCTTCTCTCCTTGTAATATAGGGCGCCCCTCGGAGAATGCAAGAGAAAAATACGGATTATTATATGATAAAATCCGTATTTCTCTCCTCAATGGGAAACGAAAAAACTCCGTTCATCGGCAGGCCGGCAAGACCAGTTCCTCCGGCCCGACGTCGACACGCCCGTCAAACGCCGTTCCACACAGTTCCACCGCAACGGGATGCGACGCCCGCAACGAGAGCCGTGAGACACGCCCGCCCTTCCATTCGAGGTCGAGGAAGACACCGCTCCGGGCGCGGACTCCGGTCAGACGCCCCTCCTCCCAGCCCGGCGGCAACGCGGGCAGAAGATCGACGATCGTCACGCCGTCCAACGTCTTGCGGTGACTCTGGACGAAAAGCTCGACGATCGCCGCCGGAACGCCGAGATTGGCGTCGATCTGAAACGGCGGATGCGCCGAAAACAGATTCGGGTAAATCCCGCCGCCCGCTCCATAGGAGAGCCCGGCGGTCGGATCGATGAAAGTCAGGAACTCCTTGAGAATGCTCTTCGCATGCTCCCCGTTCCGGAAGCGCGCCCAGAGCGCCAGCCGCCAGCACATCGCCCAGCCGGTGCTGCGGTCGCCGCGCCGGATCAGCGAGACCCGGGCGGCCTCATAGAGTTCCGGATTCCGGTCCGGAGTGAAAAATTCGCCCGGATAGACGCCGTAGAGGTGCGAGAGGTGCCGGTGACGCGGTTCGGCTTCCTCGTAATCCTCGTCATACTCGAGCAGCTGCCCCTCTCCGCCGATGGCAAGCGGGCGGAGCCGGGCTAGCGCGGCTTCGAGTTCCGGAATCAGCGGGTCTTCGTCGCCGAGCGTCTTCGCCGCTTCGATGACATGCTTGAAACTCTCCCGGACCAGCTCAAGGTCCATCGCGCTGCCGTTGCCGCAGACGGTGGTGACTTTTCCGCTGGCCGGGTCGATAAAGCCGTTCTCGGGGGAAGTCGACGGAGAAATCACCAACTCGCCGCGCTCGTTCTCAACCAGAAGATCGAGCGCAAACTCGACGCCGCCGCGCAGCACCGGGTAAAATTCGCGCAAAAACGCCGTGTCTCCGGTGAAATGGAAATACTCGCAGAGGTGACGACAGACCCAGAGTCCGCCGAGCGGCCAGAATCCCCAGCGCGCCTGCCCCTGCGCCGGAAAGGTGTAGCGCCAGAGGTCGCTGTTGTGATGCATGCACCAGCCGCGGGCGTGGTAGAGACGGCGGGCGGTTTCCCGGCCGGACTCCGCCGTTTCGCTGACAAAGCGGAGCAGCGGCTCGGCGCACTCGGCCAGGTTGGCGGGCAACGCCGACCAGTAGTTCATTTCCAGATTGATGTTGGTCGTGTAATTGCTGGCCCAGGGAGGCAGCAGATACGGATTCCAGATGCCCTGGAGGTTGGCGGGCTGGGTTCCGGGACGGCTCGACGCGATCAACAGATACCGCCCGAAGTGATAGAGCAGCGCCGCCAGCGCGGGCGGGAAAGTGTCGCGGCAGTTGCGCAGCCGCTCGTCGGTGGGGAGAGAGTCTCCCGGAGACTCCTGCAGTTCCAGCGAAGAGCGCAAATAGAGCGGACGGTATTCGCCGAGATGGGCGGCGAGAAGCGCGTCGTACCCGGCCGCGGCCGCCCGGTCGAGATCCGCCCGGCAGAGAGCGGCGGGGAACTCCCCGGCGGGGTCGCGGTCCCACCCGGCGAAATCGGAACGGATGGCGAGGAGCAACACCGCCGAGTCCGCGCCCGAGACGGCAATCCGCCCTCCATCGGCGGAGACGGAACCGCCTTCGGCGAGCACGCGCACCCGGATTTGAAAGCGAATCCCGGAACGTCCGGCGTCGTCGGTCTGCACAAGCAGGTCCCGCCGGGCGTGAACCGGGCAAATTCCGTTCAGGAACAGGTCGCCGCGGTCGGTTCCGGTTTCGTAAACCAGCGGCGTATCGAGCGAAAGCGAAAACGCCGTCTCGCCCTTTGCGGCGGCGGAACAGCGCATGACCAGCACCTGATGCGGCGCGGAGGCAAACCATTCGCAGCGGCGGAAATCGGTCCGGTTCGAGCAGACCGCCTCGGCAAGATCGAGTTCGCGGCGATAGCCCTCTTCCGCACCGTCTCCGGCGAAGGTCAGCCGGAGCCGTCCGGCGGTCAGATATCCCTGGCTGTCGTGGCGGAGCATTTGCCGGGAGATGAATTCATCCGCCTCATGAAGTTTTTTCTGCCGCAGAAGCACGCGCGCCTCCTGCAGCTTCCCGAAATAGCCGTCGTCATCGAGATGGCGCGGCCGCCCCGACCAGAGGGTGTCTTCATTGAGTTCGACGAGTTCTTCGGCGACGCGGCCGAAAATCATCGCCCCGATGCGGCCGTTGCCGACAGGAAGCGCTTCATCCCAGCAGTGCGCCGGGGTCCGGTAGGTAAGCAGGTGCTGTCCGTTCGTCATGGTGTCTCCCATCATGGTTATCCAGTCAAGGTACACCGCCGAAATGCCGCTGTCAACCCAGGGTTTCCATTTTGTCGGAATCATCGGCAATGTCCGAATCCGGGTCTCTTTTCAGGAAGAAAAAACTCCGCATTTGAAATGGGATCAGTAATACCGGTCCTTCCGGTTTATGATTTCGGCGGATTCCAAAACGCTGAGGTCGTCCACCAGATTTTTGGGATTCGAACTAGAATTCAGATGTTCCGCCAATTCCCGAGACTCATCCGTCCCCAATTTCATCAGGAAAATGAGCTGCGCCTTTTTGGCTCCGACAAAATCCAGATCTTCCGAGGAAGCCAGATAAGAGGCAAATCGAACCAATGCGGCCGCCAGGAACAGCGGAGTAGCAGTCGTCCACATAACGGTTTTCACCAATTGTGCTTTTCGATTAAAACATGGATATACTTCCGGTTTTTCATCAAAGAAATAGATCCCCCATATATGGTGTGTTACAAAGGAGAAAAGCGCATCATCGAAGTCTTTGATCAACACCAGAGCATCATGTATCTTCTGATCATTCTCTTTGGGATTCGTCTCGCAGTGCACGAGAATGCCGAATATCCTGTGCTGCCGGACTCCCATAACGAAAAAGATTTTGAGACCCAATAAAAATCTTGCGAAAAATGGCGGTCTCATTGATTTCGTCATGGGTTCACCCGATTCCATTTCATTCCTTCCCCCCGAAGGGGAAGAAGAACAGGTAGCCGGATTGTTCTCCGTCCCGTTCACGCAGCGAAAACAGCCGCCACAGGAACGAAAATGAATGCTCCGTCTCGCCTTTGTGCTCGAAGGTCAGGAAGGGAAACACCGTGGTGCGGCCGGAATCCCCGTCCTCTTCCGAGAAGTAGAGATATTCCAGAATCCGCCGCTCACGCCGGACTCCGTCGGTCTTGCCGCGCGCCAGCACCCCGAGGATGCGGAATTCGGAACTGTTTTCATCCTCGTCGATAAGTCCGTACCCGAGGATTCCGCCAAGGACAAACCAGCTGGTCAGTTTGTCGTTGCGGACGGTGCTGTACCAGAACGGCAGATAATAGTCGGTGCGCGTCGTCGTCTCTTCAAAAATCCGCGTATCCAGCTCCGTCTGCATTTTCCGCGCCGCGACGGCGTCGTCCGGATTGAACTCGACGTTCGCCGCTTTCGCCGCTCTGGCGAGCCGCCCGGCCAACTCGTTTTCCGCCGGGGGCGGGGTGTATTTCGGATCGCGCGCACGGCATTCCAGCCCCTGAACCGCCCGGCTGTTCCAACCCGTCAGCAAATCGTGGAACCGGATCACCTCGCCCGGCGTCTCCGGCCGGATTTTCTGCGATGTTTTCCGGTTGCCGCCGAACAGCCAGAAAAGATTCCAGGACCAGCCGTCGCCCTTGTTTTCGAACTGCGCCAGCGGAAGCTGGAAGAACGGATCGACCGGCAGGGCCTCGAACTTCGATTCCTCCGGAGTCTTCTCCCAACACAGCAGCGGCCAGACGGTCCAGCCGCGACGCCATTGGGTCTTCCGACGTTCGATGATCTCGCGTTCGACTTCGGCAAACTCCCGACCGGGCGCAAGAAGCGCGGCGGCCTGGCGGCGCACCTCCTCCGATGCAGCAGTGTCGAGAACAAGGCTTCCCAGCCGATACGTGTCGTCCCAGCGCCGGTACTGTGAACGCCAGTACCAGTTGATAAGCGCGACGCCGGTTGAGGAGCCGGTCTCCGAGGAGTTCCGGATGAGCAGGGGGCCGAGCAGGTGCCAGAAGTCGATTTCGCCCTTGCTGTCGCGCCCCCATCCGCCCAGAAGAGAGAACAATTTCATCGACCGGTCGGAAGCATCCTCCGGCAGCGGAGGAGCGTAGTAGAAAAGCGGCATCGCCCAGTAGGCCGGCGCCCCCTTCGACGGATCGAGCGAAATATTGAGAATCGGAAAAATCCCGGTGTCGGCATTCTTTCCGCAATTCCAATAGAAAGGAACAACGGTGTGCACATCATCCACATCCCAGTAGATCGGGAAGAAGCCGTGATTGCCCTTCTTCGTCCACCAGGCGGGGCCGATGTGGTGGAAATCCGTTCCCCAGTGAAACAGCGGAAACGCGCCGAACGACTCACGCCCGACATAGACATTGCCGAAGACCAGCGTCCGCTCGGACTCGTTCCAGGAACCGCCGCCGAGCGGTGTAATCAGAAGGTTCCGCCCGCTGCTCGAATTGTAATAGTACAGCGGGAAGAGGCAGCTGTAAGTCGGCCCGTAATACCAGAGCGGCAGTACGCAATGCTTTCCGCTGGCGGTGTTCCACAGATACGGCCCCCACATTCCGGCGGTGGTGCCGCCTCCCCACGTCATCCCGCCGAGCGGGGTGATCAGGAGTTTTTCGGAGGAGCGGTCCCGGAACCAGACCGGCAGGACATAGGTGACCTCCGGCCCGGAGTGAAACAGCGGAAACATGCCGAACGCCTTCGGCCGCCAGTAGGCGATGCCGCCCCAGCCGTCGCCGTTGACCGGATTCCAAGCGGTCAGCGGGAAGAGGATCGAGTATTCGTCCCCCTCGCAGTTGAAGAACGGCCGCACCGCCAGCCCGTAACCGTCATAGTCGAAGACGGGCCAGAGCGCCGAAACGTAATCGTTGTTGCGGTAATAGAACGGCCACAGATTGACCAGCTCGCCGCCGAGATCGAGCGGACGGGTGATCCGATTGGAGTGACTCCACCGCGAAGAGGCGAGACGCGAAGCATCCGGCGGCCGCGACGCCCCGCCGGAGAGCCGCAGCATCCGCTCCGACGAAGCGCAGGAGCAGAGCAGAACCAGCGGAACCACAGCACCGGCAAGCATTTTCAGATACGCGACACTCTTCATCAACCCGCCCCCCTGAGTTCATTCGAATTTGAGATCGAATGAAGTATATCATGCTCTCCCGCAAAAAGCAAACACCGGAACCGCAGGAGGACCGTCTCAGGAATCGATTTCCCATTGGGATGCGAGAAAATCAATCAGTTCCCGCGCTTCCCCGGTATCGACTTTTCTTAAAAAATCGAGCTGGAATTTTCTGGCCTCCGGAGATGAATACGGATAACGAAAGGCGATGACTCCGGCCCACTTCATCAGCAACGATGCCAAGTGAAGCGTCGAATAGTCCTTCGCATAGGAATCCCGGACGATAACGGCCCGGGCATTCCGGTTGACCATATCGACCTTCTGTTTTTCGGGATCGATAAAAATGACGCCATAGATCGACCGCCTGACGAAACCGGACAAATCCAGCCGTTCGATGATCTGGAGCGCTTCCGCAAAGCGGGCGGCAATGGCTTCATCATTCCGGGGATAAACCCAGATTCCGCCGAGATTCCGGTGCAGGAAAACCAGACGCCAGACATAGAAGTATTTCACCGGATGAAAGCAGAACATATTGTAAATCTTTCATTTCGAGTGCTCAACAGGAACGGGTTTCGACTCTTCCTGCATTTTCTTGAGAAACGTCTGCTCCTTCTCATATTGCTTTTTGTTGTATTCGAGCGTGCGTATGAGCAATGCCTGAATTTTTTCCTTGACGGTCTTCCCCTCCGGCATTTTTCCGTTTCCAAACGGCGATACCAGGACATTAGCGCCCTCGATATTGAGACTGCGATAATCCGTCGGCTCATCCGGGCTCAGTTTTTTGGTCAAAAAGACAAGATGGGTGGACTCGGGGCTAAACGGCGGAACGAACGAAGTACGCGCATCCATGAGTTGGAGGCGAATTCGCTGGTTGATCGGGATTTCTCCTTTCAAGGTCTGATAGATATAGCACTCATAAGTATCATAAAGAGTCGATGATATACCATCCCCAAACGACCGCTCGATCCGCAGAATGACAATGGCGTCCGCTTTCCCGATCAGCTCGTCAAGTCCGGGAAAGAAACCAATAATGACTCCATGGCAAACCGTGGACGACAAAACGATTGAAACAATCAAAAACAGTGCGGTCCTTCTCATCGTATTTCCCTCCATATCCGTTTCACGAATCGAATTTACACCGGTCTCTCTTCTGATACATATTTTTTCACGATCATGGAACCCCGTTGAGCTTCCTCCGCGAGTTCTTGACATGATCGATCAGCGAAATCGCCTCATCGGAACCGACCGCTCTCAAGAAATCGGCGGCATATTCACGGGCAAACGAATCGTCGCCCCCTTTAATCATTGCCGAAAACCATAACAAATCCGCAGCATAAAACAACGAAGTTGCCTCTTTCCACCAGGAACCAACGGCAATTCTGTTTTTTTTATAAACCGCAGTATATTTCAGGTTTTCGGGATGGAGAAAAACCATTCCATACAAATTATCTTGAATGAATTTTAAAAATCCGGCATCCACCCCTTTTAGCGTCGCGATGGCTTCCCTTATTTTATCATAGAAAAGACGATCCTCTCCCTGACAATAAATCTTGATCCCCTCAAATTTCCTTCCTCGCCAAAACATCAACGATACATAAACGGTGCACAGTAACTTTCCTTTGAAGTCCAACTTCATGATGACAACTCCCTCCAATCAAAGTCATTGCCCATCCTCACAGGAAAACAGGGGAATGAGAACCTCGTTCTCCGACATCAGCGCCTGTACCCGTATTGCCTTCTTCTGGTCGCATTCGTCTGGCGCTTTTCAAAGTTTTCTCCGTCAGTAGAAATAGCATTAGAATCGGATATTTTCAAATCGGACAGTACCGATTATGAACGAATTTCTATTTGATAAGTTCCGGCATCGTCGGGATGGTGCGGATGGCGTCGGCATAATTCGACGGATCTTTGCGGTAGGCGCCCGGCGTCACGCCGTGGTAGGCGTGGAAGCGCCGGACGAAGTAGTTCGGGTTGGGCAGCCCGCACCTCTCCGCCACCTCGGCGATGTTGTAGCAGGGATTCAAAAGCAGACGCCGCGCGTGCCGCATCCGCAGCGCGGTCAGATAGGCGGCGACCCCGGTGCCGAATTCGGCGCGGAACAGGGCGTTGAGATGACTCTGGCTCATGCCGATCTCTTCCGCCAGCTCCGCGACGGAAAATTGCTTCATATAGTTCCGCCTCAGAAACTCCGTCGCCCGGGCGACACCGACGTGGCGGCTGTCCTGCTGGAGCCGGTGTTTCTCGAGCTGTTCCAGCCGGAGCCAGATCGTGTGGAGCAGCATCGAAGCCTGTTCCGGCTCGTAGCTGTTGTTCAGCTCCAGGAGATTGTGGAACCACTGGTCGATCAGCGCGTCGCCGGAGGCATCGATGGTCCGCAGCGAGGTATCCGGCGCGTCGCCGACAAACTCCATGACACAATAGATGGTTTCACAGTCCGGCGAGAGGTCCTTCTGCACATGGACCAGCTCCGGCGGAGTCACATAGACCGTCCCCTGTTTTCCCTCCAGGCTGACGCCGTTGGAGAACTCGGTCACACACGCCCCGCGCGACACGAAAACCAGCTCCGTCCCGCGATGCGAATGCACCGGAACCGGAGGCAGTTCCTCCGAGTAATGCCCGGCATAGGAAAATACGATCTGGTAATCCACGCCCGTTTTCTCCCGCATTGATCAAAATCATTACTTTGTGCTATTATACCATCATTTATTTCACCTGTCAAGTCTTGTTTCCACAAGAAAATTGAATATAATTAATAACAGAAAAACAAAATCGGCAAAACCGAAAGAGAGTTAAAAAATGACAGTCGCCATCAAGCAAAACCTGTCCCCATCGAAAGGAGAAACCATGAAACGTAATTTCACTCTGATTGAATTGCTGGTCGTGATCGCCATCATCGCAATTCTGGCGTCGATGCTGCTGCCCGCGCTGAGCAAGGCCCGGGAGGCCTCCCGGAAAACGACCTGTCTCAGCCAGATGAGACAGCTCGGACAGGCCGCCGCCATGTATATCGACAGCGAGGCCGGATTTTATCCCCCCGGCGGCCGGTCGGGCGTCTTCCCTTACTTCAACAACGCGATCGCAAAATATGCCGGTTTGAACTGTCGGCCCGACGGCAGGTTCGCCCGGGACACCAGCGGAGAAGAGGCCGTGGCAAAAGTTCCGCTTTTCATCTGCCCTTCCGATACGGACCTCAGATATGGCGGCGACGCCAACAAATGGCTGTGGTGGGTCGCCGGAAAAGCCGGCAGTTCCTACGGAGTCAACCATTTCATCTGCGATTATGTGAGCCGCCCCTACCAAGCGAATGCATTTTACGGCGTTCCTTCGGGGAGACTCCGCAATCCATCCAAAAAGTTTCTCATTCTCGAAGCGACGCCCGGCGGCGTCAACGCCGTCTCCATGCCTCCGATCAAGTACAATCACTCCGGCAAGCTGAACCTCGTGTTTGCCGACGGTCACGGAGGAACCCGGCTCACGCTGTTCTCCACCATGAAGGATGAGGAGTGGAAGCCGGAGTTCTGACCACAGCCGTGATATTCCCCCGTCCAAAACAGAAAATCGATCCAGGAAAGAAAACAATGTCCTTCACGAAACAATCAATCCGGGCGCTCGCCCTGTTCTGCCTGTCATGCGTTTTCGCCTTCGGCCTGAAGGCGGAGACGGCCCGGCAGGAAAATTGTCCGATCATTCCGCGTCCGGAAACTTACCTGCCGACCGGCGATGAGTTCGTACTGCCCGCCGACGGCAGCGGGTTCATCGTCATCGACCAGAACGCCGACCAGACGGTGAGGTATGCGGCGGAACGTTTTCAAACGATGCTGGCGCGTGTCGCCAAACGCAGCTACCGGATCGTCACCGAAGTTCCCGCCGCAGCGGAATTGACCGTCCTGCTCGGGGAACCGCAGAACGATTCCCGCGTCGCCGACTTCTGCAATCAGAAGAAGCTCGACGTTTCGGAGAAAAGTTGGGGATATGACGGCTTTCTGATCGGGTTCGACAAGAAGGACGACACCCGGACCGTCTGCATCGCCGCCGGAGTTCCCCGCGGCGTGATCTACGGGCAGGAGGCGCTGACCTGGCTGATCGCCGACCGTGACGGGAAACCGTTTCTCCGGGAAGCCGCCGTCCGCGACCACGCCGGAATCGAGTGGCGTTCCTTCTCCTGGAATCAGAACAAGCAATACCTGGTCCCCGGCACGCTCGACGCCTACGCCGACGCCCGGCTCAACTGCATTGAACTGCGCGACGGCATCGAGAAGCACATGTACGGCCAGTTCGGCTACACGGTGGACAGTGAAATCAGCGGCGAACTCGAAAAGACCGTCCTCGCCGAGGCGCACCGGCGCGGCATGTTCGTCTGGGGCGTCGTCTGCTGCGGCGTCAAGAGCGAAGAAAACGACAAAGTCATCGCCCATTTCGAGAAACTGATCTCCCTCGGCGTCGACGGGCTGTACATTTCCTTCGACGACCCCGGTGTCGCCGGAGACGCCCCGGTTCTGGTGAAACGCATTCTCGAACTGGCAAAAAAACACGGCTATGACGACGACCGGATTG
Source organism: uncultured Victivallis sp. (assembly GCA_964435365.1). Lineage (GTDB taxonomy): Bacteria > Verrucomicrobiota > Lentisphaeria > Victivallales > Victivallaceae > Victivallis. Next base: position 60,683 of record CAYSZM010000005.1, on the reverse strand, counting down.
CCTTTCTGCCCCCCGACCCGGATTACGGCAAACCGTATTCCGAGTTCAATCTGAATATGCTCAAGCAGGTTCCGGAACTCAAAAACGTCAGATGGTTTCTGACCGCGTCGCCGTCGCGCGAATACCAGGAGATTCTTTCCGATATGGGAATCAAGCGCAAGCGCGGCTGGTTCTTCAACTGGCCGATGGGCGGCAAGGATGCATTCCGCAGTGTCTATTGTTTCGGCAAACGCAGTTATCGCCCGGTGCCGGATTTCTATGACAGCTACGACCGCATGAATGAAGGGATGCTGAAAATCGCCGACCGGAGCATCGACAGCGTGATGGTATGGGTCCGCGGATATCCGTATATCGCCCAGCTGCTCGGCGGGTTTGCCTGGAAGCCGTCGATTTTCGAGCAGGACACGATCCGCCGCCGCATCTACACCGTGGTTTACGGGGCCGGACAGGCGGACAATGTCATGATGTTCGACAATTATATGACCGACCTCAAAGGAATGTTGAGCATCATCGGCCCCTGGGACTGGTCGCAATGTTCGTGGCATCTCAAACGGGCCCAGAATCTCAAACACGCCGAAATGCTGGTCGAAAAATTGAAGACGCTCCAGAAAAAGATCGTCGCGGAAGCGCCGAAGCATACCTGGCTCGACCGGGATACGCTGAACGAGCAATATCTTGTTCCGATGCAGAATACGGTTGCGGCGCTGGATATGCTGGTCAACACCGATTTCCCCGAAGTGGTTTATCCGAATTTCGACCGCGATTACCGCTGGGAGAAGAAGCACGGCCGGGAAGTCGCTTACATCAAATACTGGCGCACGAAGATCAACCCGATGCTTGCCGTCATCGAGAAACGGTTCGGCGGGATGTCGCATACCAAACAATATATCGAAGACTGGCGCAAGAAGCTGACCCTGCCCGGAGAATAACCGATGCCCTCAAACGCATATTCCATATGGTGAACGAAACTCCGTTATCCTTATTTTCTCAGGCAGGAGTGATTGACTTCTCCCGGGTTCCAATTCATAGTATATATCACATAACCAATCATAAAATTCATAAAGAAAGGATTGTACAGGAATGAAACTGGTTCGTTTTTCCAAAGGTGGCAAAATCGTCTGCGGCCTGCTGCGCGCCGAAACCATCACCGTCCTGGACGGAGACATCTACGGCGACTGGCGCGAAACCAAAGAGCAGGTGGCGCTGGCGGAAACCACGCTGCTGAGTCCGGTGGATGCGGTCTCGCTGCTCTGCATCGGCAAGAATTACAAAGCCCATGCCGACGAATGCGAATCCGACATTCCGGCCGCGCCGCTCCTGTTCATCAAGGCGATCTCCAGTTTGCACGGCCCCGGGATGCCGGTCGTCATGCCGCCGACTGAGCTGTCGACGCAGGTCGATTTCGAGGCGGAACTCGCGGTGGTGATCGGGAAGACGGCCAAAAACGTGAGCGAAGCCGACGCGCTGCAATATGTCCTCGGCTATACCTGCGCCAACGACGTCAGCGCCCGCGACTGCCAGTTCGCCGACGGCCAGTGGGCACGCGGCAAATCGTTCGACACCTTCTGCCCGCTGGGACCGTGGCTGGAAACCGAGCTGGACCCCTCCGACCTGAAGATCGAAGGGCGTCTGAACGGCGAAGTCATGCAGCAGTCGCGGACCTCGCTCCTGATCTTCCGCATTCCGTTCCTGATCAGCTACCTCTCGCGGGGGATGACGCTGACGCCGGGAACCGTGATCCTGAGCGGAACGCCCGCCGGATGCGGGTTCGCCCGCAAACCGCCGGTGTGGCTGAAGCCCGGCGATACCTACGAGGTGGAAATCGAAGGCGTCGGGACTTTGCGCAACCGTTTCGTCCGCTAGAGTCCGAGGCCGGGTTTTCGACATGAAGATCACAAGACTGAAGACATTCGTCTGCAACTGTTTCCGCACCAACTGGGTATTCGTGAAGATCGAAACCGATTCGGGAATCCACGGCTGGGGGGAAGCGACGCTGGAATATCGCGAACTGACCGTGGCCGCGGCGATCCACGAGCTGGAGAACTGGCTGGTCGGCAAAGATCCGCACAACATCGAGCTCTTCCGCCACGACTGCTACCGCGACGCCTACTGGCGCGGCGGCCCGGTGCTGATGAGCGCCCTGGCCGGCGTAGAAACCGCGCTGTGGGACATCAAGGGCAAGGCGCTCGGCGTCCCCGTCTGGCAGCTCCTCGGCGGCAAAATGCGCGAGTCGGTGCCGATCTACGTCAACGGCTGGTTCGCCCCGGCGAAAACCCCGGACGAATTCGCCGCCAAAGCCGAAGAGGTCCGCCACTGCAAGTTCCTCGGCTGCAAGTGGGACCCGTTCGGCAAGGCGTGGCAGCAGATCGGCAAACGCGAACTCGACTCGGCGATGGAGTGCGTCCGCAAGGTCTCCGAAACGGTCGGCCAAGACGTGCTGCTCCTCATCGAAGGCCACGGCCGCTTCGACATTCCCACCGCGGTGAAGATCGGGCAGCGGCTCGAAGCATTCGACATCTACTGGTTCGAGGAACCGCTGCCGCCCGACGACCTCAACGGAATGCGCGAAGTCAAGGAGCGCGTGCGCGTGTCGCTGGCGGCGGGCGAACGGCTCTACAACCGCTACGAATACCGGCAGTTCTTCGACCTCAACTGCGCCGACTACATCCAGCCGGACATCTCGCATGCGGGCGGAATCCTGGAGATGCGGTTGCTCGGGGCGGAGGCGGAGGCGCGTCATCTCGGCTTCTGTCCGCACAACCCCTCCGGACCGGTGGCGAACGCGGCGACGCTCCAACTGGCGGCCTGCGTTCCGAACTTCGTGATCCTCGAGATGATGATGACCGACGTGCCGTTCCGCGCGGAGCTCTGCGACGAAACGCTGACCGTGCGGGACGGCAAGATGGGCATCCCCGAGCGCCCCGGAATCGGCGTCGACCTGAACGAGGTGGAACTCCTGAAGCATCCCTATGTCAGGACCGAGCTGCGCCACTACCGCGGCGACCTCACCAACATCCGCCCCCCGGACGCCACCCGATACTACCAGATCGAATCATAAAAGCCGGAAAAACGGAGAGGCGGCGGGAGGAATTCCTCCCCTCGCCTCTCTTATCGCAGCAACTCGCACATGAGCGGCTCCGGCAGCGCGGAAAAGGCACGGGCGGTAAATTCGGCGCCGTAACTTTGGAGCTCCTGACCGGAGAAACTCGTCGTAATCCCCAGTGTCCGGCAGCCGGCGGCGCACGCCGCCTGGATTCCGCTGGGGGCGTCCTCCGCGACCAGACATTCCGCGGGCGGCACTTCCAGTTTCACCGCCGCCTTGAGAAAGATATCCGGCGCGGGTTTCTTGTGTTCGATCTCCGAACCGGTCACATAGGCATCGAACGTCTCCAGCGCGATTCCGCAGGCTTTCAAATTGACTTCCATCTTGAAACGGTCCGCACTGGTTCCCACCGCCAGGCGCAGACCGCCCGCCTTGGCCCAGGCGAGAAACTCCAGGACGCCGTCAATCGGCTTGAGCCGGTCGGCAACCATGTCCGCATAGATCTGATAGGTGGTGGTTTTGTCCCGGGGCATCTCCAGCGCGATGCCGTATTTTTCGGCCACGCCGCCGAGATATCGATCTTCTCCGCGCCCGGTAAACTCCAGAAAATCTTCCGGCCGGACCACGGTATGATAGACCTGTTTGAACATTTCACACGCCGCGGCGCAGATAAACTCCTCGGAGTCGCACAGGACGCCGTCCATATCGAAAATAATTGCCCTGATCATCCTGTCACACTCTCTCGATTGCCGTCAATTCCATCCGACGGCGTTTGTTGAACCATCCCCGGCCTCTGTTTTGTCTCCGCACTTCCAGTGCGGAATCAAACTATATCATAGCGGGATGAAATTTGCAAATTCGAGACCCTGTCCACAATGCCGCCGGAGACGGAAACACGGAAACTTTTCGCGGATCACTTGCAAATTCCATAACCAGAAGATATCGTATTGGCCGGCTCTGATTTTCGTCGGACAGGTCGTTCGTTTATCGAAGAAATCGCAGGTATTTTCAACTGCGCGGCCATCCATCCGACCTGTCGTGACAGTAGATTCATTATTAAGGAGATGAGTTCCGAGAAGTCCAGGCTGACCGAGTTCAGGAGAGCGTTATTCCAAATATTCGGTTTCACATAAAACATGAGATAAATGGATGAATATTTTGCGTTTGCTGAAAAGCCGTCGTCTGTTGTCGGGATTGCCGGTTTCCATTCTGGTGGCAGGAGTGCTCGGCGTCTGTTGGCTGACCGTTCATGCCGAACAAGAGATGCGCGAGGAGCTGCTGGGGCGTGCGCAATTGGCGGCCAATGCTCTGAACATTGCACGCATCAGGACGTTGACCGGCTCGGAGGCGGACCTCGAATCCGCGGACTACCGGCAGCTCAAGGAGCAGTTCGCCGCCATCCGTGCAAGCCAGCCGGATTGCCGCTACATCTATCTCATGGGCCGCCGGGCGGATGGAACCTTGTTTTTCTTTGTGGACAGCGAACCGGAGGACTCCGAGGATTATTCCCCGCCCGGACAGACGTACGAAGAGGCGTCGGCAGAGGATCTGCACGTGTTCGAAGCAAAAGCCGCGTCGGTCGTCGGCCCCTCCTCCGACCGGTGGGGGACGTGGGTCAGCGCCATGGTCCCCGTGATCGACCCGCAAAACGGTAAGATGATCGCCGTGCTGGGCATGGATATCGCCGCCCGCGACTGGAAGTGGCGGGCGGCCGCCCGGGCCGCCTGGCCCGCGGGGGTGACTCTGCTGATGATAATCGGCCTGCTGACGGCGCTGTTTGCCGCCAGACAGGGTTCCGCCAAGCCCAAACCGGTGATGCGCCGGTTGCTGCCGTTTCTGGCGGTCATGCTTCTGGCGCTGGTGGTCGGGTCGGCCCTTCTTCTCTGGCGGCAGCATTACAATCGCGTGATCGGGAGAACCTCCCTGGTGAGCAGCACGGTTGCGCGAGATTTGAAGACCGTGCTGAAACAGCAGGCAGGCGGTCTGACCATGGCCGCTCAGCCTATCGCCATGGACGCCCGTGTGCACGAAGCGCTGGCCGCCAAAGATGCCAGGCGTCTTCTCTCCGACTGGCAGAGTCTCTTCGACGTGTTGCGCCGCGAACAATCCGTGACCGACTTTCTCTTTTACGACGCAAATCGCGTCTGTCTGCTGAGGGTCCACAAACCGGAATTGCGCGGGGACAAAATCGAGCGTTTTACAGCCCTGGAAGCGGAACGTACCGGAAAACCGGCCTGGGGAATCGAAATGGGATCGGACGGGACAGCCGCCCTGCGGGTGGTTCAGCCCGTTTTCGACGGCCGACGTATCGTCGGATATGTCGAAATGGGCAAGGAACTCGACGGGATTCTGCGGGAACTGCAGATGCCGCCCGGTGTTGAAATCGCCGTCAGCATCAGAAAAGATGCGATCCGGCGGGAGGATTGGGAAGCGGGAATGCGTCTTCTGGGCCGCGAAGCTGACTGGGCGCGGCTGCCCAACAGCGTAATTATCTATGCGAGCCGGGGCCGTTTGCCGGATGCCATTGCACAGCTGGCGGACCATGACTCCCTGGGGGATCATCATGAAACGACAGGGCGGAATCTCGTCGATGGCGACAGCGAGTGGAGCATAACGGTATCGCCGTTTGCCGACGCCTCAGGCAAAGAGCTGGGAGACCTCCTGGTCATGAACAACATCGCCGAACTGAAAGCGGGGTTCAACCGCGATATCACTTTGGGCGGCATCGCGGCCGCCGTGATTCTGACGGTGCTGTTCGGCCTGAGTTTTGTGATGCTGCGCCGCACCGACGCGGGCATCTGTGCGCAGGAGAAGAAGTTGCGCGATAGCGAGGAGCATCTCTCGGCGACCCTTCGCTCCATCGGCGACGGCGTGATCGCCTGCAACACGGCGGGCGAGGTCGAGAACCTCAACGCCGCGGCGGAAACCCTCACCGGCTGGACCGGCGCCGAGGCGGCCGGGAAGCCGATTCTGGAGGTGTTCCGCATCGTCCACGCCCAGACTCGCGAGACGGTCGAAAATCCGGTCTTCCGCGCCATTGCGGAAGGAGTCAATGTCGATCTGGCCAACCACACGGTCCTCATCGCCAGAGACGGAACCGAGCGTCAGATCGCCGACAGCTGCGCGCCCATCCGGGACGCCTCCGGCGCGGTCACCGGCGCAGTGCTGGTCTTCCGCGATGTGACCGAGGAATACCGGCGGCGGGAGGAGTTGCGGGCGAGCGAGACAAAGCTGGCGAGCGCCGTTGACATCGCCAAGCTGGGCTATTGGGAACTGGATATCGCCAGCGGAATGTTCACCTTTTCGGACAGTTTTTACGCGATCTTCCGCACGACGGCCGAAAAAAACGGCGGCTACAAAATGCCCGTCGCCGATTACGCCGCCCGCTTTGTCCACCCCGACGATGCGCCGATGGTCGGCGAGGAAACCCGGAAAGCGCTGGAGACCGATTCCCCCGACTTCAACCGTCACTTCGAACACCGCATGCTTTACGCCGACGGGAGCGTCGGATACATCGCCGTGAAATACTTCGTGGTCAAAGACAGCACTGGCCAGACGGTCAAGACCTACGGAGTCAACCAGGACATCACCGAACGCAAGAAAATGGAGCAGGAACTGGAATCGGAGCGGCTGCGGCTTGCCGGCATCGTCGAGGGAACCCATGCCGGTACCTGGGAATGGAATATCCAGACCGGTGAGACGGTTTTCAATGAACGATGGGCGGAGATGATCGGCTATACCCTGAAGGAGCTCGGCCCGATGTCCATCGAAACCTGGGTCAAATACTGTCATCCGGATGACCTGAAACGCAGCAGGGAACTGCTCGAAAAGCATTTCCGCGGCGAACTGCCCTATTACGATTCCGAGTTGCGGATGCGCCACAGGAACGGCGACTGGATCTGGGTGCTCGCCCGGGGCAAGGTCGTATCCCGGACCGGCGACGGCAAACCGCTGCTGATGTTCGGTTCCCATCTGGACATCACCGAAAGCAAGAAGGCCGAGGAAGCGCTTAAAATCGCCAAAGAGCAGGCCGAGGCCGCCAGCAAAGCCAAGTCGGAATTTCTGGCCAACATGAGCCACGAGATCCGCACGCCGCTCAACGGCGTGATCGGGTTCACCGACCTGCTCAGGAACACGCCGCTTTCGCAGGAGCAGCAGCTCTACGTGGAAAACGCCAATGTGTCGGGGCACGCCCTGCTCAACATCATCACCGACATCCTCGATTTCTCCAAGATCGAAGCGGGGATGATGACGCTGGAGATGATCAAAACCGACATGTTCCTGCTGTTCGAGCAGAGCGTGGACATCGTGAAGTTCGCCGCGGAAAAGAAGAAACTGGAAATCCTGCTGGACGTGGACGGCGCCATGCCCCGTTTCGCCATGGTCGACCCGATCCGCCTCAACCAGGTGCTGATCAACCTGCTGGGCAATGCGGTCAAGTTTACCCCCAAAGGCGAAGTGGAACTCAAGGTGCGTTACAAGCCTCTCGGCCATGGCAGGGGGACATTCTCGATCTCCATCCGGGATACGGGCATCGGAATCTCAGCGGCGCAGAAGGAGAAGCTGTTCAAAGCTTTCTCGCAGGCCGACACGTCCACCACGCGCAAATTCGGCGGCACCGGCCTGGGGCTTATCATCTCCGATATGGTCGTGCAGAAGATGGGCGGCAAGGTTCAGCTGGAAAGCGTCGAGGGCGAAGGCTCCGTCTTCTTCTTCGACCTGACCACCGACACCGCCCCCGGAGATGCGCGCAGTTATGAGGATATCTCCCATATCAAACGCTGCCTGATTATCGACGACAACGCCAACAACCGGCTGATCCTGGAACATATGCTGGCCAATTGGGATATCGCCAGTGAATCCTGCGGCGACGGCTTGACGGGATTGGAGATCCTGAAAAAATCCAAACCGTTCGATATCATCATCTGCGACTACAACATGCCCGATATGGACGGGCTGGAAACCATCCGCCGAATCCGGGAAAAGCTGGAACTGACCCCGGAACAGCAGCCGATGATTCTGCTCTACTCCTCCTCCGACGATCCCGACGTCCACAAACGGTGCGACGATCTCGGCGTTCGCTTCTGCATCGCCAAACCGGTGAAACAGGAGCAGTTGTTCGCCTGCTTTGCCGCGGCCTACGAACCGATGGAGGGAGAACCGCCGACCAACGCGCATGGCGCCGAGCCCGCGCCCGCGGCGGATACGACGCCGGATCATGCGAAGCCCGGACCGGTCATTCTGGTGGCGGAAGATGTCCGTCTGAGTATGATGCTCACCAAAGTGCTGCTGTCGAAACAGTTCCCCAACGCGGTGATTGTCGAAGCGGAAAACGGCAAAGTCGCCATCCGGAAATGCCGGGAATCCAATCCCGACCTGATTTTGATGGATGTGCAGATGCCGGACATGGACGGGTTGAATGCGACGGCGGAAATCCGCGAACTGGAACGGGCTTCGGGCAGGCATGTGCCCGTCATCGCCTTGACGGCCGCCGCGCTGAAAGAAGAGATGGAAAGCTGTTATCAGGCCGGAATGGATGACTTCATCACCAAACCGGTCGACGCGAAAAAGCTGAAGGCGATCCTGGACAAATATTTGCGGAACGAGGAATAAGCGACCGCAATGAATGAACCGGCCGCCGTTCCCGGCGGCCGGTTTTCTGTTCTCAAGGGTTCGAGATCCGGACCACCGTGCTGCCGAGGGCGGGCACATCGACACAGCCAGCCAGCCGCCCGTCGGTGAATTTCGCCGGGGCCCCCGTTCCCGTGCCGTGGTCGAACAGCGTCGAACCCGGCGCGGCGATCGCCCGGTCCGCCGAGACCGTCACCCGGCGCGGCTCTGCCGTGATGTTGAAGAGCTGGATCAGGACATCCCCCTCCCGCGTCCGGTACGGCGTGGCGAAGACATCGGTCACGTCGGTGTTCACCAGCTGGCGGAAACCGCCCTCGCGCTGCATCAGGTCGCGGGCGAAGTCGAGGTACGCCGGCGATTCGCCGGGGTCCCAGCGCCCGGTGTTCCAGCTTCCGGCGAGAATCAGCAGCTTTCCCTTGCCCACCCGTTTTTCGGCAACGGTGCGGACTCCCTTGCGCAGCGTCACGCCTTTCCCTGAAATCGCGCCGTCTTTCCCCACTTCAATTCCGAAGCGCCGGAAGAAGGCGTAATGATTGAGGCTGTCGGTGTCCAGCGTGGCCAGGAAGGTTCCGCCATTGCGCATGAACGCCTCGATGCGGTCGCCGAACGCCGGGGCGAGGTCGCGGCTCATGTCGTCGACCAGGAGGCGCGAGGTAACCTTGCCGTCCAGATCGGGGAAGCGGTCCGCCAGATAACGGTCGGGGTTTATGTTGAGCGCGCGGAACAGGTTCGCCAGCGAGTAGTGCGGCATGGTGGTCTGGTGCAGTCCGCGCCGGAACACCTCGGGCGACTCCGCAAATCCGGAGTCGAGGCTCACCGCGAGCGCAACCGGGTCCGGCAGATACTCCGCGTTGTACAGCAGTTTGTGATAGGGCTTCAGCCATGCGACGTTCTGCGCCGCCGGCTTGCCGCCGAACCACTGGCAGTAGAGCGAATCGTAACACTGCATCATCCCCATCCACTGATAGGCGAGGACGTTGTGCTCGTAAGTCGGCGGCACCTGGTTGCCCTCGTCGCCGTAGGGAAGCCCGAGCGTCCGCGCCAGCAGCCACTTGCCGAAGCTCAGGCAGTAGCGGTCGCTGGTTTCGTGGAAGATCGAACCCGGCGCAAACTCACGCGACAGCTTCAGATACTCGGTGGTATTGAGCCCGAGCAGTTTGTGTTCGGTCAGGTGGAACGGCGTGTTGAACGTGAGGTGGGCGATGCAGCCGGTTCCGCGAATCGCCTTGACCGCCTCGCGCTGGAGCGACCCCAGGTCCGCCATGTTCATGACCGCCAGGCGCGGCAGCAGCGTGCCGCTGCGGTCGGCCATGATGACTTCGGGCGTCACCTCATCGAAACTCTTCAGCGAAGTTCCGAGCTTCGCATTGAGTTCGGCGAGCGTGAATTCCGCGGCGAGCTGCTTCCGGAAATTCCCCAGCGTCACCTCGCCAACCCGCAGTTTTTTCGCGCCGATCCCGCTCCGGATGCCGTAGTTGGCGTTGATGCTGTAGACGGTATCGGGATATTCGGCGGCCAGTTTGCCCGCCTCGCGGTAGTAGTCGACGACGGCGCGGCGGTAGAGGGGATCGGCCGGGTCCGGCTCGCGCAGCGGCTTCGGCGGCTCGCCGGAGGCGTACTCCGCGAGACAGGCGGCCTGTTTCCGGACATACTCGGGCTGCGAAACCCCGATGTGGTTGCGGAATCCGATCTTGAGCCCCTCCCCGGAGATGCGGGCGAAGCGCTCCTTCCAGCCGGGCCATTCGACCTTGCCCGGCTCGTTCTCGACCCACGGCAAATGAACTTTGACCGCGTCGTAGCCGAGGCGGCGGATGCGTTCGAAATCGGCGCGCGGCTCGCCGCCGCCCGCGATCATGGTGAGCAGGAACGGGCGGTCGGCCCCGGAAGATTCCGGCATGAGGCCGAGGAGACTGCTTTCCGCACCATCCGCGGCAATCCGCACCGGTCCGGCGGGACCGGCGGGGCGGACGACAGCCCGTCCGCCGAAGAAGACGCCGCGCGTCGCCAGCGCAACCTCCCCGATATCGGACGAGGCTCCGCCGGGCCGGACCTGCCGGACCGGGAGCGTCTTCTCCGCATCCGGCGCGGGCAGCGCGGAGACTCCCATCACAGTGACGCCGAGCGGTTTGCCCGATTCAAAGGTCGCCTCGTCCGGCTCAACCAGCGCGACGCGGGAGCTCTCCGGCGAATCGAAGGTGATTCCGAGCAGCGCGAACCGGCGCGTATCCCCCGGCATCTGATAGGCGATCACTTCGCGGACCGTCTTTTCCGGGTGCGGATTCATCACCCGCGTCGAATAAACCGTGTCCCAGGTGACGCAGAAGGGCGGCTTCGGCAGGTAATGCGCCGCGCCGCGGGTGAATCCGGGCGGCCCCCACCAGGTGAAATCGGGACTTTTGCGCGGCAGGTAGCCATCCGCCCAGACGCCGCAGTTCCAGCGCAGAACGGCAAACACGGTCTCCGTCGTTCCATCCTCATAGACAAAGAGATAAGAGGCGGCGAGCGGCGAATCCTCCTCCTTCTGCGGCCCGGCGGCGTGGAGAATGCGGAACATCCCCACCTTCGTCCCGGCCGGAATCGAAACCGACGGGCACTCCGGCGAAAGCAGCGTCGGGCAGAGCGTGTAGGCTACTCCGCCGAATTCGCGCACCTCCCCCGGCTTGAACGGAGAGTTCGCGCCTTCGAACCAGCCGCCCGCTTTGGATGGGACGTTCCACGCCAGCATGGCGGAATCCCCCTTTGTCACGACTTCTCCCGACGCGGCGGCGGCGGGGGCGAACGGCTCGGCCATGCGCAGCGGCGACCCCGAGAAGGTCAGGCCGCTGAAGCGGATTCCGCTCTCCTGCGCCGGAGCGACGGTGACGAAGAACAGGTTGTCGCAACTCAGGTGCGGATGGTTCCATTTGCGCTGGACGGCGTTGCGGTTGACCAGCCCGGTCAGGCTCGCGCCGCGCGGCTTCCACTCCGCCCCCGCGGAATCCCAGAGCAGCGTTTCGCCAAGCTCGATGGTCTCGGCGGAGCCGGGTTGGATCGCGGAGATTTTGAGCGCGCCCTCGGAGTTCCAGCCGATCGACTGCCCTTTGCAGTTGAGCGGTCCGAGAATGCCGTAGACCGCGCGGCCGCCGGGAGCGATGCGGAGCGTTCCGTCGGGGTCGCGGGTGCCTTTTTCCAGCACGAGGAGCCGGACGCAGCCGTCTTTTTCGTCCGCCAGCACCCGGCGCGGCAGGTAGACCGGGGTGAAAGCGCTCTGCGGGTCGCCGCTCCAGCGCTGCGAGAAACCGAGCAGTTTCACCACGCTCGCGGTCTTCGGCGGCGTATCGAACGAAATCGAGGCGGTCGCCGGGCCGGTGAAGGCGTTTTCGGTCTTCCAGAGCTCGGTGAAGGCGTCGGCCTTGTCCGGCCGAAAGGCGAAGGAGAGCACGGAACCGGTTCGTTCGATTTTGAGCGTCCCGGCGAGTTCCTTCGCCGGAACCTCCTTCGCCTCCTTTTTCCCGGCGACGGCGGCGACGCACTGGAAGAGCTCGACGCCCTGCTGTTTTTTCAGCCGGTAGAGCGAAGCGCTCCACGCCTTGTCCTCGACGGAGTTGACCGACAGCCGCAGGCTGTTCCAGTGGTCGAAGCGCTCGATGCGGAAGGAGAATTCCACCTTGAAATCGCCGTCCATCACCTCGGGGGATTGCAGCGTGAGGTAGCGGTATTGCCCGGAGACGCCGCCCGAAGTGTCGCAGAGAAGCGCCCCGTCGCGGCGGACCAGCGACGCCTCGTCGCCGGAGGTCTTCCACCCGGCCGAACCATCCGAGAACCCGGTTTCAAAGGTTCCCGCCGCGAGCGCGAAGACCGAGGCGAGAACCGCGAGGATTCCGCCGAGAATTCCATCCATGCGATGCATAAGTCGTCAATCCCACCAGATGTTGTTTTTGTCGCGGCTGCTCTTGTACGGATTCGGAATGACCGCCTTGGCCGACGACACGTGCCCGTCCAGCAGAACGGCGTTGATGTAGAGGTTGTGGCGGAACGATTCCAGCCGGATCGACTGGTCGTACCAGGTCGCCACATTCGGCCACATCGCATCGCAGACCAGCATGTAAGAGGACGGCGCCGTGCCGTTGGTCGGCTTCCAGCCGCTCCGCCGGTTGCCGCAGCTGATGTGCATCCCGTAGGCGTCGGTTCCGCTCCCCTTGTTTTCGCGGGCGCGGCTCGGGCAGCTCAGCATCTTCCAGTACAAATTGGCCGAGCTGGCGAACTGGGTCTTGCGCAGGTAGTCGCGCCAGATTCCGGTGGGCTTGCCGGAGTAACCGACGTCGGGAGTGAATCCGAAATCGTCGGCGTACGCCTGCATCACGGCCCCGATCTGTTTCAGGTTCGAGATGCAGCTGGTCTGATAGGCGCGTTCACGGGCGCGGTTCAGCGCGGGCAGCAGCATCGAAGCCAGGATCGCAATGATCGCGATTACCACCAGAAGCTCAATCAGCGTGAAAAATCTGTTCATTTTCATCGGTGTTACTCCTCCTTTGTTTCGGTCGGGTTCTGAAAGGTCAATTCGACATCGACCCGGCGGATTTGCGGGGCGGCGTCGGGCGTGTCCAGCAGGCGGGCGAGTTCTTCCACTGCGGCGCGGGCCGCTTTCCCGTAAGGGCGGTCGAGCCGGGCGCACGGAAGACGCGGAAATCCGGTGGAAGACTCCATGGTGATGACCCGGCACTCCTGCACCGGATCGATCCCCTGTTCGGCGAGCACTCCGGCGACGATCGGCGTTTCCATCCAGCCGACGATAACCGCGTCCGGTCGTTCGGCGGCGACCGTTTCGGAGAAACAGGCCCGGAACTCATGCTGCCGGAAGAAGGCGCCGGAGTACTCCACCTCGAACCCGGCGGCGCGGGCGCCGGCGACGATCCCCTCCCGCACCGTCTCCGGCGACTCCGGCCTGACATCGAAACGGATCACCCGCCGCCGCCCCTCCCGGGCCAGCAGTTTCCCGGCGGCGCGCAGGGCGTTGTCGTCGGAGAAGAGAACGCCGGAAAATCCCGGCACCTCGCGGTCGATGGTCACCACCCGGACCCCCAGCTCACGAATCCGCGCCAGCATCTCCGCCGGCGGGAATTCGCTCGACGCCCAGAGCAGCCCATCCAGATTCGAGTTCCGGATCTCGTCGAACAGCGCCGTCCAATCTCCGCACATCCGGGTGAAAAAACGGGTGTTGAACCCGCGTTCCGCCGCCGCCAGCCCCATCTGCGAGAGCATCCGGCAGGCCGGGGTGTCGTAGTAGAAGTTGTCGCCCTTGCCGTAGATCAGCCCGACCAGCGGAATCGAAAGTTCCGAATCGGGGGAAAAGGCGAGCGCGGGGTTGGTGAAAGTGCCGAGTCCGCGGCGGCCGATCAGCCATCCTTCGCGCACCAGCCCCTCCAGCGCCAGCCGGGCGGTCCGCCGCGCCACGCCGAACCGTTCCGCCAGCTCGATCGAAGAGGGAACCTGAACCGAACGGTTCCCGTACCGGTAGATCAGCCCCATGATGTAGAAGCGGATCTTGCCGCTTTCCGTCGTCTTGTTCTGTCCCGTTTCCATCCGCCCCGTCTTCTCCGTTTATCATCGAGTGGCCAACCGGTGGCCATTTGATTATATTATGGGGCAATACCATACCGGAGTCAAGAGGAGAGAAGAAAAAACGGGAGAAATGCCTTACCCGGCCACCTTGCCGGTGCCGGGTAAGGAAAGTGTCGCTACCTGCCGCAGAGGAAGTAGCCGATTTTGAATTGGCTGCCGCCGCTCTTCGGGTGGCGCTCCGCCAGCAGTTCGATCTCGATCACGCGCTCCGTGCCGGGCGCGGCCTCGACCAGCGGCTGAAGCACGGTGTGGCCGCCCGCCCATTTCTGAATCTCGGGCTTTTCGTAGAATCCGTCGATCTCACAGGAATCGACGCCGTCCACCCGGACCCGGCACTTTCCGTAATCCCCGGCGTATTTGACGAAACCGATCAACACGGTCCCGCCTTCGACGCTCACTTTCAGACGGGAGCCCGGAGCCGCCGATTCGAGGCCGGTGTAGCCGCGCCCGTGGTCGTAAGAGGTCCAGCCGCGATTTTCCAGGATGGTCATCCGGGCAGCGGAAACCGCGTCGCCGTCCAGATACCTGGCGGTCCGGGGGTCAAAGAGATCGGGCAGGCCGTCGTCCCCCGCCGGAGCCGCCGCCGTGTCGAGGAAGCGCGCCAGCATGTCGGCGAGAAAGGCGTGGCCGAGGTCGTTGGGATGAACTTCGTCCGGCGAAATCGTCTCCCAGGCGAGCTTGCCCGCCGCGATTTCCGGGTAGAGCGCGTCGCGGTACGAAAGCATCGGCAGTCCGTAATGGCGGCCGACCGGAATGTGTCCGTCCTGAAGGTTCATGCCGTCGCGCCGCATGGTGAAAAGCAGGATCACCAGCGGTTTCTTCGGCGAAGCGACGCACTGGCGCACCAGCGCTTCGTATCCGGGGACGACATCCGGGCTGGTGGTGTCGTTGACGGCGAATTCGACGGTGATGATGTCCGGCTCCTCGCAGAGCATCTCGCGCTGCGCCCGGAACGCGCCGAACATGCTGGACGTGGCTCCGACTCCGGCATTGATCAGCCGGCAGGAGGTCTTGCCGCCGAGCCGGGCGGCGAAAAGCGAAGCATAATTCCGCGACGGGTCGGAAGCCGAAGCCCCTGCAGTAATCGAGCCGCCGATGGCCGCATAGACGACCGGCTCCCGGTTTTCCAGCTTCCGCCGGAAGCGCTCCAGCGCCTCCGAAGTGCCGGAAGAGATCAGACCGCGCGAAAACAGAACCTCATCGAGCATCGGCATATCCATGACAAATAAACTCCCGTTTGTCCGGTTGCAGGAACAATGATCCGGTTAACATACCACCCGACGATCGATTTGCAAGCCTGCCGGAATGAAAATACCGGAGTCAATCTTCTTGTATCGAAGCGGTCGCAGTGATATATTATCCCTTTAAAAAAACATTGAATAAGGGATTTGTCACATGTCCGTCGCATTGAATCTGCTGTATGGCGTCCTCGGTGTCGCCGCGCTTTATTACGGCGCGGAATTTCTCGTCAAGGGCGGCGTCAGCATCGCCCGGAAACTCAATATCTCGCCGCTGGTCATCGGCCTCACGCTGGTCGCCGCCGCCACCAGCGCGCCGGAACTGGTGGTCAGCGTCAACGCGGCGCTCACCGGCAACCCCGACATCAGCCTCGGCAACGTCGTCGGCTCCAACATCTGCAACATCGCGCTGATCCTCGGACTCTGCGCGGTGATCACTCCGCTCAAGGTGGACCGTCAGCTCTTTCGCGTCGATGTGCCGATGATGCTGCTCTCCGCCGTGCTGCTGGTCGTCTTCTACCTGGCGACGGACGGCGTCGGCCGCCTCCCCGCCGCAATCTTTCTCGCCATTTTCATCTGTTACACCTTCTGGAACATCCGGCAGGCGCGGCGCAGCGGAGCGGTAAGCCCCGAAATCGTCCGGGAAGCGGAAGCCGCCGTCGAAAGCGAAGGCGGGAAGGAACTTCATCCGCTTCTCGCCGTGCTGCTGGTGATCCTCGGGCTGGGGCTGCTGGTCGGCGGCGCCAAGCTCTTCCTGATCGGGGCCGTCTTCTTCGCCCGGCTGATGAACGTCAGCGACGCGGTGATCGGTCTCACCGTCGTCGCCGTCGGCACCAGCCTCCCCGAACTGGCGACTTCGGCCGTCGCCGCGTTCAAGGGAGAGAGCGACATCGCCATCGGCAACGTCGTCGGCTCGAATATTTTCAATATCCTGCTGATCCTCGGAATCGCGCCGCTCATCACCCCGCTTAACAACGTGACGCTGAGCCCGCTCGACATGGGGATGATGCTCTTCTGCTCGATCATCCTGCTGCCCTTCATGCGGACCGGTTGGAGGCTCTCCCGGCCCGAGGGCGCGTTCCTGCTGCTGGCCTACTTCTCCTACACCGCCTGGCTCATCGCGGCGTAAGGCCGCGGCTGCCAACGGCGACAACGGCGGGGAGCGCCTTCTCCGGCGGCCACGGAATCTCATAGGGAATTCCGGGGAGCAGGTCGAAGGCGTTGTCCGGCAGGTCGGCTTCGCCGTCCACGTCGAGGCAGACCTTCCAGACGAACACGTCCGCTTCGAAGCGGGCGAAGCCGCCGTTGCGCGAGACCCGGATCTCCGGCTCCGTCACGATGCCGAGTTCGTGAAAGCGGCGCTCGAACAGCCGGTGGTCCGCCACGGTCCGTCCGTCGGCGGAGAGCAGCAGCGCAAAGATGCCGCTGTTCTCCAGCCCCGCCTTCTCCCACTCCCGTTTCGGGAATTCGGCCAGCACGGTCGACGCGTTGGCGGCGAGTTCCGCCTGAACGGTGCGGTCGAAGGGCAGCCTTCCCCCGGTCCGGAATACGCCGAAGCGGAGTTCGCCGCGCCACGGCGCGAGGTTGTCGTTGACGCCGTAAATGCGCACCGCGTCGTCCTCGGCGACCGCCACGACCGCGACCGGAGCAAAGGCGCGCCGGACCGGAGCGTAGGCGAGTTTCTTCCGCCGGTAGTAGTCCACGATGGTCCAGCCATTGGTCACCGGCCAGGAGTCGTTGTACATCCAGAAAATCGCGGAGGCCGAAGAGAACATGCGGCGGCGGTAGTTGCGGATATACTCCTCAAGCCCTTCCGCCTGAAGCAGCCCGGAGAGCAGCGCGTACTCCTCCATCCCCAGCTTCCGCACCTCGCGCCCGGTCCAGAGTTCGACCGTGGCGTAGGCGTGGCCGGGACGGCGCTCCGGGCTGAAGGTGCCGAAATTGTCTTCCAGCCGCGCGAACGGGTTGTCGTGGTGATCCCACGAGAACGACCCGATTTCGCGCTCGTTCTCCGGCAGGAACTGCCGCAGCGTCGCCGGAGTCGAACAGCCGAGAATGCCGCCCTCGTTCGGAAAGCGGTCGAAATAGCGCCGGAACGTCCAGAAATCGGTCCCGCCCGGGGTGTCGAGCGTCGCCTTCCACGGGTGCTGGTCGCCGCAGGTCGGGTCCGACGGCATCCGCAGATCCGGCGAACTCGGCGAACTCGCCCAGTAGAACGTCTGCGGCGCTTCGTCGCAGACCACCTTCGCCAGGAGGTGATGGAAGATATGGTGATCGGTCCACCCCACATGGCAGTCGCGGTAGCCGGGCCACTCCAGGTTGCCGACCTCGAGCTCGTTGTTGCCGCACCAGATGGCCAGCGACGGGTGATGGTTCAGCGCGCGGACGACGGAGAGCGCCTCTTCGCGCACCGCGCGGCAGAACGCCTCGTCCTCGCCCGGATACTTCGCACAGGCGAAAATGAAGTCGTGCCAGATCAGGATTCCGGCCTCGTCGCAGGCGTCGCAGAACTCCTGGGTGACATAGATTCCGCCGCCCCAGATGCGGAGTAGATTGAAGTTCGCTTCGGCGGCGAGGCGCACCAGTTCGCGGTAGCGCGCGCCGTCCACTTCGCTGTAATAGAAGTCGGCCGGGACGAAATTCCCGCCCTTGCAGAAGACCGGTTCGTTGTTGATTTCGAGGATGAAATAGCGCCCCTCGCCCGGATGCTTCGCCTGGTTGACCACCACTTTGCGGACGCCGAATTTCCGGATGAACCGGTTGCCGAGGAACTCGATCTCCGCCGTGTAGCGGAACGGTTCGCCGTGGCCGCACGGCTGCCAGAGGGCGGGATGATCGAGCGTGAGCGCGACCTCGCACTCCGCGTCGCCGGCGGGCAGTTCGAAACTCTCCTCGACAGTGTCGCCGGTTTCGACGATGCGGAGCTTGAGCGACGCTGCCGCGCCCCAGCTCTGCGCCTCGCCGCGGACGGTGATCCGGGCGGACTTGAGATCGTCCGCCGCCTCGGCGACGAGCGAAATACAGGTGACCAGCGCGTTCGGGCCGTACTCCAGCCGGACGTCGCCGAGGATGCCGACGTTCTGAAGCCGCGCGTGCCAGTCCCACCCGCTCTGGTGCTGCGCCTTGCGCAGCCAGTTGCGCCGAGTAAGCCAGCCCATTTCGCCGCCGCAGCCGATCTGCCCCGGGTGGTCGCTGTAGGCGAACACACCGCTTTCCAGCTCGACGATGAGCGTGTTCTTCCCCGGCCGCAGTTTGCCGGTCACGTCGATGCGGTGCGGGACCAGCGCGTTGGCGGTGGAGCCGACCGGTTCGCCGTTGAGGGAAATCTTCGCCAGCATCTCCAGCCGGTCGAACGCGAGATGCGCGATCACGGCGGAGCCGAGCGCTTCCGGCGGAACCTCGAATTCGCGGCGGTAGATCCAGAAACACTCCTCGACCCAGCGGGCCTTGAAGCTGTTCATGCCGTAATTGGGGTCGTCGAGCAGGCCGTGCCGCTCCAGCGTGCGGTGGACCGGCTCCGGCACTTCGGCCGCCATCAGCCGCCGCAGCGGCGCGGGGTTGACGGTGGAAAATTCGGCGGTGTAGCTGAGCGGAGTCCCCTCCGCGTAAGTGAGCCCCCAGGTTCCGTTCAGGGAAAGCGTATGCTGCATGTCGTCCAGTCCTTACCGATTTACGTTGCGGCCTCGTTTTACAATAGGCCGAATTCGCAACTTTTCAAATGTTCTTCAATGCGTTGGCGGGAAACGGCGCCGCCCGAGGCGGTCGGCGACTTCAAATTGAAATAACTCGAGGCCGAGCCGAACCGGAGCGCCGCGTCGAGCGGCATCCGCCGGGCGAGCGCGTAGAGGACTCCGGCGGCGAAGGCGTCTCCCGCCCCGTTGTGCCCGGCGACCTCCTCCGGCCGGATGCTGCACGAGGGGGTAAGCGCGTATGCGCCGTCGCTGGTCAGCGCCGCCGCCCCTTCCGGGAAATGGATGACGGCGAGCTCGCCGACGCCCATCGCCAGCAGGCGCTTCAGCGCCCCGGGCAGCAGCTCTTTGGCGAGGGCTCCGCCGCGCCGCAGTTCGATTCCGGTCGCGCCGCCCGCCTCGACCTCATTGACGATGAGGATGTCGGTGTGGGGAAGCGCCGCTTCCGCCGCCGGACGGAAGCCGTCGGGGTGGCCGGAGACGAAATCGACGACCGTCCGGCAGCCGCGCTCCCGCATCAGCCGGAGCACCCGCGCCGCCCGGCTGCCGGTTTCGGGGTCCGGCGCGTCGAGCAGCGGCAAGAGCAGCAGATAGCCGAGGTAGAAGAACTCCGCATCGCTCGACATCGCGTCGAAATCGGCGGCGGAAAGCCGGGCGTTGGCTCCGGGGGCGTGGAAAAACGTCCGGCTGGAGGGCCCCGACATCACATCGGTGAACGAGGTGGGGACGCCGGGCGTCCGCAGCAGCAGCGAGCCGTCGATCCCGCGCCGGCCGGTTTCGGCCAGCAGGAAATCGCCGTCGGCGTCTTCGCCGATCCGCCCCGCCGCCCAAAGCGGAAAATCGGGGTCCATCGCGGCGAGGTCGAAGAGCACGTTGGCGGGGCCTCCCCCCGGAGCGCGCTCCTCGGAGAGAATCGAACAGAGGTTGCCTTCGCCGGGCCAGCGGTCGATGCACTTGACCCGGTCCACGATCCAGTTTCCGGCGGCGAGAACTCCCTTGCGCATGTTACCGCCCTCCCCCGAAGATGCGGCGGCAGTCGGCCGCCAGCAGGAATTCCGGCTCCTCGTCTTCGACGATCGGGTCGAACCGGATCGCGTCGTCGAGGAAACAGTTGTCGTTGGCGTCGTCGTTGACCATCGACACCTCGCCGACCAGCACGGTTCCCTTCCCCGGTTCGCCGTAGAAGCGATGGGCGTGGATCGGCTCGAGACAGACGCTTTCGCCCGGCGTCAGGACCAGCCGGTCGCCGGACTGCATGGTGCGCCGCATCCCGTTGACCGAGATATCGAACGGCCCGCCCGCCTCGGCCGAACGCGCCGGGTCGGCCCGGAACAGCTCGATGACCAGGTTGCCGCCGCCGCGGACGATGATGTCCTCGCGCTTGTTCCAGTGGAAATGGCGGAGCGTCACCTGGTTTTCACACACCATCATGATTTTCTCGGCGTATGGTTTCGGATACTCCGCGGAACCCGCCCTGCCGTTGCGCAAGGTGAAGAGCAAAAGGCCGAACCGGTCGAAGTCGTCCTTGCCGAAGCCGGTGATGTCCCAGCCGAGTTCGAGGTCGAAAATCTCCTTCGCCTCGGCGCGGCGGACCTCCCAATCGGCGCGGCGGAAGAACGCGAACGGCGGCATCCGGAAGTGCTCCTGTTCGAAGAACTCCATCGCTTCCCGGATCTTGCGGTTGATGAACGAACGTCTCATGCAATTCCCCTCCTTCCGCCGCAGCCGAACAGACGGATTTTGGCACGCATTACCTCGCGAACGGCTGTTTCCGCGGGTCGGCAGACCGCCAGATTGTGAATCGAATCATTCGGAGCCTTGGCCAGTTCGGCCGAAGCCGCCCGGTTCCATGCGCTCATGAGTTCGGAGCAGATGTTGATTTTGGCGATGCCGTTCCGCACCGCGTCCCGGACCTGGGCGTCGGGAGTCCCCGAGCCGCCGTGCAGAACGAGCGGAACCGGGGAGACCCGCTCCAGCTCCCGGAGCAGGTCGATCCGGAGTTCCGGCGCGGTGGCGTAGACGCCGTGGGCGGTGCCGATCGAAACGGCCAGCGCGTCGCAGCCGGTCCGCTCGACGAATTCGGTGACGCTGCCGGGTTCGGTGTAGATTGTCCCGGCGGAATCGCCCTCCAGCTCGGCCACAGTGTCCGCCGAGGCCATGCCGACGTGGCCGAGTTCGGCTTCGACGCTGACGCCGCGGCGGCGCATCTCGGCGCAGACCCGGCGGCTCACTTCGATATTCCCTTCGAACGACAGTCCGGAGGCGTCGATCATCACCCCGGTGAATCCGGCGTCGGCGCAGCGGATGCAGCTCTCCAGGCTGGCGCCGTGATCGAGCATGATGCAGACCGGAACCTTCGCCCCGGCGGCGGCGTGAAATGCGAGCGCCTTCCAGTACCCGAGACGGCTGCCGACGAAATCGGCCTCGCCGCCGGCGATGATGACCGGGGAATCCTCCTCCTCCGCAACTTCGACGGCGGCGCGGATCATCCCCATGTTCTGGGCGTCGAACAGCGGGACGGCGTACCGGCCGCGCCGGGCGTCCTGCAGAAGTTCGCGCAAAGAGACAATAGACATGGCAAATTTCCTTTCATCGGTGATTCTGGATTAAATATACGCCGATGATGCGGAATTCTCTCTTGATTTTTTAAGCGTTTATGATACTATTTTACTATGAAGTTCCATTTTGAAACCGTATTGCACACTCCGGGGGAGTCGTTCAGCATCGAAACGCAGGCCGGGCCGGTGCTTGACTGCCTCTACCATGTCCACCCCGAATTCGAGCTGACGCTGGTGGAATCCGGTTTCGGCACCCGCTTTGTCGGCGACACCATCGAACCGTTCCGGGAGTGGGACCTGATCCTGGTCGGCGGCATGGTGCCGCACCACTATCTCACCCGGCGCGAAGACAGCACCGGGCCGGAGTGGTCGAAGACTTCCGTGGTCAAGTTCGGCTCCGACGCGGTTCCGGCGCGGCCGGAATTCGAAGTGCTGGGGATGTTGCTCGAAGAGGCGGCGGCGGGGCTGCATTTCCCGGAGGAAACCGCGCGCGCCGTCACGCCCGACATGCGCGAACTCGCCAAATCAACAGGGTGGAAGCGCTATCTGGTCTTTCTCGGTCTTCTCTGCCGCCTGGCGGAATCCCCGCGCCGCAAGCTGACCGCCCCCGCCCACCAGTCCGCCGCGCCGGTCACGCCGGACGAGCGGCTGAACCGGGTACTCCGCTTCATCCACCGCAAGCTGGAGAGCGGGCAGCCGGTTCCGCTCGAGGAGGCGGCGACACAGGCGTGCCTGACTCCGCAGGCGTTCAGCCACTACTTCCGGCAGGCGACCCGCAAGCGGTTCGTGGAGTACGTCACCGAGCTCAAACTGAGCCGGGCGGCGCAGCTCTTGGCCAACACCGACCGCTCGATCAGCGCGATCGCGCTGGAATCGGGTTTCACCAATCTCTCCAACTTCAACCGCCACTTTCTCCGCCACCGCAAGTCGACCCCGCGCGAATACCGCGAGCGCCTGCGCAAAGCCCGCGCCTGACATTTCACGCGTTCCGTTTTTGAACTTTTTCCTCTTTTTTACATTCCCCTCTTGACTTTTCTTCTGTGATCGGTCATAATATAGGCAGGTGATAACAGGTGATACACAACAACGAAGTAAAGCGATGAAAAACCAGTCCTCTTCCACATATATGCGAATCCGCCATTACGTGTTCGACTGGCTGGCGCGGACCAAGGGTTCGGTCACCCGCATTCCGTCGAACCGGGAACTGGCGGAGAAGTTCGAAGTCAGCCAGCCGACGGTGGTGCGCGCGCTCCAGGAGCTGATCAAGGAGGGTTACCTGGTCAACCGGCCGGGCGTGGGGCTGTTCAGCAACCCCGAGCGCCTCGATGCGCGGGAAAGCCGAATCTGGGGCATCGTCTTCGGCGACGGCCGCTGGGCGTACCTGCCGCGCGACGCCTTCCACGTCGCGAGCTGCATCGGCGAAGAGCTGCTCCAGCGCGACAATCACAACCTGCTGAAAATGATCACCATGGGAGAGGCGCAGCAGGAGAATTTCCCGGAACTCTCCATGCTTTCCGGCATCTGCTGGTGGGGAGTGGAAGAGCGGCTGATTCCGGATATGCTGCGGATTTCCGAAACCGTTCCGGTGGTGGTGATCTCCAACAATGTCCCCGGACTCGACAGCTTCTACTTCGATTTCGAGGCGGAAAATTACCAGACCGCCCGCTGGATGATTGAACGCGGCTGCCGCCGCCTCGCCCTGGTGCGGTCGCACCATATCCCCGAGGCGATTGTCGGCATCGAACGCGCCTGCAAGGAAGCCGGGCTGGAATTCTCTCCGGGCTGCGTGTTGAGCAACGACCTCGCCGCGGAACAGCAGTTGGGCGAATTGATCGCCCGCAGCAGCGCTCCCGACGGGATCATCTTCAATTGCAAGGCCATCGGATTCCCGGAGGCGATCGGGAAATACCCGGAACTGGCGAACTGCCTGATCTCGACCTCCCGGCTCTGGGTGGATGCGAAATGGAAATTCAACGGACTCGTGAACAACACCCGGTTCGAGGAAGTCGTCTCCGATATCGTGGACCTGCTCGAAATGAATGTGGCCGATATGCCGCGTACCGCCCGCCGCCTGCCGGTCACGCATCACCCGGTCACCCGTGAACCGATCAAACGTCATTCGATCACGCATGATCGAGTTGCACTTTATCCGGCGACAACCCGTGAACCCTGACAGAAAAGGAAACTCGAAATGAAGCGACATCCATTCACCTTGATCGAACTCTTAGTAGTGATTGCCATCATCGCCATTCTTGCCAGCATGCTGCTCCCGGCGCTGAGCCAGGCCCGCGACCGGGCGAAGAAGACCCAGTGTACCGGCAACCTCAAGCAGATGGGAACCGCCGGGCTGCTCTACGCCGGCAGCTACAGCGACTTCTGGGTCCCCATCAGCGCGGGCGGCAACGGCAAGGCGTGGTACCAGAACCTCGCCTACCGGAAACTGCTGGGGGGAATCGTCTGGGAGAATGCCGCCATCAACCACAGCGACGAACGCATCGTCCCCGGAATGCTCTGCCCCATGTCGAGAGCGTTCCTGAAGATCGGAGACAGCGCGAAATACCAGCATCTCGAAGCGAGTTACGGCCTCAATATGGACGCCCACAACGGCGGAGTCACCGCGATCAAAATCTCCCGGATCACCCAGCCGTCCAACTCGGTGGCGTTCCTCGACAGCATCGAATGGCGGGTGGCGCTGTGGACCGCCGAATTCGGCTTCTACACGGGCGAAACGGAGACCAATCCGAGCTGGTCGCCGGTCGCCTTCCGGCACGGCGGCATGGCGAACGCCAACGGCGTCTTCTTCGACGGGCACGCCGAACTCCGCCACTCGTCGGTCCTTCGCTGGAAGACCCGGTGGAGCAACCTCTACGTCAAATAAGGACAAACACATGAAATCGGCACTTTCCGGGCTCCTCCTGCTCGCGGCGGCGGTCTGTTTCTCCGCCGCCGGAGAGGAAGCCGCTTACCGCAACGACTTCAATTCGCCGGGTTCGCTCGACGGCTGGCACCGTTCCCCCAACCTGCGCCAGGACAACACCGGCGGAATCGGCGGCAGCGGCTGCCTGGTCTTCGCGAATACCCAGGATGACAACGGCGGGCTCGCCTCGATCCCGCTCGACGTCGCCCGACTCCGCGGACGCGCCGTCCTGGTCGAAGGCTGGATGAAAGCGGACGACGTCGGCAAACCCAAGCTCTCCTTCCTCGGCCCGAAGCTGATGCTCGCCGTCACCGGCGGCGACGGCCGGAAGCGGTATCCCGATCAAGAAAAGAAAATCGGCAGCTACGACTGGCAGAAATTCACCGTGTTCGCCCGAATCCCGCGTTCGGCGGCCAAAGTCGAACTCTGCCTCGGGCTCCAGGGCTGCACGGGAACGCTGCGGATCGACGATGTCGCGGTGACGCTGCTCCCCGCCCCGGCAGTGCCGGAGAGCGGCCCCGACAACCGGCTGCCGGTCCAGAAGGAGACGAAATTCCGCGGCGTGATGTCCGGCGGCGATCTTTCGCCCGAAGCGTTCCGCGAACTCGGCGAGGTCTGGAACGCCAATCTGATCCGCTTTCAGATCGGCCGCCGCGCCGGGGAAGACCACACCACGGCGGAGGGATTCCGCAAGATCGTGGCGCGCAAACTGGCCGAACTCGACGCCATCCTGCCCTCGGCGCGCCGGTACGGGATCAAGATCGTCGTCGACATGCACGTCGGCCCCGGCACCAGCGTCAACCAGCTTCTCAGCAACCAGTTGAGCTGGGAGCCGGAGATGCAGCAACTCCTCGCCGACGTCTGGCGGGAAATCGCGCAGAAATACAAAAGCGAACCGGCCATCTACGGCTACGACCTCCTCAACGAACCCCGCGAAGAGAACTACGTCTACACCCCCGGCGGCGGCCTCGACTGGAACCGGCTGGCGGAAAAGGTCGCCCGGGCCATCCGCGAAGTCGATCCCGACAAGCCGATCATCGTCGAATCGGCGCAGTGGGGGAGCGCGGCCGGGTTCGAAAACCTGATTCCGATCGATGTGCCCGGAATCATCTACAGCTTCCACATCTACAGTCCCGGCGAGTACACGCACCAGGGCATTCACAACCGGCCCGCCGGAATCGCCTACCCCGGCGAAATCGCGGGCAAACAGTGGAACAAAGAGATGCTGGAGAAGGAGATGGCTCCGGTCATCGAATTCCAGAAAAAATATCACGTCCCAATCTACGTCGGGGAATTCGGCGTCGCCCGCTGGGCGCCGGGTGCCGAACAGTGGCTCGGCGACGCGATCTCCATCTTCGAAAAATACGGCTGGGACTGGAGCTACCACGCCTTCCGCGAATACGAAGGATGGGACGCCGAAATCGGTCCCGATCCGGCCGACAAACGGCGGATCAAAACCACCCCGCGCCGGGCGGTGCTGCTCGACGCCATGAAACACAACCGGACCAGTCCGGCCGCCGAATAATCCGGCAAGCGTCGACAACCATCGGCCCCTCGCCCGGCATCCCGCCGGTCCGGGGGCCGAACTTTTTACCCCCGTCAGGCGGCCTCCTTTTCGACAAATAATCATTTTTTCCCGATTCCTCTCTTGACATTTCGCGCGGTTTCCGGTATAATTAATATTGTCTAGACAATAAAGAACAAAATAAGAATTGAATATACCGGATATGAATCACGACGGACTACAGACTTCCCGGCATGCCGAATTGAAAACCCTGCTGCTCGAAACGATCGTGAAAAGCGGCCTCGATACGAAACTGCCGAGCGAAAACGCGCTGGCCGGAGAGTTCGGCGTCTGCCGGGCGACGGTGAACAAAGTGATGGTCGAGCTGGAGCGCGAAGGTTACGTGCGCCGCCTGCCGGGCAAAGGGACCTTCGTTTCGCCGCGCGACAAAACCGTGCACGGAGAGACGCCCCTCGCCGGGAACGGAACGGTCATCGTCGCCTATCCGGACTTCTTCGGCTACTCGCTGTGGGAGGAAGTGCACTTCGCCGAACTGATCGCGGCCAAACGCAACTACCGGCTGATCAACTTCAAAATGCAGTACGAGACCAATTTCAAGGCGCTCTTCGAACTGATCGGCTGCTGCAACGACCTGGTGGGGCTGATCATCGCGCCGCCCTCGAACGGCATTCCGCCGCAGGTGCTGCGCCGGTTCGACCAGCTGGGCGTCCCCTGCCTTTTCGACCAGGAGAACGCCACTCCGAGCAGCAACATCCGGACCGTGACCTTCGACCACATCAAATCCGCCTACCTGCGGGCCAAGGCCCTGCTCGAAGCCGGGCACCGGAACATCGGATTCGTCGCCGACACGCCGATCTACAACCCGAAGACGTACCAAGGGCTGCGCATCGCCCTCGCTGAATACGGACTCCGCCGCAAAGACCTGATCGTCTCGGACCTCACGGTCGAGCAGTGGAGCGACAACATCGAAAACGGCCGCCGCCTCACGCTGGACCTCCTCGACCGTCATCCCGAAGTCACCGGGCTCATCGTGGACACCTTCCCCGGCGCGTTCGGGGCGCTCCGCGCGCTCTACGAACGCAAGCTGCGCTGCCCGGACGACATTTCGATCGTCACCTCGATGGAGATGAAGAACTACACCCGGATGTGCTGCCCCGCGCTCAGCTGCGTCGGCAACGATTTCGAGATGATGATCAACAAGATGTTCGACATCATCGACAATCCGGAGAGCGAGACGTCGCGCTCCATCCTTCTGGATGTCCCCTTTTACGCAAGAGAAAGCATCTGTCCCCCGAAACAATAAATCAGGAGCCCCCCATGAGAACAAGCAAATTCACACTGATCGAATTACTGGTCGTGATCGCCATCATCGCAATTCTGGCTTCGATGCTGCTGCCCGCGCTCAACCTGGCCCGGGAAAGCGCCAAACGCACCGCCTGTCTGAACAACCTCAAGCAGATCGGCGGCTATTACCACTCCTACGCCAACGATTTCAACGGGTATTACCTGACCAGTTTCGTCGGTTACGGGATTCACGACCAGGCGCTTACGGTCACGCTCTACTCCGGCGGCTACCTGAAGACTTCGGCGCAACTGGCCAAGCTGCTGACCTGTCCGTCGCGGCCGATCCTGAACCAGATCTCCTACGGGACGCTGACCACCTCGCAATCGATCCTGTGGAAAACCTCGCTCCTCATGTCCATCTGGAGCACCGCCGTTCCCGCCTACGTCAACCGCCTCGACAAACTGGCGGGATACGCGTTGGCGAGCGACCGGGTTTTCAAAGGCGCGGAAAACCATTTCGACGGAAGAAGCTACACCCTCAACTACGTCAGGGGAGACGGCTCCTGCGGCTCCATCCACGACCGCGGCGTCTACATGCCCTGCCTGAACCAGTGGCACACCGGCGACTGGAAGAAGATCAACAACCTCTACGTCCTGATGTCCTCCGACAGCGTCCGGAGCCAATTCCACGAAGCAATCAAATAAGACGGAATAAGATCATGATCCGGAATCTCTTCCTCATGCTGCTGCTTGCCGCCGCGACTTATTCCGTACCGGGGGAAACCACCCCGGTCGACAAAACGGTCTGGGCGACCTACATCTCCTGGGGTTCGCTCGGGGATTTCCATGTCGGCGGCACCTTCCCGGACCCGGTTGCGCTCGACGCCGGGCCGGACAAAGTCGCCTGCTACAGAACCGAGATCGAAACCGCGAAACGTCACGGAATCAACGGGTTCCTCTTCGACCTCACTTCGGACCCCAAAAAACCGGACCGGTTCATCCGCCTCTACACCTACGACATGCAGCTGAAAGCCGCCGAGGGGACCGGGTTCTACATCAACCCGATGTTCGACGGAGTCAAAGGAACGCCGGAAGAGGTGGCGACCGCGCTGACCGGGTTTTACCGCCAATACGCGCCGAACCCCAATGTGCTCAAGCATGACGGAAAAATCCTGGTCTTCGGCTACCACATGAACCGCTGGAAGCCGGAATTCTGGAGCGAGGTGTTCGACCGCTGCCGGAAACAGGGCGCAAAGTTCGAAGTTTACTTCGAATTCCGTACCCGGCAGACGCCCGACCGGAGGGACGCCGAGGCGTGCCGCAAACTGGCCGAAGCGGTCGAAGCCTACGCCAAACTTCCCGATGTGGCGGGAATCTATTTCTTCTACGAACTCGACGAACCCGAACTGCTCGCCGAAACCTTCCTCCGGATCTGCGGAACCTGCGGCAAAAAGTGGGGGTCCAGCCTTCAGGTCGGCTACTCCGGCGCGCAGCGTTCCTGGCGCAGCGACTGGTATCACCCCTTCTACGGCTCCGGCGTGCTGCGCCGTTCCGGGGATATCCTGCTCCGGGAGAAGCCCGACTTCGTCCACCTCACCACCTGGAACGACTACCAGGAGACCGAGATGCGCCCGACGCTCTTCCAGCAGGACAGCGAACTGCGGATCGTCGGAGCCTGCCTCCGCCAATGGCGCGGCGAACCCGCCCCCGTCTCCACGACGCCCGATGTCGTAGTCTCGGCGAAGCGCGAAATCCTCGCCGGGGAGGTGCTCCGAGTCGAATACGTCAATTTGCCGGTTTCCGGCGGAAAAGAGGCTGAACTTGCGCTCACGCTGCGCAATCTCGACGACGGCAGCCCCATCGCCACCGGCGGAGAAAAGAAGATCGACACCGCCGTCCCCGCCACGGGCGAATGGCTGGTCGACACCGCCGATTTCGCGGCGAAGAGCCCGGTCTACCCTTCCGGCGTGATTCCGGAAGTCACCGTCACCGCGAACGAAAAAAAGAGTGTGCACCGCCTCCCGGCGGTCCTGCTGCGCCACGGCCGGGCGGACAACACCATCACGGCAATGACGCCGCTTGCGGCGAATCCGCCGGACCGCACGTTTTCGCTCGAAACTGAAGCCATCGGCCCCCGGCTGCTGAAGTGCGGAATCGAATTCGACTCTCCCCGCAAAATCAAGCACATGCAACTACTGTTCGAAGATGAAATTTTCCATTCGATCGATGCGGACGATTTCGACGCGAAACAGGTAAAGCTGACGCTCAAGGGAGAGAAAACGCCGAAATCGACCAACTGGTCGAGCCTCGCCGTCACCCTCGGGTCCGGCGCGAAATTCGGCCGGTTCAGCCGCCGCTTCACCCACAACGACAGCGAGTTCCCGCCCGCCCCGGCATTCAACGGCAACCGGGCGGAAATCAAGCTCTTCCTCCCCCACGAAACCGCGCTGGAACTGATCGGGAAGCCGGAAACGAAAGCGGAATTCCAGTTCGGCAGGTTCAAAGGCTCCGCCACGCTCGGCGAACTCCGCACGCCCGGAACCCGATGCGAACTCAAAGACGAGAACGGCGAGGTCGGGCTGGTACTCTTCAACAGCGCGCGGGACCCGTTCCCGGCTTGGCGGCCGGAGCTGGGCCGCAGCCGCGGCAAGCTCGCAATGACGCTGCCGACGCCGGATCTCATCCGCGGCGGCTCGACGCTCGGCGTCTCCATCGTCTATGAGGACGGCAGCGCCGAACTGCTCGGCCCGTACTTTCTCCGCCGCGACGACTCCGCGACGCGAACGGTTCCGCTGCTGGCCGCCGGGGAATCGTTCGACGAAGCGCTCCGCCACTTCTCGGTCAACCGCCCGCCCAAGGCGCACGGAGTCCGGCCGGTCGGGGTTTACGATTGCGCACTGCAGTCCGACCGCTTCGACTTCACCGCGCTCGCCGATCCGGCGGAAACACGGTTCGTCAATTCCGGCAGCAACGGCATGTGCGCAGTCTCCGGCGGCGGAAGCTGGCGCAGCAGCACCCCGAAGTACTGTCCCGAAGTCAAGCGCGAAAGCGGAAAAACCTTCCTCCGTTTCGACGGAGCCGACGACTATGTCGTCTGCGGCAACCGAACGCTGTTCTCGGGGAGCGCCACGGTGGAGCTTCGCATCCGCCCGCTCTCTTTCGGCAAAAAACAGGTGCTCTGGTGCAACGGCCGGGAACGCAGCGGATATCGCAACATGCTGATTTCGATCGATTCCGACGGATTTCTCCGCGTCGAACGGGACGAACCGGTCCGGCTGCTGCCGCCGGAGAAACAGTCGAAATGGCGTCAGTCGGAATTCGAAACGAAAACGCTGAAGAGCACCCGCCCGCTGACGCTCAACACCTGGAACGACGTCGCCGTGGTTTACGATTTCAGCACGATGACCATCTGTCTCGACGGAAAAAAGGCCGGGTCGATGACGTGCATGCCGTACTTCATCCGCGGCAACAGCTCCGTCCGGATCGGCGCGATGACCAACGGCGGCGAAGCGCTGAGCGAAAAAGCGCCGGGCCTCTTCCCGTTCCACGGCGACATCGCCTTGTACGAATACTCGGGGTGGGCAAAACCGCCGGAATCCGCCCGCTGATTATGGCGATTCGCCATCGGCGCCGGAGCGGCGCTGCGCGAAAAAGTTGCTGCGGCTGAAGAATCCGCAGCGCCGCGCCGCCGTCTCCACGGGAACGCCTTCGGCGATCAGCTGTTCCGCCGCCCGAATCCGCAACCGGTTGAGATACAGGCAGAAACTCATGCCGGTTTCCTTCTGGAAACGCCGGTGGAACGTACTGCGGCTCATGCCGGCCATCCCGGCGGCAACCGCCACCGGAATCCGCTGCGGGAAGTGATTGTCCAGATAGTAGAGAAGCTGCTCGATCGCCTCATCGTGTTCGCAGCCGCCCACCTCGGGCCGGAACTGCGGGGGATCGGCCAGTTCGAAGGTGAGCGCCAGCAGCTCGAGCAAAGCCGCATGGATGCGCAGCGTGCCGCCGAATTGCGCGGCGAGCGACCACTCACGGATTCGCCGCAGAAGATCGCCGCCGCGCCGGGCCGCCTCTTCCGGCAACTCCAGGAGGGGGCCGCGCTCCCGGACCCGCTTGTGCAGATAAGCCAGCAGTTGCCCGGCTTCCGCCGCTTCAGGCGTATTCCCGCCGGGGAAATTGCCCGGCATCATCAGCACCATGCACCGGCAGCCTTCCGGGCCGGCGGCGAAAACATGCGGTTCCCGCGGAGGAATCAGCAGCAGTTGGCCGGGCCGCACCGGAACGCTCTCTTTTCCGGAAAACTGCACACCCTTCCCGGCGATGCAGAAAAACCACTCGAACTCGCTCTCATGCCGGTGAAACGACAGTTCCCCCGGCAGACACCGGTTCGGCGGCAGGAACGGAGACAGCGTCACGATTCCGTTGCGCCGGTTTTGCCGTCTGCTTCCCATCCTCCGCCATCCTTTCTTCAGGAACAGGTTACCTGCTTTCAACCCACTATAATCTCCGGACAGGGAAAATGCAATGGCAATCTTCCGGAGAAAATAAGACTATCTGCGACAATACCGGACCCGCTCTTGCCGGGAAGCATGAAATATGGTATACTTTCAGCAAACAGGAAAGGACTTGCCATGCCGAATCAGAACCGTTTTCAGGCCGGATTCGACGACTTCGAACTCGAACTGCAATTTTTCTCGCCGGAGATCGTCCGGGTGCTGAAACATCCGGCGGGAATGACCGCACTGCCTCCCCCGGAGAGCTTCTCCGTCACGATGACCCCGGCCCCCGGAGAGTGGAAAAAAACGGAATCGGACGGAACGATCCGCTTTGAAAGCGGCCGGCTCCGGGTCGAACTCTCCAGCAGCGGCCGGGTCGCCTTCTTCTCCGCCGACGGCAAAACCATGTTTCTCGCGGAAAGAGAGTGCGGCTGCTCGTTCGTCCCCGTGCAGGATGTCGAGACCCCGTCTTTCCGGGTGCGGCAGGCGTTCCGGCTGACCCGGGACGAGGCGATCTACGGCCTCGGCCAGCACCAGACCGGCAGATTGAACCAGCGCAACCAGCACCTGTTGCTGTCGCAGATCAACATGGAGATCGCCATCCCGAGCTTCCTCTCCACCAAGGGTTACGGCCTGTTCTGGGACAATGCGTCGCCGACCGTGTTCGACGATTCCCCCGCCGAAACCGTGTTCGAATCGCAGATCGGCGAATATGCGGACTACTACTTTCTCGGCGGCGGCACCCTCGACCGGGCCCACGCCAATTTGCGGGAGCTCACCGGCGCCGCGCCGATTCCCCCGCTCTGGACCCTCGGCTACGTGCAGAGCAAGGAGCGCTATGTCAGCCGCTACGAGTCGGTTGAAGTGGTTCGCCGCCACCGCGAACTCGGCATTCCATTGGACGGCATCGTTCAGGACTGGCAGTACTGGGGAGGCGAAAAGAGCCAGTGGAATTCGATGAAATTCGAAGAAGCGTTCGCGAGACCGGCGGAATGGGTGAAGGAACTCCATGCAGAGAACGCCCATCTCCTGATCTCCGTCTGGCCCAATTTCGGAGACGCCACGCCTCCCTGCCGGAAAATGAAGGAACAGGGATTCCTGCTGCCCCTCGGACCTACCACGGACAGCACCCTCTTGAACTACGACGCCTGGAACGCCGGAGCCCGCGATCTCTTCTGGCAATGCCTGTCGGAACACCTAGCCGCCGCCGGAGTGGACGGCTGGTGGCTGGATGCGTCCGAACCCGAGCAGTTCTTCCCGCATACGCAAAGCATGTGGGGGGAACCGGACCCCTTCGACATCCGCACCGCCGTCGGGTCGTTCCGCCGGGTGCGCAACAGCTACCCGCT
Source organism: uncultured Victivallis sp. (assembly GCA_964435365.1). GTDB lineage: Bacteria > Verrucomicrobiota > Lentisphaeria > Victivallales > Victivallaceae > Victivallis. Next base: position 27,352 of record CAYSZM010000005.1, on the reverse strand, counting down.
GGTTCACGCCGAAGGGGTTGCACAGCACCAGCGTGCCGCGTCCGAAGACAGGCGGGTGGTCATCCTGACCCGTTCCGCCTTTGCCGGGCAGCAGCGGACCGGGAGCTTCTGCTGGTCGGGCGATGTCGGTTCGACCTGGGAGGCGCTCCGGAAACAGATTCCCGCCGGAGTGAACTTCTCCATGTCCGGGCTCCCCTACTGGAACACCGACATCGGCGGTTTCTTCGGGAACCGGGAGTTCCCCGGCGGCGTGACGGAACCCGGATTCCGCGAGCTTTACGTGCGATGGATGCAGTTTGCGTTGTTCACGCCGATGATGCGACCCCACGGCACCTTCTCCCCGCGGGAAATCTGGCAGTTCGGCAGTCGGGGAGACTGGGCGTTCGACGCAATCGAATCCTGCATCAGACTGCGTTACCAGCTGCTGCCCTACCTCTACTCGACCGCGTGGCGGGTGTGGAAGCACGGCGAAACCTTTTTAAGACCACTGGCGGCGGACGACCCGGAAAACCGGTGTCTCTACGACATCCGCGATGAATTCCTCTTCGGACCGGCGTTTCTGGTCGCTCCGGTGACCGAACCGATGTACATGAAAGACGGCGTCGCCGATTTCAGCCGCACCGGCGGCCGCCGGGTGCTGCTGCCGGGCGGCGACTGGTTCGATTTCCGGACCGGGGAAAAAGTTTCCGGGGAATGCTTCCGGGAGACGCCGATCGAACTCCTGCCGCTGTTCGTCAAAGCGGGAACGATTCTGCCGCTGGCTCCGGTCATGCAGTACGCCGGAGAGAAGCGGTGGGACGATCTGGAAATCCGGATCTATCCCGGCGCCGACGGTGAATTCACGCTCTATGACGACGCCTATGACAGTTACCGATACGAACAGGGCGAATCCACGGAAATTCGCCTGACCTGGAATGACGCGGAACATCGGCTGACCATCGGTGCCGCGCACGGGAATTATCCCGGCTGTCCGGCGACTCGCAGATTCCGCTTTCAGGCAATCGGCGGCCGGGAACAAATCGTCGATTACACGGGTGAGCCCCTGGCGATTTCCCTGTAATCCCGGAGACCCCAAAAAAAAGCGAAAAAAAGTGCCGAAAAACACCGGAGCCGTTTGACTCCGGTGTGGTCTTTTTCTATAATAAAAGTAAATAGTAAGCTCCGTATCCGGCGGAGTAATGAGGGTGTTGCGACAAAAGGCGTATAATAGTTAGTATGTTAAGTTCCCGGAACCGGCTCCATCGGCGCAATGGATTCTAATTGAACCGATTGCGCAGGATTTTTGCCGCAGATTCCGCCTGAAAGCCGTGTGATATGCCTCCTTTTTCGCCGTATCCGGCGAGCTGTTTCCGCAATGCGGAATGATTTCCCTGCATCACGTAGTAACTATTATGTGACACGGAGGGGAAATCATGCGGCAGAACAAATTCACGTTAATCGAGCTCCTGGTGGTAATCGCCATCATCGCAATTCTGGCTTCGATGCTGCTCCCGGCGCTCAGCATGGCACGGGAAAGAGCGTATTCGGCGCAGTGCCAGAGCAACCTGAAACAGCTCGGGCTTACCATGTCGAGCTATATCGTGGACAGCAACGGCTTCTTCGCCAACTCCAACTGGACCAGAGTGTTCCGCGCCTACCAGAATGCCGATATCGGCTCCTACGGCGCATCGATGAAGAAGACCAACTACTTCCGCTGTCAAAAAGCGCTGGGCGAAAATATCCGCGGCCTGGTGGCGGTCAGTTACGGATTGAGCGGCGTCTTTTATGACGAGGGGAAATTCCAGCGATTCGGCTCCGGGCTTTCCTCATACAACAACACCTATGCGAAGGACGCCATCGTAGCGAAGCCGTCGCAGGCGATCTATCTGAGCGAGATGCAGATCCTGTCAGACCAGTATTACACCAACTTCAGCAACCGGAATTTTCTCAACGACCAGAAAGCAGCCAACAATCACCGCGATTCGTCGAACTTCCTCTTCGCCGACGCGCATGCGAAAAACATGCCGTACCGCCCCTCCGACCGCGGCAAAAGCGTCGTCCAGTACTGGCCCGGCAGCTACACATTCCGGTAAACAGGAGAGCCCCCATGACAAAGCGCTACCTTGCAGCAATCGGTCTGGCCGCATTCTCCGCACTGGCCGGAACAGCGGAAAACCTGATTCCCAACTCCGGCTTCGAAACCTGGGCCGACAAGGAAAACCGCCCGGTGGCCAATACCTGGCAGTGGAATTTCGGGGACCGGACCCAACAGGAAAAGGCGTTCGCATTCTTCGGCCGCAGCAATACGGAAAAACATACCGGCGAATGGAGCCTCCGCCTGAAGGACACCAACCGGGGAAACCTCAACAACTCCTTCGATTTCATGGTCGCGGGCAATCAGATGTCCCGCTTTGCGGGAAAGACGGTGACCTTCTCCGCCTGGGTCAAACAGGTGGAAGCGTCGAAGGCGGGAATCGTCGGCATCGGCTTCTGGGCCAAGGGGAAGGACGGCAAAAACTACGCCGTCTCCCGCTGCATCGATTCCGCCGGAGAAACGGGGTGGACGTTCCTCAAGGTGAAGCTCGCATTGCCGGAAGACGCGGAACTCCTCTTCGCCCGGCTCCTCTGCGCTGACGGCTGGGGCGGGGCGGGGGAAGCGTATTTCGATGACCTCTCCTTCACCATCGGCGACCCGGCACCGGAACAGACTTCCGCCCCGGCGCCGGTCCCGGCCGGAGAAAAGAAGATGCCCGAAGCGACAACGACCCACCTGCCCTTCTTCGCCCCCGTTCCGCCGAGCTGGGGAATCAAATCATGGGGAGGCTTTGAACGGTACAGCGGCAAAAATTCCGAACTGGAGTTCCGTTTCCCGGCGCAGGCGGCAAAATGGAGCGGGTTCCGCATTTCCACCGACGCACTGAACCGTACCTGCGACCTCCCGTCGGGCCTGATCCTCCGGGCGCGGGCGAACCGGAATCCGCCGCTTCAATTCCGGTTCGGCTTTCGCGTGTTCAATGCCGTCCGCGTACTGACCCCCGAACGCCAGGCGGACGGGAGCTGGCTGTACGAAGCCCCGCTCGACACCTTCCGCCTCACCGGTCCCGCCGTCGGGCTGACCGGGCTGACCGTACAGACGCCGGAGCCGCTGGACGGGGGACCGCTGGTATTCTCCGAACTCGCTCTCTGCACACGGCAACCGGCCGCTCCCGCTGTTCCCGCAATCTCCCCCGAAGTGGAGGCCTTCCGTCGCAGCTATGAAAAAGCGGAAACGTTCGAACGGGATGAGTTCCGCCGCCCGACGGTCCGCAACGGCACCTGGTACGACGGCGACCGCCCGGTCTTCTACTACGGCCCGTGGCTCTACGGCAGATGGAACGCGAACAACGACTGGAGTTCCTCCTCCAATCCGCTCAAGATCGACCACATCGCCTACAACACGCCGCCCTGCCGCGAAGTACTCGACGCGATGGAGTTCAACTCGGCCCAGATTTCGGCGGCCCCGGCGCTGCCCGGAGCCGCGCTGTTCGGCGCGCCGGTGACCGACCCGGCGGAGCATGAGAAAAACATCAATGCTTTTTACTCGGGATTCCGCGGCGAACCGCTGGTGGTCGATTTCGCCTTCGGATTCTGGGGCAGCCTCGCCGCCGACAATCCCAAACTCAAGGCGGAACTCGAACAGCGGTTCGGCGACTGGCACGAATTCATCCCGGCTTGCCCGGAACATCCGGAGGGCGACCGCTACTACCGCAGCTTCTACCGGGGCGGAGTACTCTCCATTCTGCGCAAGGGCGGCAATCCGTTCGTCTGGGAGCTGTTCAACGAGTCGAGCTACAACTGCGAATGCCGTTACAACACAAAGGCTTTCGCCGAGGCGATGAAGCAGCGCTACGGCACGATCGAAGCGGCCAACCGGAAGTGGAAGACCGTCTTCGACAGCTTCGACGACCTGGCGCAGGCGACCGGGTTCAAACAGTATCCGCGGCTCTGGCCGGACTGGTGCAAGTTCTCGGGGAAACGCTATGCGGAAATTCTCAGGACATACGGCAAATTCATCCGTTCCATCGACCGCCGTCCGAACGTCTACCTCAGCGAGCAGACCTCCAACATGAAGCTTTACAAGGGAACCGGAGCGGGCATGGACTACCGGCTGATCGCCGAAGCCCTCGACTCGCTCGGCATCGAGGGCGGCTGGCGCTATGGCAGCAGCGGATTCGCCTCGACCGACATCATGGAAGCGGCGGCGGCGGCGGAGAACGTGACCTACCCTTTCATCTGCGATCTGTTTCAGACGCTGAGCCGGGGCGTCAAACCGGTGATGAACCACGAGCACTATTGCGGCAGGTTCGAATTCGGCAAGCGCGTGCCGAGCCGCCGCACGGACATCGTCACCTCGATGTGGGGAGAGATCATGCACGGCGTCTCCGGCAGTTACCACTATTGCTGGGACAAGCGCGCCTTCGACTGGAAGACCTTCGAAGGCGCCAAGGCCAACGTCATCAACGGCGGTTACAAAGCGTACAGCACGCTCAACCCCTACAACTGGCCTGTCGGCGAACTCGTCGGGTTCAAACAGTTCGCGGAGGAACTGGAACCGTACCGCGACAGGCTGCTGCCGTTCCCGCGCTTCCGGGCGCCAAGCGTGGCGATCTTCTACTCCTACCCGACGCTGCGGATGCTGCCGATTTCCCGCGAAGCGTTCGAGCGCAAGATGTTCCACTGGTACGCGGCGCTGCTTTACGGCAACTATCCGCTGCATTTCGTCTTCGAGGAGGATCTGAAGAAGGGGCTGCCGGACGGGATCGAGGCGCTGGTTGTTCCATGCGCCACCTATCTGGAAGACGGCACGCTCGAGGCGATCCGGAAATTCGCGGCCGAAGGACATCCGGTGATCGCCGACGACGGCGCGTTCCGTTTCGACGAATACGGTTCGCCGCTCGACGCCTCAAGCCTGGCCTGTCATCGGCTCAATGCGGCCGATCCCGCCTCCGTCGCCGAACTCCGGACCATCCTCGCCGAAGCGAAAGTGCGCCGCTACGCGGTACTCGAACCGCTCGACGGGCGAAAGAACTTCGCAGCGGCGGAAGCACACCTGATCGACCGCGGCGACTTCAAGTTCGTCTTTCTGGTGAACTGGAACGACGCGCTGCCGGTTCCGGCCCGACTCAGACTGAACATCGAAGACGCCGGGGAATTCCATCTCACCGACCCGGTCAACAACCGCGAACTGCTGCCGGAGACCGGGAACGCCTGGGATAAATCCGCGCTGGCTGCCGGAGTGGAACTCTATCTCCCGCCACAGGAACGGGTTCTGCTGGTACTTGAACGCGCTTCGCGTCCGGGCGTCGAGCAGGTCCGGCCCGCCGAAATGCGGAACCGGTACGAGAAGGCGCTGGACCAGGAGAAGCGGAACCGGTCGGGACTTTTCGCCGAGAAAGCCGAAAACGACCGCCGGAATCGGGAAGCGCGGCAGTACGAAAACGTTGCCAAAGAACGCTGTACGCCGCTTGACCTCTCCGCCTCGGCCAATATGGGATTCCGTGACGAGATCGCCGATGACGGCAAAGGCGGCTGGTTCGACCAGGGGGAGAACGATTTTGCCGCAATGCCGCTCGGCAAAATCACGGCGGCGGGAGTGCCCTTCACGGTGATCGACCCGGCGGCCAACGCCGGACGCGCCGCGATCGTGCTGCGCGGAACGATGCGGCCGGGATTCCCGGCGGAAGTCCGCGGCATTCCGGTCAGCTCCAAAGCGAAACAGCTCTATTTTCTCCACACCTGCGGATGGGACCCGAAACCGGGCGAACGGGTGCTGAGCTATCTGGTTCATTACGAGGATGGGACGACGGAAGAAATCCCCGTCCGCTACCGGAACGAAATCGGCAGCTGGTGGGGTGGCGTAGTGGATCAGGCAAAAATCGCGGTGGAATCCTCCAACGCGGTTCATACGCCGGTCCAGCTCTACTGCCTCCGCTGGCGGAACCCGCACCCGGATCAGATCATCCGCACCCTCGACGCGGTCTCGGCCAACACGCCTGGCGTCCCCGCCGTCGTCGCCGTCACGCTGGAAAAATAGCGCATCAGGGGAGAAACAAGGCGTCGCCCGCCGCGCCATGCCGCTTGCGGTAGGCGGTGGGCGACATCCCCGTCACCCGCGAGAAAAACCGCGAAAACGCATAGACCGACGAAAAGCCGAGCTCGGCGGCGATTTCGGTGACCCCTTGCGAGGAGTAGTCGAGACTCCGTCGGGCGCGTCCGGCGAGTTCGCGGTCGAGCCAGCTCTTGAGCGAGACGCCGAACCGTTTCTGCACCTGCCGGTTGAGATAGTCGCGGCTGTATCCGCAAAGACGTGCGGCGGCGGCGGGGGAAAGCGGCTGACGCGCAGCGGCCAATCCCTGAAGCATCCGGATCACCGGCGGTTCGCCATTCTCCAGATTCCGATAGTGAAACTCGAAGAGGTCGGCGACGAAAAAGGCCAGCAGCTCTTCGGAGACAATTCCCGGGTTCCGCAACTGCGCAACGATATTGCCGAGAAAACAGCTCGCCTGCGGCGACTCCGGAATCAGCGAAAACGGCAGAGCGCCCGCCGGGACGCCGGGCTGAAACTTCACCGAGCCGAAGCTCTCCGACTCGCGGTAATCGAAATCGTGCAGCAGCCCCGGCGGCAGAAACACCCCCTGCCCCGGCGTCAGCCGAATCCGGCTATCGCTCAACACCAGCGTCAGCGCCCCGTCGACGCAGATTTCCAACTGCCAGTAATCGGGGTGGCTGTGCGACACAATCCGGCTTCCTCTCGCATAATCGCGATAGGTTCCATAGAGAAATTCGACGGTGCTCGGGAATCGGCGCTCGAGTGACATGACGCCTCCTGTTTTTTCTAAAAAATACAACAAATTCCGTCTATTTACAATTAAAAAGTCTGTTTTCGATAAAAAATTGATCAAATAAGCCATTCCTTTCCGGCTGGATTCCTCTATATTAATCGGCAAAGAACAGGAGGTCCGGATATGGAACAGACGACATGCGGCGTCACCGCCGAAGAATTCGAACTGCTGACACGCTATTGCAACTGCTCGGACAACGGGCCGGACGACGAACGCCGGGCGCAGCAGCTCGGGTTCGGCAACCACGTCAAAGTCGCTCCCGGCGCAATCATCCGGATCGGGTCGAACCCCATCGGGGAGAACAGTTTCATCGGCCTCTACTCCTATCTCAACGGCGACGTGCGAATCGGCCGCAACGTGCTGATCGGGCCGCACTGCTCGCTCCCCGCCGGGAACCACCGTTTCGACCCGGAGACGCAGGCGTTCACCCGGCGCGACGAAGGGAAAACGATCGTCATCGGCGACGGCAGCTGGCTGGGCTCGGGCTGCACGGTGACCAACGGCGTCCGGGTGGGGAAGTGCAACCTCATCTGCGCCAACGCGGTAGTGACGCACGACACGCCGGATTACGCGATCATGGCGGGAACTCCGGCACACCAGATCGGCCGCATCGATCCTGCAACCGGCGAATACCTCTGGAATGGAAAAGAAGGAGCCGAGCGATGAAAAAGCTGCCGCAGAAACGGACCGCCATCAGCGTCTTCCCAATGCCGGAGAACGGCGAACGCGTCGAAATCAACCCGCCCTCGCTGCAATGGGTGGCGGAGCCGGGAACCGCGGCCTATCGCGTCACGCTTTGCAAGGCAGGCGGAGAACCTGTATTCGACGGCGAAACACGCCGCAACTATCTGCGTTTGAAGCAGCAGCTCACCCCCGGCGAATACCGCTGGAACGTGTTTGCCGGAGACGCCGAACGCGGGGAATGGAGCTTCACCGTACCGGAAGACGCCTGGCCGTTCGTGGTCCCCTCCGCCGCCGAAGTGCTGGCGAAGATTCCCGATGCTCACCCGCGCCACATCCATTACCGTGAAGACCTTGCGTCTCTCCGTGAACGCCATCCGGCGGAACTTGAAATTCTAAAAAGGAACATCGCCATCGCGCTGGCCGACGGCGTGATGGCCTATCCCGACACCTACCGTCCGGACGGGCGGATCGACTACCGCAGCGGGTTCGCCGAAGCGCGCTTCTTTCTCGACCGCGACCTGGTCGCCTGCGCGCTGGGCTACCTGCTGCTCGGCGACCGCAAGGCGGGGGAATACGCCCGCAATGCGCTGCTGCGCTACTGCGAATGGAATCCGGCCGGGCCCTGCTCGATCCGCGGACCGTGGGGCGACGAGCTGGGCCTCAGCATCTGCCGCATATTCCCGGCGGTATTCGACTGGACGTGGGAGCTTTACGACGCCCGTGAACGCACCTGGATCGCCGCGACGCTGCGCCAGCACGCCCGGCAGATTTACGAACACATGGTCGAAACCGACTTTCTGGCGCAGCCGGGAAATTCGCACTCCGGCCGCCTCCCCGGCTACCTCGGCGAAATCGCACTGGTGCTGGCCGACGTGCTGCCGCGCGAAGAGGCGGAGCGCTACCTCGATTACGCACTGGAAATCTACGGCTCGATCTTCCCCCACTACGGCGGGCGCGACGGCGGCTGGGCGGAGGGGGCGTTCTATGCGTCGAGCTATACCAAGTGGTTCCTGCCGTTCTTCTTCGCCATCGAACGGCACACCGGCTTCTCGTTTCTGGACAAGCCGTTCTACCGCCGGGTTTCGCAATTCTTCCTCCACTTTGCCCCGCCGGGACAGGAGGCGCACCCCTTCGGCGACGGGCACTGGCCGACCGAAATCGAGTGGCCTGGGTTCCAAGCTCAGAATCCGTTCGGGGTCTATGCCGACCGCTTCGGACCGGAGCTGGCGCGGGAATTTTCGCGGCGGGCGACGGCGGCGACCGATCACTTCGAGCTGCATTTGCTCGATGTCTTCCGCCCGCTGCCGCCCAAGGGGCGCAACCGCGACGGCGCGGCGGGGGAAGCGGCGAAGAGCTACCTGTCGCGCGACACGGGGCTGCTCAGCATGAGACGTGACCCGGCCGACCCGGAACACGATGTCGCGGTGCTCGCCCGGTGCAGCCGCTACGGGTCGCCGAGCCACCAGCACGCCGACCAGGGGAACTTCTCCATCTTGATCGGCGGCAAGGCATTGCTGGTCCCGAGCGGCGGATTCGGATACGCCTTCGGCGACGATCACCACCGCAACTGGACCATGCAGACCGTGGCCCAGAACTGCTTTCTGATCGACGGCGAAGGGCAGCCGAAGAACAGCGCCGAGGCGGTGGGCAAAATTCTGGAATTCAGCGACGACGGCCGTTTCTGCCGGACCCGCTTCGATCTCACTGCGGCATATCCGATGCTGGCGAAAGCGGAGCGGACCCTGAGATTCGACCGCGAAGCGTTGACGCTCGAACTGGAAGACCGGATCGTCGCGGAGCAGCCCGTCACCGTCGATTTCCGGCTCCACAGTTACGCGAAGCCGGAAACAGCGGCAAGCGGCAAGGTAACGCTGAAGCGCGGCGGCGGCGAAGTCGTGCTCGAAGTGACTTCCGCCGATCCCGCCGCGTTCGGCTGGACCGACCGCTTCGTCTACCCCGAGGGGGGAACCGAGCTGCCGCCGCGCCGCGAGCTGCCCTATGAAAGCCACCTCAACTGGCGGTTTTCACCGGCCCGCGAACGGGTGATCCAAGCCCGGTTCCGGATGCTGGTTCACAATGCGTGAGCCGCCCAGAGCAACCCGCGCAGCGTGAGCTCCCGCGCCTCGGGCACGTCGAAATCGGCGACGACGTGTCCGAGCGAGGAGTAGAAGACCCTCCCCTTGCCGTAACGGCGCTTCCACGCCACCGGCATGACGGTTCCGGCGGTCCATTCGGCGTGGGCCCCGTCAAACCGGGTCACGGCCAATACTTCGTTGCCGGGGTCGGTGTGCATATAATATTGCTCGGAATGCATCGCAAAGGTGCCGATTCCGGCGGTGATCGGGTCGTTTTTGACCACTTCGACGGTATAATCGATGATGTTTCCGGGATGCGCAACCCACTGGCCGCCGACCATCCACTGATACTCGGTATCCTGTCGAAAGGCGTCGCCCATGCCGCCGTGCCAGCCGCCGATGCCGACGCCGGAGCGAACCGCTTCCAGCAGCCCCTTGAGCTCTTCCTTGCCGATGGAGGACATGGTCCAGACCGGAACGATGAGGTCGAAACTCTTCATCCGCTCGCCGTCGGCAAGCGGAGAGAGCGTATCGACCCGCTCGACGTCGAACCCCTTTTCGGCCAACAATTTCGCAAACAGGGCAGAAGTCTGTTCCGGTTCGTGCCCGTTCCAGCCGCCCCAGGTGATGAAAGCCCGCTTTTTCATAATCGCAACTCCTTTTATTCCAACGCGCCGCGGAATCCGGCCGGAAGCGGCGCGGGCCGCTCGCAGGTGGATTCGAGCTTGACAAAAGACCCGGTCATCGCCGAATCGCTGATCGAACACATCACATCGAGGATATGGTAAGCGAGCTTGCCGCACGCCCGGGCCGGAACCCCGCCGGAAAGCGAACGCGCCAGATCGGCCGCGCCGATGCCGCGCATGTTGTCGGTGAAGCCGTGGGTCAGCTTCACTTTGGCCCAATCGGCCAGGTGCGGCTGGTAGAGGCGGACTTCGCCGCCGAAGCAGTTCGGGTCCGGTACCGAGAGGGAACCCGCGGTTCCGTGCAGCTCGATGCAGGGGAGCGTGTGCTTCCACACATCGAAACTCATGGCGAGGTTGACGATTGCGCCCGAGGCGAAGCGGAGCACCGCCGCAACGTGGGTGTCAACCTCGACCGGGCAGCTCGTTTCTGAGGCCGCTGGAGCGGTGATGCTCCGTTCGGCGAACGCGCGCCCGGCGAACGCCGCGACTTCGGCAACCGGCCCGAGCAGGTTGACCAGCGCGGTCAGGTAATACGGCCCCATATCGAACAGCGGACCGCCGCCATGCCGGTAATAGAACGCCGGATTCGGGTGCCACCCCTCGTGGCCGTGGCACTGCATAAACGCCGTACCGGAAACCACTTGACCGATCGCACCGGAATCGACCAAGTGGCGGCAGGTCTGATGAGCGCCGCCCAAGAACGTGTCCGGAGCGCCGCCGGTCGAGAGCCCCTTTGCTGCGGCCAGTTCAAGCACGTCGCGGCCCGATTCGCGGTCGAGCCCGAATGGCTTCTCGGTGTAGGCGTGTTTTCCGGCTTCCAGAATCCGCCGGTTGACCGCGGTATGGAATTCAGGCGTCGTCAGGTTGATGACCAGTTTGATGTCGGAATCGGCCAGCAATTCTTCGGTGGACACCGCCCTGAATCCGTACTTTTCCGCCTTTGCCTTCGACTTGCTTTGGTCCAGGTCGCTTGCCGCGGCAACCCGCACGTTCGAAAATGCGGGCAGCGCTCTGAAATAGGCGTCGCTGATGTTCCCGCAGCCGATCACCCCGATCGAAATCACGTCTTTCATCAAAACCTCCGTTTGCATCATGAATGGACGATGTGTATAGTATACCTCAACAGATCAAGCAAACCAATAGACGAAAAAACCAATAAAATGGATTTTATGGTCAGACACCTGGCGGGACTGCCGCGCCGCCTCAATGCCGCGCCGACCATCGACTCGATCGGCTTTCTGCCGGAGAAACGGGACATTGTCAACTGGACTTTCAGCAGTCGGAACTACTCGTTCATTCTGAAGGGGGAAGGCTTTTACGATCTCGACGGAGTACGCTATCCCGTCCGCGCTCCGGCGGTCCTGACCCAGTGGCCGGGCCAGCCGATGCATTACGGGCCGGACAGCACCTGGCAGGAGCTCTATTTGATCTACCCGGACACATGCAGCGAACGGCTGAAGTCGCTCGGGCTGATTCCGGCGGACCGCCCCTGCTGGCAGGTGGGGAATCCGCGGCGGCTGTGGGAACTGGCGGAAGAAATCGAAGCACTGGCGGCCGCCCCGGACCCGGAGGCGAACACCGACCGGCTCGACTTCATGGGGCTCCGGCTGGTGCTGGAAAGTCTGCTTGAAGAGAAACTTTCGATCCCGGGGCGGCTGGAACCGGAAATCCGGACGCTGGCAGGCCGAATCCGGCAAAACCCTGAACTTCCGTTCGACTGGGAGACGGAAGCGGAGAAACTGGAAATCTCGCTTACCAGTCTGCGCAGATTCTTCCACGGCTATCTCGGCACACCGGCGGGAGAGTATCTGCAGAACGCCCGGATCGGACGGGCGCGGCGGATGCTGGTCGAAACGGCCCTGCCGGTCGCCGAAATCGCCCGCCGCTGCGGCTTTGCGGACCCCTTCTATTTCTCGCGCCGTTTCCGCGCGGAAACCGGAGAGACCGCCAGCGCCTACCGCGTCCATCACCGGGTAAGCAGTTAACGGGTAGCTTGTTCCATTTTTCGATAAGCCGCCAGCATCCGGTCGCTGCGTGCTTTCGCCGCCGGGTCAGGCTCCGTGACCGATGTGGCGGCGCAGAACATCGCATCGAGACCATCGAACGATTTGCCCCCGAACAAATTAGCCGCGCGGAGCGCCGCGCCGAGTCCGGCGGAGTTGCCGACCGAAATGGTCTCCACACGCGCCTGAAACACGTCGGCGATCATCCGCCGGAGCGCCGCGCTTTTCGACGCGCCGCCGGTGACCCGGATGCGGGTGAACTCTTCTTGCAACCAGCCGGAATGCAACCGCATGCTTAAGATCTGGGATTCAAGGAGAGCGCGGACCCGCTCCCGTTTCGACGCTTTGCCGGCGTCAAACCCGTAAATGACTCCCGGTTTCAAAACGGCGGGAGTCGATTCCGCCTCGAAATAGGGGAGCATGAGGAATTCCGTGTCGGGAATCCCCTCCACGGCGTCGAACTCCTCATAGGAGAGACCGAGCTCGCTCCGCACTTTTTCCCGCGCCAGCGAACCGTTGGTGAAGCAGATGAGGCTCATGAATCCCCCTGCCGGATTGCCGAACACATGACCGAATCCGTCGGGGTCGGTGCGGAATTCGCGCATCGCGCCGAAGAACGTGTCGCTGGTGCCGAGGCTCAACCCGGCACAGCCGGGGCCGGAGACGCCCAAACCGATGAGACTGTTCGGGTTGTCCCCGGACCAGACCGCCACCGGAGTGTCGGACGCAAATCCGTATTTCCCGAAATAAGGCGACAGCACGCCCGCCCTGGAGGAAGAGGGAACGCAGGGCGGCAGTTTGGCGGCAAGGTTTGGAGCAGTGAATTCCACGATCTCGCGGTCCCACTGCAACGTATTCAGATTGAGCAGGTTCATCCCGGCGCCGTCGCCGTGGTCGATCGCCGCCGATTCCCCGCACAGCACCGAGGCGAAAAACGAGCTGACCAGATGGATCACCGCGGTTTCCGCATAGGCTTCGGGGTGTTCCTTCGAAAATTTCCGAATCTGGGGGCCGGAAAAGCGTTCGATCGCCGGGCTGCCGGTGACGGCGCGAATCCGCCCGCCGAACCGGGCGTCGAGCTCGTCGCATTCGGCGCGGGTGGAGCGGTCCATCCAGATCGGGGAGCGCGTCCGCGAGAAGCAGGGCTTCAACTGCTCCGCAAGCCCCTTGCCGGGGTCGAGCGAGCGGAGCGCCCTGCCGAAACCGGCATTGAGATAGACCGTGCCGTGCTGCTGGCCGGAGCCGGAAATCCCCGCCACCTTTTCCAGCGGCGCGCCGGACTCCTTCAGCCGCGTGAACAATAGATCGAGCGCGTCGAGCCACATCGCCGGGTCGCTCTCCCGCACCAGCGGGTCGGGGTTCGGGAAAAACCCGCCCGGCGAACCGTACTGCGGCAGATCGCGACCGAAATTGACCGCGCACCCGGAAGTCGTACCAAGCTCGGTGTCAATGAGTTCACTCTTGATCCCCTGGGTGCTGGCGTCGATCCCGAGATAAAGTGCCATATCACCGCCCTCCCCGTCGGATTTCCGGCATCGGCAAGGCGCACATCTGCCGGATGGAGGTGAGATCGGCCTCGGACTGCGAACGGAAATTCGCCGGAAGCTCCACCCGCTCCGCCAGTTGCAGCGCCATCGCCAGCGCGGTGACACAGTCGATGATGAACTGCTTGCGGCAGGCTTCCTCGTCGCCCGGTTTGCCCTCGGCGCGAAGCATGTGGCAATCGAACTCGACCACGCCCTTCCAGCCGATCCGCTTGAGGGAGTGGAACATCATCGCCGTCTCCTTGAGCCCCTCCGGGCCGGTGAGCGGCGGGAAATCGTTGTCGAACTGCGCCTTGATCTGCGAGCCGAAATGAAGGAACTTGAGTTTGTTCAACGCGCAGAGATAGCCGACTGTCATCGAGGCGTTCATCAGCGCCATCGATTCGTGCTGAAGAAGTTCCGGGTTGACGCCCCAGAAATCCGGCTCCTTGAGCCGCCCGAGGATGAACCCCGCCGCATGTCCGCTGGTCGGCAGAAACATCTGGCCGCGCGGTTCGTTCGGTTTGGGCTCGATGGTCGCGCCGATGTAGTTGGTCATCCCCTGTTCGCGGATGTAATCGGTCACGTGGTTGAGGCCCTCGGCCAGCCAGGTGTAAAGCGACTCCCACCGCGTCAGGACGGGGACTTCGAAGCCGTCCCGGGCCACCCAGTAGACATAGTATTTCGCACCGAAGAACCGGCCGATGCGGAGCGTGCGCTCCACCTTCTTCGCCGCCAGCGCACGAATCGCCGGGTCCGGGTTGCACAGCCCGCCGTCGCGGAACATCTTGTGGCCGTGCAGGCTGCAGATCGAAGCATGCACGCTCACCCCCGCCGCGTCGAGCACCGCCTTGATCGCGCGAAGCTTCGCATAGACCGGGCTCGCCGGGTCGAGGTCGTCCTCGGGGTGTTCCGGGTCCCACGGCACCAAATCGTCGTCGTGGTAGCTGGTCGCTTCGATGTAGCCTTCCTTCCCGGCCCAGGCGATGAGTTTCGCCACTTCGAGCGAGTCAAAGCGGTCGAGCACCGCACCGCCGAAGGGATCGCTCAAGGGAGAACCGACACACCAGAACGGCATCGAACGGTACGTGACACAACCGAATTCATAACTCATGGCAAGACCCCTTTCTGTTTGTTTCCAAGAGGAATATACTCCTTTTTCTCATGGAAACCTTGAATTTATCAACAAAAACCAGTATGATATCACCATGATGCAGAAAACTCCGGAAAAAGCGTTCGGTTCGCACTATTTCACCTCCGGCACCCCGATTGCGGTGGCTGAGGTGAATCCTTCTCCGCACGCCCAGCATCCGCACGATCTCACCGGAATCGAGCATTATCACGACTTCTGCGAGCTGGTGCTGGTTACTGCCGGGAGTACCATCCACTGCATCGACGGCGAGGAGTATCCGGTGTCGGCGGGGGACCTGTTCCTAATTCAAGGGCACGCCCGCCACCACTTCGCGGAACGCGGCAAGGTCGGGATGCTCAACGTCCAGTTCGACCCCGACCGGCTGCCGCTGCCACTGGATTCGCTGCGGCAGATTCCGGGGTACAACGTGATTTTCCACCTCGAACCGACGCTGCGCAACAAGTCGGGCGCAAACCGGCTGCGGCTGGACGGGGAGAAACGGACGCACGCCGAAGAGCTGATCCGCAACCTTCAACGCGAATTGCGGGAATGCGCCCCCGGGTTCGAGGCGGCGGCGCTGGCCCTGCTGCTTGAACTCGTCGTCTTCGCCGCCCGGAGCTACGGCGAAGACCCGCGGCCGGACCGGGCGGCCCTGCTCCGCATGGGCGATGTGATCGGCCGCATCGAACGCGATTTCACCGAGCGCATCACGCTGGCCGAGCTGGCCCGCTCCGCCCACGTCTCCCCGAACCATCTGCTGCGGCTCTTCAAAACCGCCACCGGGAGCACGCCCGGCGACTATCTGCTCCGGGTCCGGCTGCGCCATGCGGCGAAACTGCTGCGGCAGAGCGCGCTCGCCATCGGAGAAGTCGCCGAGGCGAGCGGATTCACCGACTCCAACTACTTCTCGCGGAAATTCCGGGAAGCCTACGGAAAAAATCCGCGCGCCTATCGCGGCAGCGCGGAGCGATCGCGCTGAACTATTTCGTCAGCATAAGATTGCGAATCTCGAACGGCTTCATGACAAGTTCCGCCGGACAAGGCATCGGCTCCGAAACCGGCCGCTCCAGACCGTCGGTTTCGCGCCACATCCCGAGTCCCTTCGGCGGATTGAGCCGGAATGCGGCGGGTTTGCCGAGCATTTCGTAGAGCCGCAGGAAAATTCCGCCCGAGCTCTCCCGCAACGCGCTC
This sequence comes from uncultured Victivallis sp., assembly GCA_964435365.1. Classification (GTDB taxonomy): domain Bacteria; phylum Verrucomicrobiota; class Lentisphaeria; order Victivallales; family Victivallaceae; genus Victivallis. The sequence goes on along the minus strand of CAYSZM010000005.1, from coordinate 11,198 downwards.
ACTCGGACGTTGCCGGGCAGCTCGAGCCCGGTGAAATCATACTCTTCCGGAGCCGCGGCAACCGGATGGACCGGCCGCACGTAAAGCTCCGCCGGAATGACAACCGGATCGAGCGATTCGCCGTCGCGCGGCATCACCGCGTATTCGAACGTGTGCGGCACGCCGTTATTGAACGAGCGCTCGCTTTCGCACTTGTACTCCATCGCCGCGGCGCGGAAGAGGCTGAGCAGCATCACGCCGTTGCCATCGACGTTGTTGCCGGGAATGCCGCGATTGAGAAGCGTCAGCCCGGCCCCGTCGTCGGCGCAGTCGCAAAAGCCGTGCGCGGGGAATTCCGAGTGTCCGCGCCGCTGGATGCCGAAGGGAATTTCGTGGGCAACCGTCCCCTTCCCCACCGTCGCCGGGAACGCGGCGCGCAGCCGGAAGTGTTTGCCCTGCGGCAGGATGGAGAGCTTGTAACAGATCAACGGCGAACTCTTCTCGCATTCGGTGGTCAAGGTGAACTCCACCCGGTTTCGCCAGAAGCAAAGCCGCCCGCGCTGGACGACGCGGAGCGTACCGCCCGCCCGGAACCATTCGACCGACTCAATCGCCGGATAGGTCGCCTTGCGGTTGACCAGCCCGTCGACTCCGGATTCGCGTTCGAGCGGGTCCGGCCGGTTCGCTTCGAACGCGGCGGCCATGCTGCCGCCGTCAATCGGCCCCTCGTAAAGCAGCCAGCTGTCGCCATAATCGTTCTGCATCACCGGCGCGCCGAACCGGGCCGGAGAGGCGGAGTCGATCAGCTCCAGCCCGGCCGGAGTTTGCAGACTGGCAAGGAAGCCGTTCGCACCGAACCGGGCACGGTAGAAGGAGTTGCAGAACTTCCCCTCCCCGGCTGGAACCGGCTCGAATTCCGGCAACGGTTCGAACGCCTGGAATGGCTTGGTTTCAAACGGCTTGAGTTCCGCCAGCACCCGTTTCCCGTCCGCCAGCTCGACCGTCTCCCGGCGCGGATGCGAGGCGGGGTTGTAGAGCGAATCCGGGGCGGAAACGCCGGATTGGAGCGCTTCGAGTTCACGCAACGCCCGCTCCAGCGCGGAATCGGTGACGGTTCCGCAGATGGTGTCGTGGAACTGGTGGGTCAGCACAGTTTCCCAGGCCCGCGTCAGATTTTGCGCCGGAATTCCATGCAGCGCCCGATAGCCCTCTTCGGCGATCAGCTGCTCGCGCCGTTTCCAGAGCAGTTGCTTGAGCGCGATGTTGGTTGAATAGGTGCCCTGAAATGCCGCATTGAATTCGCCGTCGAAGGTTTCCAGCCGCGATTGGTCCACCGCCGCGCTGTATGCGGCGGGCGTGGAGAACGACAAATCGAATTTGCTCCCGAGCTTCCGAACCGCTTCCGGCGCACCGGCTTGCGGGACGCAGAAGTCGCCGCCGTTGGAGATCAGCGTTGCGCCGTTGTCGCCATAAGACCGGATTTTCCCGGCAAGCGCGGTGATGGCCTCGGCGGAGGCATCGGAGATCTTCTGCTCCAACACGTTGTCCACACTGCTCCGACGGTCGGGAAAGTGGACGCCGGAATAGCCGTGCGAAAGCCAGTGGGTCAGAATCCGGGAGCCGTCCAGCCCCTTCCAGAAGAAATCGCTCCGGGCCACCCCGCGGCGCATGCAGCGCCAGAAAAAGTAGGAACGGTAGCCGGACTGCCGCAGAATCTGCGGCAGCTGGGCGTGATGTCCCCAGCAGTCGGCGATCCAGCAGGCGTCCGCCTCGACTCCGAGCGTCTCCCGGAGCCACGCTTTGCCGAATTTCGCCTGGAGGAAGAGCGATTCCCCGTCGATCATGTTCATGTCGGGCATGACGAACATCCCCGGGGCAAACTCCAACCGCCCGGATTGCGCATGTTCGTGCATGGCCTCGCGCCGCGCGGGAAAACGCTCGTAATATTCCCGCGCCAGAATCACCTGCTCGACGGTGAACCGGTAGTCCGCCTCGGTTTCGAGAAGGTCGAGTGCGCGGTCGATGATCGCCAGCCCCTGCGCCAGATACTCATCATAATCCTTGAGGTAAAGGACATCGTAATGGAAGGTGCTGACAATGTGGATTGGTGAATTTTTCATATCGCTTCGGAACCTTTGTTTTCACGTTTGCGATATTATACAGGATTCCCGGGCGGACGGCAACCGGGGGAAATCGGCGATCAATACCATTTTACGGCAGTTGCTTACCACTCTGCGTTTTCACCCGGAATTCGGTCGGGGTCATGCCGGTGCGCTGTTTGAAACGGCGCGAGAAGTGCATCGGGAGCGGATAACCGACATTGCGGGCGACCTGCCCGAGCGGAAGGGCGGTGTCGGCGAGCAGCAGCTCCGCCTTGGCGAACTTGAGGTCGTCGAAATACTTCCGCGGCGAAACGCCGAGGTGGCGCGAGAACAGGTTTTCCAGCGTGGAGGAGCTGGTGTCGAGCTTGCGTGCGATCTCGCCGACGGTCAGCATCTGCGACAGGTTGGCCTTCATCACATCGACGGCGGAACGCAGCAGCGGCGGCAGTTCGCGGTCGACCGAAAGCGCCAGCTCCAGCAGCAGCCGGTAGGCGAAGGCGCAGAGGTCGGCAACCTCCTCCTGCGTCGTTTCACAGATCCGCCGCTCGAGTTCGGCGACGAGTTCGTAAAACCGCTGCGGGGCGCGGAGCCGCAGCCGGAGATGTTCGGCCAGCCCGGTCTCGGCCAGCAGCGCCGGAAGCAGCGGCCCGGAAAAGGCGATGCCGATCTTTCGACAGTACCCCGCCGGTCCGGTCCGGTAGGCGCTGTCTTCGCCGTACTGGGTGAGAAAAACCTCGCCCGGCGAGATCACCAGCGTCTGCCCCCGCGCCTCGATGGTCAGATTGCCCTCCACCGGCATCTCGATGGCGAAGCGCATGCAGTTGAAATGCTGAAACCCCTGTCCGCGGCGAAGTTGCGCGTGATTGAGATGGGCCGGCCAAAGCGGCAGCGCGGGAGGAAAATTGAGCCGCCGGGTGTTCAGGCTGATGCGGTGGAACAGCTTGGCGTTCCCCACCTCCTGGGAAAAAAGTTTGGCATTGTGCGCATTGAACATGACCGGGCTCTCCGTTGGTTTACCAAGTATGCCACGGAATCGCCCGGAATGCAAGTGCAAATAGAGAAAAATTACTGCTCCGGGTGGATTTCGAAACTCCACTCAGCGGTGCTTCCGGGCGGGATCACCCGCGTCGCTGCGATAGTCCGATAGGCCTTTCGGCAGCTCCGGAAGCAGTTTTCAGTGTCACTCCAGCGCAATCCCGGTAACCAGGAAACACACCAAGCTTCGCGGAAACTGAACACGCCGGTTTCTGCCGTTGAAAAGGAACAGTTCGCCGCGCAACTCCAGTCCCGCTTTGATCAGCTTCTCTTTCCCCATCTCGGCCAGGGGAATCCGGAGTTTGCGCCAGCCGGAGACGGGCAGTTCCTCCGTATGGCTGAGCGTGCGTTTCCAATTGGCCTCCGGCAATTCAAAGTCAACCGTTCCGGCGGTTTCCGGCTTGACCCAGAGCGTCAGGTACCGGTAGTCGGCCAGTTTCCGCCCGGCAACCGCAAAGCGGAACAGGGCGTGCGGCGGTTCTTTGCCGCTCTCGAATGCCGGAAGATTGATTCGCCAAGCCGGGCCGGAAACACCGCCGGGCAGTTCGGTTTCCACCACCTGCACTTTGCCGCCGTATCCGCCGCTGACGGGACGGACACGGCCATCAATCGGAATCCGCGCGGCATTGAGTTTTTCTCCGGTCACCGCGATCAGGATCGGAACCGCGCTCCGGCCGGGACGGTAATCAATCCGGCGAAGCAGTTTCGAGGAGGAGGAGAGGAAATCCAGCGTGGCAATCTCCTTTTCCGGAAACGGGTTCTCCCAAATCGCAACATAAGTTCCCACCTGCGGTTTGGTCGGATTCTCACGCATAATTCCCGGCTCCCCTTCCGTCAGCAGCGAAGTGAGCCACCAGTCTCCGATATTCGCGCCGTGCAACAGCGGAACATCGATCGAACTGCCGTCTGCGTAATGAATCCGGTAAACGCCCGCTTCCCCGCCGGACCAGGCGGCGGTGTGCAGGAAAAAGAGGCGGCTGAAGGTTCCGCCGATCCGGATGCCGGTCGCCTCCGCCGGAAATGCAGGCCGTTCGCTGCCGCGCAGAACGATGCAGCTCTTTCCACCGTTCCGCGCCGGATCGATGATTTCAAAACGGACCCCCGCCGCGACGGCTGCCCAGCGGCATGTTCCGGAAGTCGTTGACCCCCTGATCGGTCCAGCCGCCCTTGCCGTCGTTCTCGTATTCGTCGGAAAATCCCCGGTTCACATGCGGCGAACCAGCGTCGCGGGATCAATCTCCCCGGCGCGGCTGCGGGCGGATTCCAGCGGCAATACTTTGCCGTACCATTTGCCGGAGAGCGCATATTCGAACACATTGCGCAGGTAAGTGGCCGCAACACTGTCTCGGCCACTGAGTTCGACCGCATTCAGCTGAGTCCAGAAGATGCGTCCTTTGCCGAGAGTCGCCTCGATGATCGCATTGTCGATTCCGACGCCGCCGATCATGTGACCGCGCGTGGCGATCGCATTGCGGAGGAAAGGCCGCAGTGAAACCCGGATGGAATAGCCGTTGTCGGGATTCTCCCAGGTATCGAAATTGAACGGGGTCAACCCTTTGAATACCGGGTGCTCAGGATGGACCAGGTCGACCAGTGTATTCGGGGCCGATTCCGGCGCAGTCCCTGCCAGCAGGGAGCCGGAATTTTCGCGCTGTTCGAGAACAATCAGGAACCCGCCCGTTTTTTCAATCCATTCAAACACCGCCTCGCGGTTGATTTTGAGCTTGCCGGAATTCTCCTGCGCGGCCGGAATCACCGCCACACGGAATTTCGCCGGAATCGAATTGGCGTTGATCACGTCGTACCGGATACCGTAACGCTTCAACAGCGCGCCCGTCCGTTCAACGTCTTTTTCGCTGCCGACGTTCAGCAGGGCGATCGCGGTTTCAGCGGCAGCGGAAACAGGAACGTCAAGCCCGGCGGAGTCACCGACGAAAACCGGATAGAAATTGCGGCTGACGCTTTTTTCATCCGCCGTCAGCTCAATCCGCAACTGAACGTTGCCGACTGTCTCGGCAGGAAACGAAAGCTTTATCGGAATTGAAGACACCGCAAATGGTTCCACCTTTCCAATCGTCATGGAAGCGAGCAAAACAGAACGTTCCGGAGCAAGTTGCGCCCGGATCTCCACCCGCCCGCCGGGGAACGGTTTCGCCGTGCTGTTCACCGCATAGACTTCCAGTCCGGCAGGGCGCCCGCTGAAGAAACTCCGCGGCGGCAGCCCGGACGCATTCCGCAAGCCGACCAGAATCCTTTGATTCCATAGCGTCGCCGCATCGAGATCGTGACGGAAAAACCACGGGGCGAAGCCGTCCACCCGCGGGTCCTGCCTTATCAGTTCCAACAGACGATGACCGTAAAGGCGTTGCGCGTAAAGTTTTCCGCGCGCCGGGTCTACCGCGGCGGCAAGGCCGAGGCTGCCGATGTAGCCAACGCCGTTCGGATTCCCCCAGGAGGTTGGTTTCGCGACATACGCCGCGTAAGCCTGTGTATCGTTGGCCTTGAATCCCGGATCGGGACGATCCCCCCAACTGAACCCCACGCATTCCCAGATGATATAGGGCATGCCGAGTCGGCCGCCCTGCGGGGCGTAGGTTTTGAGGGAACCGTTATAATAACCGCCGAAATTGTCGAGCCAGCGGGTCCACGGCGCTTCGCCGTTGCCGATGTAGCTGTGGTGATCGAGAAAATCGGTGGCAAGACGCTCCGTCCCGTAGGCGCGCCAGCAGGCGGAGCCGGAGAATGATCCGGCCGGGCGTTTCTGCAGATCGCGTTCATGGATCAGTTCCACCTGCCGGTCCAGCCGGGCGCGCAACTCCGGCTTCCCGCCGTGGCGTACCTCATTGCCGCAGCTCCACATCACCACCGAAGGATGGTTGAAATCCCGGTCGAGCCACTCCAGAAATTCTTTTTCGTTGCGCCGGCCGAACTCCTCCGGCTCGATGAGGGAGGTGAAGCACCAGCTCCATTCGTCGTAGATCATGACGCCGACTTCATCGGCGGCATCGAGGGCTTCTTCCATAATCGGCATATGTGCATTCCGCACCATGTTGTAACCGAGCGACTTGAATCCTTCCAGCCGGGTCCGGAAAGAGGCGGCGTCCTCCTGAGAACTGCGGCCGGAATCCCCGCCGGCGGTGGCGGGCATGTTCTCGCCGAACAGATAAATCCGCTCCCCGTTCAGATGGAATTTCCCGTCTTTAATCCGGAACTCCCGGAAACCGAAGCGAACGGCACGGGCGGAAAACACATCTCCCCCCTGCTCCAGCATCGCCGTGGCATAGTAAAGATAAGGGAAATCCGGCGACCATTTGTTCGGATTGTCCAGCTTGACGACAGTTTCAATTTCATTCATTCCCGGTGATAGCGTGACGGCTCCAGCGGGGCTGACGCTGTTGAGCGCATTGCCTTCCGCTCTGCGCGCGGAACTCACCGCGACGCGGAACAACGCGTCGAGCGGTCTCACCGTCGTATTCTCCACCCTGGCGCGAACCCGCAGCGAACCCGCTGCAATATCCGGAACCGTATATAGTTGCGTAAAACGGACGAACGGCTCGAAGCGCAATTCGACGTCCCCCCAGATGCCGCCTTTGATATTGCTCGCATCCCACTGCGCGCCATAGGTACGAACCGCCTTCTCCGCGCTGCCGAGCGACGGACCGAAATCGGTGACCACCTGCACGGTCATGCTGTTGCGGCCGGGCCGGACAAAGTCGGTCACGTCAACCGTCCAGGGGACGAAGTCGCCGTGATGGCTGCCGACCCGCCGCCCGTTCACCCAGAGAATCGCCTCGTAACCGATGAATTTGAAGTGCAGCAGAACGCGCCGTTCCTTCAGTTCCGCGCCGCCCAGCTCGAACGAATTCCGATAATAGCCCCGCACATGGTACTCCTTGCGGTCGTGGAATCCCCGGTATTTGCGGAACCAGTTGAGCGGCACCTCGATGTCGTCCCAGCCGGAATCGTCGAAGCCGGGACTTTTGAATCCGCGCGGATCTTCAGCAAACGGGATGACCGACTTTTCCAATCCGGAAAATTTCCAGACGCCATTCAACGATCTTGCCTGATTGAACCGGCCCGGTTCGACATGCGCGCCGTCGGGGAGCGTGACGGAAACTTCCGAAGGTTTCAGGGAAGGCTCTGTCCTGACTTCCGCCGCCGGAGGATAAAACGGCGGAATCTCCGCACCGGAAACGCAAGCCGAGATCAAGCATCCCATCGCAGCCAGCACAATCTCAAATCGTCTCATTTTTCAGCAGCCCCCGTCCTCACCGAAACGTCCAGTATTTGCCGTCGCACCCTGTTCCGCCGACGAGTCCCGAGTTGCGATGCATCGAAGCAGCGTGTCCGTCCAGCCAGGCGGTGTTCGCCCGGTCGGAGTGGATGAAGTTCACAATACGCTTCCCTGTCGCTCCCGGCGCAGGCCACCCCCAGCCGCCCGGGTCAACGCCCCACAGCCAGCCATCGAATGTATCATTCTGTCCGGCCGCCTCCTTATGCGGACGATACATGTCACTGAAGATCAATACGGAAGAAGATTGCTTCGACTTTCCGAGTTTGTGCATCGCTTTCGGAGAACCGGCTACGTCCAGCCAACCGAGATACCAGAAATTATGCCCGTAACCGAAGCGGTTGGGCGCCGAAGGGCAAACAGCGACAGGCAATTGCGAGGCCGAGGTGAATCCGTTTCCGGAATTGTCCGGTTGCTGCGAATTCCCGACATAACCACGCAGAAACCATGGCCAGTAGCAAAGGCTGTTGTCCCGGTAATTGGTCCCCGGAATCACCCAACCATCATAATCGGCGGCATACATTCCCACTGCCGAACTCCACTGCTTGAGATTCGACATGCATTTACTGGAACGCGCCGAATTCCGCGCCCGGGTCAGCGCCGGAAGCAGCATTGAAGCGAGAATGGCGATGATCGCAATAACCACCAGAAGTTCAATCAGTGTGAAACGCGGTTTTCTCATTGTGCAAATCCTTTTTTCGGTTGTGTTATTTCCTGCAGATCGCAACGGTGCTTTCCGGCCTGACCAGCCGGGGAATAATCGAAATCGAGCGGTATTCGTGCTCGCGGTTGACCGGAAGCTGGGCGAAGAGCAGCCGCAATGCGCTGCCTCCCACATCGTCGAGCCGGAGGTCGAGCGTGGTGAGCGGAAGCAGCATGTCCTTCTCCGGCATGAGGTTGTTGCAGCCGACCAGCGAAATCTGTTCGGGGATTCGAATCCCCGCTTCGGCCAGCGCCATTGCGGCTCCCTCCGCCAGGGTGTCGTTGCTGGCGAAAATCGCGCTGCTGTGCAGCTTCCCTGCCGCAATCAGTTCGCGGAGATTCAGATAGGTGTTCCGCTTGGAGTTGCCGAGATGAATCACGTTGGCCGGGTCGACCGCGATCCCCGCCGCTTCCAGCGCATCGCAATACCCCTGATAACGGGAGCTGCTCTCGAAGATGAAGTTGCGGTTGATGCGGCTGGCAAGCTGCATATCAGGTTCGTAATGAGAAAGAAACAGGATATCACGATGACCGTGCTCGATCAGGTGGTCCACCGCGATGCGGACGCCGTAGCGCAAGTCGAACACCACGTTGTCGGCGTTCTGATAGCCTTCGCCGCCGGCCAGGACGTAGGGAATTCCGCTCGCCGCGAGCCGGGCGTGATCGACCAGGTAACCGCAGACGATGATGCCGTCAAGCTCATACCCCTGCGCATCCAGCTGTTCGAGAAACATGTCCGCGTCGTTTGCCGGAAAACGCGGCGCCCGGTGACCTTCCCGGGTCAGGGCGCCTTCGATCCGCCCGGCCAGCGCCTCGTAGAACGCATCGCCCGGAATAACCAGGCCGATCGTGTAGTGCGGTTCCAGCTTGCGGCGGTCCACGACGAAGGTGCCGTTCCGCCGCTGGCGGTGTACGTAGTTGTTGCGCACCATCGCATCCACCGCCCGCCGGATGGTGATCTTCGATACCTGATAGTGATCGGCAAGCTCGTCCTCGGTCGGCAGCCGGACGGGATTGAACTCCTCGTAGTTCTTCCGGATATACTCTTCGAAGATCAGGTCGTGAACCCGTTCCGTCAATGTCATAATGATTGCCCTCATTGATTATAATCATTTCTTGCATTAATTATACGCAAAGCGATTGAGAATGTCAATAGGGAATCGAAAAAAAACGCCGATTTATTTCCGATTGAGGAAATCCCGCACGGCGGCGAGGTACTTCTCCGGCTTTTCGAGATGGTGCTCGTGCGACGCCCCTTCGAAGACACGGAGTTCGGAACCGGGCGTCCGGCGCTGGAAGAACCGGACGGTGTCCGGGGCGGCTTCGTCGAACTCCCCGCAGGTGAAGAGCACCGGCACGTTGATTTCGCCCAGGCGGTCGACGCAGTCGTAATCCTTCAGCGTCCCCCGCACCGTGAATTCGCTCGGGCCCCACATGTACTGATACAGCCGGACGTTCAATTTGGCGAAGGTGCGGTCCATGCATTCCGGCCATTCGTTCAGGCGGCAGACATGGCGGCGGCAGTACTCCATCGCTGCCTGACCGTATTCTTCGGCGGCGAAATCGCCCGACGCTTCCGCCTTCTCAATCGCGGTCCGGAGCTCGACGGGAAGTTCGGCGATGTAGGTTTTCTGGTCGGCCGCCCAGCGGGAGGAGCTGAGCAGCGGCCCGGAGAGCACCAGCCCCGCCATGCCTTCCCCCCGTCTTTTCAACGCATATTCGACCGCGGGAACCACTCCCCACGACTGGCCGAGAAGAAACACCCGCTCAAGCCCCAGCGCGGAACGGACCTGATGCAGCTCTTCGACATAACGTTCCACGGTCCAGAGTTCCGGGCGATCGGGCCTCTCGGAGTTTCCGCAGTCGAGCTGGTCGTAGAAAATCACCGGGCGCTCGTCCGCCAAAGCTTCCAGCGGTTCGAGATAGTCGTGCGCCGCGCCGGGGCCGCCGTGGACCGTCAGCAGCGGGATGCCGGGTTTGTCTTTTCCCGTCAGCCGATACCAGACGCGCCCGCCTTCGACGGGGAGACTGCCTTCCTGAATCTGATTCCCTCTCATCACTTTCCTCCGATTAAGAGCTTATCCCTGAATAAGCCTTAAAAAATCCGGAACGAAAACATATATAAGGAATTCCGCCCCACGCGACTACTGGTAAACTTCGATTTCGTCGAGACCGTAGCCGTCGCTGCCGAGCGGCTGGATGCAGTTGACCCGGACATAACGGAACCGCTGCGGCGTAAACTGGATGGTTTCGGGCTCGCCGGCTTTACCGTTTTCGCGACTGTGGACGACCGTATAGCGTTTGCCGTCCTCGGAGACTTCAACCGTGTATTTCTTCGCACCTACCTTGCCCCAGTCGAGCACGATCTTGCCGAGATTGCGGACGCTGCCGAGTTCGAGCTGAATCCACTGCGGTTTCGGCCCGACGGGAGCGCGCCAGCCGGTCTCGGAAGAACCGTCGGCGGCATCCGCGGCGGAGTGGTCAGGCAGCGCGGCGCTGGAGCTCATCCGGCAGCGGTAGGCGAGGTTCTTCACCGGCGGATACACTTCGACCTCCCAGAGGGAGAAGCCGTATTCGGTGGTCCGCTCGCGGCAGTCGATGCGCACATAGCGCGCATCGCGCGGGCGGAAGTCGATCACCTGATAGGCGCCCTGCTTGCCCTCCTCCTCGGAAAACACATCCTCGTAATGCTCGTTATCGGGCGAAACCTGAACGACATAGCGGGCTCCCGCCGAACGCTCCCAGTTGAGAATGACCCGCCCGATCCGCCGCTGTTCGCCGAGGTCGAGCGTGATCCATTCGTCATCGGTCCGTCCCGACGACCAGCGGGTTCCGGTGATCCCGTCCACCACCAGTTCGGGCGGATACTTCGCCCACTCCTGCGAGCTGGCGAACACCTCGCAGTGCAACGCGTAATTCGGATAGACTTCGGCGTATCCCGCCAGCGCCGCGGCAAAGGCGACGATTGTGGCAAATTTTTTCATATTCCGGATTCCCTCCCGTTTCCGTCCCTGTGTTCCGCTTCCGTTTACAACGCGCGGATTTTCGCGCACACCCGGCGGGCGTCGGCGATGATCTCCTCCTCGCCG
>CAYSZM010000004.1:0-83980 GCA_964435365.1 uncultured Victivallis sp. | reverse complement strand
ATATATAGATCGTATAATAAAATTATACTTCATAATAAAAAGAAAAGCAAATGAATTCCGGATTTTTTTTGCAGGAAACGGTGTGCACCGACACCCCGTATCCCCGGAGTTTTCCGGGGGCCCTGCTCGAAGGGGGCATCTTATTTGGGCGAAGCATCTCCTGCCCGGATTGATCGCCTCCGGGCAAAAGATAAATCTCGTCACTCGACTGTTTCGATGTCAATATCGGAGAAGGTGACGATTCCGGTGACGTTTTGCAGGCCGATATAAAAGCTGACTTTGGCGATATCCTCCGGGAAAGTGACTTCTGTCTTGAACGCCGTCCAGTCGTATGTGCCGCGACGGTGGGCGTTCACCGACGCGCCTTCCGGCCACGCCTGTTTATTCCCGGGCGCGGCAGTGATGTAATTCACCATGAACTTCACGCCGCAAACCGGATTTTTGGGGCCGGTGACATATTCGGCTTTCACCTTTGCCGAAAACAGGACTTTCCGCCCCTTCAATTTTTCGACGGGAAGATTGAGGATCATCATTTTGCTGGTGGTCGGGTCGCGGGAGAGAATGGTGATCGCATACTTGCCATCCGGTCCGCCGTCCGGCAGGAACTGGGCGAATGAGCTCCCGCTCCACGCCTTGAGCAAGGCGGGTGTGGAAGCCAGATCATTGTAAAGTTTCTCTCCTCCGCGAACGGCAGCAGTCGCCATTATGACAGCGGTTATGGTTGCGGCAATCAGTTTCACGGTCTCCTCCCCGGTAAATAAAGGATTGGTTATATTACGGCAATTTCCCGATTCGCAGGCAATTCCAGCCGCATCTCCCTGCCTTTTTCCTTTCGGATGCGTATTTCCCCGAATGGAGTGGGGCAGATCCCTTCCACCCAATCCAGGCCGCAGAGGTCAGGGTCGACGGCGATTTTTTCGAATCCGGCACTCTCAATCCGGATTCCCAGAATATGTTCGAGCATCCAGGCGAGCGGAGCCGCCGCCCAGCCGTGGCAGAGACTGTTGCGCGTTCCCTTGAAACAGCCGCTGCCGCACTCCCGGTGAACGTCGGTCAACCCGGGAACCGGCAGTTCGTCGATTCGTCCGGCACGGTTCAGCCACGACAGGTCGAACTGTTCCCAGAACGTGACCGCGCCCAGCGAAATCATTCCGCCATAATAGCGCCGGAGCAGTTCCAGCGCCTCCGCCTTCTTCCCCGCCTGCGAATATGCCGAAAGAATGGGGTCGAAGTGGAAGGTCGAGAGGCCCTGTTCCGGTTCTTTTGCCAGCACATTCCGATATATCTCTTCCGGGCTGCAAATGCCGGAGGAAGCGGCTTGTGCCGCGGCGGCTTTGGACATCGTCTCCGGACGGACCGTTCGTTTCAACTCCGCCAGGATCTCTTTTGCCCGTCTCTCCAATTCGTCCAGATGCAGAATGCCGGCCATTGTTCCGGCCGCACGGCAGCCGGAGGCGAAGAGGGCGGAATAACCGTGCGCGCTTTTCGGACAGTTGCTCCAATCGACGATTCCGGTCGCCAGAAGCCGTTCCCGGTGGTCGGCGAAGCTGTCAAACAGATGATTTGCCAGTAGAATAAATGCCGTTTTCTGCTTTTGCAGATAGTCCGTGTCGCCGCAAAAACGGAAATACTCCAGCTGACTCATGAACCAGTACGGCAAGTATTCCGGAATCCCGTTGAACGTTCTGGCCGGCAGGGATTCTTCCAGAATAAAATCAAGAGTTCTCTCGATAGCCGGGTGTTTTCCGTAGAGGGAGCAGGTGGCGCGAATTTCGGCGAAAAGATCTCCCATCCACACCAGACGGTCCCGCTTTGCCCCGTCGACCAGCAGAGGAGAGATGCAGGCATCCAGAGTATCGCCGCAGATGTTCCAGATCCGGTTCAGGAGAGGATCGGACGACCGGAAGGAACCGATCCGCTTCGCGCAGGTCAAACAGGAGTAGGCGGAGCACTCCTGCAGATCCAGCGGAAATTCCGGGTCCTCATTGTCGATTCTCACATAACGGAACCCCGTGTTGCCGAATCGGTTTTCCCCCATCGACGACAGCAGGATACGGACATCGTGGATCGCGTGCTGATTGTCCGGGGCCGACATGGCTTCGGAGACGGACTCCCCGAAGCGGAGCCGGATCGGCAGCGGGCGTTCCTCTTCGAGCCGGGGGGCGACAAACCCCTGCAAAATACGGACTCCCCCGTGGATCTCGCGCCCGAAGTCCAGCAGAACCCCCCGCCCCGGCGGCAGCGGGCATCCTTTTTTTCGCCAGATGGACTGAAACAGCCCGGCTTGGCCAAGCAGTTCCCGGAATGAACCGCTTTCGGCGGAAGTCCAGACAATCCGTACCGGCGGGAACATGGAATCCCGCCCATATCCGCTCGACTCCATCTGCATATTCTTAATCCTTCAGCGTCCAGTTGTCGTTGAAGTGACGGGGGAATTCCTTGACGGAGGTCACATGGCCGCCGACGAACAGGAAATTGCCTTTCCCGTTATGGACATAAGCGGGATAGTGCTGGTTCCACGGGCTCGGGACAGTCATACCCGCCTGCGGCGGCAGCGCCCGGTAAAAATCATAGGTTCCATCGACATAAGCAAAATTCGATTCTGTAATGATCGCGGAATTGCTTTTCAGCGAAGTCAATTTCCGGTACGGCTTGGTCCTGGAACAGTCATACAGATATACCGTTCCTGTTCCGGCATCCAGGGTCGGCTGATAATTCGAGGTATAATAGGTCGCCCTGGAAGCCCCGCTTTTCCAATTGAATGCGGTGCCCGGCGGCAGCGCCCCGGGACAAAACGCAACCCCTTTGGGGCTGCGGAAAAGATAAATCGCCCCATTGGGAACCACCCCGTTGGGCTGAACTTTGTCGGCGTTCAGCTCAAGATAATTCGCAATGTACGAAATATGCGGGCTTCCCCAGTCGCTGACCGGCGGCATCCAGCCGTTATAATCTCCCACGTAAAGTGCGACTCCCGTCCCGATCTGTTTCAGGTTGTTGGCGCAGCCGGTTCCCTTTGCCGAGCTGCGTGCCCTGTTCAGCGCCGGGAGCAGAATCGCCGCCAGAATCGCAATGATGGCGATGACGACCAGCAGTTCAATGAGCGTGAAATTCTTTTTCATAACATTTTCTCCTGTCGTTGGTTACGGCCTATTGTTTTGTTTGAGATACTTCAACAGGACCTGTTTGCGGTCGGTATTGGCATCGGGGTGAATCTGAGTCGGCGTTCCGGAGTGTTCGACACTCCAGCCGTCCCATTCCCGAAACGCATGATAAGTCCAATCCCATTGATATTCTTCAAAAGTGCGGATGAGGTCGTCCAGGTAATCGGCGGCTCCGGGTGCCCAGATCACGGTGGAAAATTCGCCGATCAAGATCCGGGCGCCATATTTCTGCTGAAAATCGCGAACCAGTTTCAGCGTATTTTTGAGCCTCTCCCGGTCATAGCCCATTTTCCTGTAATCCAGACAGTGCTTGGGGAATTCTTTGGCATAGGCGGAATTGCCGATCCCCTGATGGGTGTATTCGCCCGGGACGTACATGTGGACCGAATAGATGATGTTTTTCAGCGGAAGGGGACACATGCTGAAAAACGCGCCCGGACCCGCAAAGCGGTTCCCTTCCACGACGATCGGCATTTCCGGATCGATTTTGCGGATTTCCTTTGCCGCATCGAACTGAAGTTCCAGCCAGCCATAGCGGGCAAGGCCATTCTGGTCGGGTTCATTCATCAGGTCATATCCGTACACAACCGGATTTCCCTTGAAGCGCCGGGCGATCTTCCGCCACGTATTGAGGTAAGCCTCCCGGTATTCCGGTTCTTCCATCGCCAGAAAGCGGCCGTTGTTCCCATACGCGGCAGCCGCGGCGGCCCCGGCGGTACCGAGCAGCAGGCCCTGCGCATAACGGCCGCCGGGAAGGTGGTGCATGTCGATGATTACTTTTATCCCGTGCTCTTTCAATACCGGCATCAGCGATTCCAGCTTATCGAGCATGGAGTCCATCCAACGGTCGTATTCCTTCAGGTCTTTATCGTTCGGAAGTCCGTCGACAATCTGGTAACGGATCAAATTGGCTTTCCATTCGGCGAGATCGCGGATATCCTGTTCCCCGATTTTGTGAGGCGCCGGGCTCATCACTCCACGCATCGGCGGAAGCTTGGCGACCTCGTCCGAATATTCGCACCGGAACCCTTCCGGAACAGATAGCGCGTTTTTGTCCTCCATCACTTCGATCGTCGGATTGCGAAATTCCAGCTTCCCCCACGCCTGCTGAATTCCGAAAACGACTCCGATCGTTTTCAAACTGTCAGAAACAGAACAGACCGCGGAGATTTTCTGCCATTCGGAATGGGTTCCGCTCAGAATCTGAGAAGGAAACCAGGTGCATCCTCCGCCCTGATTGACGCAGGTAATCAGGATTTTGGCCCCGACATGCGCGCCCTTCGTATCCGACGCGATTCCTTCGGTCCGTACTTCGGCGCTGATCCGAACCACTTTGCCGGCATATTTCTGCGGAGAGATTTTCCACATGACTCCGACCGTCTCGTTTTCAATTTCAGGCCGTTTGTAGATATAGACGGTGTATATCCCGTTTTCATAGGTGGTTTCCGGGCGGAATTTGAATTCCGAATGCGGAATGGCGGTGGCATCCAGACCATAGAGCAATCCGGTCAAAAACAGCAGCAATGACACTGTGATTTTCTTCATTTTTTTCCTTATAAACCAATGGGTTCAGGCGAATTCCAGCATTACGGCGTCATACGGCGGAACCTCAAGGAGCAGAAATTCCGCATCGAAACCGTTCGCGCCGTTCCGCGAGACGATGGTTCCGGTCTCTTCCGTCTCAAAGTCGACGCGGCAGGGTTCGGGTTTTTCGCCGCAGTTGACCAGCAGCACGGCGCGTTTTCCGTTGCGGCTCCAGGCCGAGGCAATCACCGCCGGGCAGGAGGCCGGCGGGCGGTTGCGCAGGTGGATGATCCGGGTTCCGCAGGCCACCTGCGGCGCTTTTTCCATGCGTCCGGCGACGAGGTAGTCCGCTGCCCGGCCGCGCCGCCAGCGGGTCAGGTTGCCGACGAGTTCGACCAGCGGCTGCTGCTCCGGCTCCTTTACGCTCCACGGAATGGCCCAGTGCCAGTGGATTTTCCCGCCGTCCTTGAGCACCGCCGAAAGCACGTTGCCGAAGGCGAAGTTCCAGGCGAGCGTCCACTGGAGGAAGAAGGGCGTCCGTTCGACGTCCACCCAGCCGGAGAGGCAAACCCCGTTGCCGGAGAATCCGGCGGCGTATTCGTGGAACAGATACGGGTAGAGCGGAACCGGCTCCCCGCCCGCGCCCCAGGCGAGATGGTTTCTCAGATCGTTGAGCCGGCAGACGTCGAGATACGGTTCCGCCGCCGCGTTTTCGCAGCCGAGCACCGTGGACCCCGCGGCGGCCTGTGCCCGGTCAAGCAGCTGGCGCATCGCCGCGGTATGCCACGCGCCGGGCAATGACGGGTGGCCGTGCCGCTTCGAATAGCAGAGCGGCGCGGCGCAGCCCTGGTTCTGGTCGAAGTATTGCAGGTAATCGATCCCCAGCCGGGCGGCAGCGGAGATTTCGCCTGTCACCGTCTCCGCCGTGAACTCCCGCGCCGGGCAGAGGTCGTAGCCGATTCGCTGGCCGCGGTGGCCGTTGCAGACGCGCGAAAACGCCTCGCCGCGCGGCCCGGTGCAGATTTCGCTTTCGAGATGCTCTTCTTCGAACTGCCGGGTGCAGTTGTAGCTCGGGTCGATCATGCTCTTCTGCGTCCAGCCGATGCCGGAGCCGTAGAGGCCGACCAGGTCGCCGTTGCGGTGCATGGCTTCGGCGAATTCCCGGAGCGGCGCTTCGCCGCCGTGGGGCGGCCAGACGTAGGGCGGGGCCCACGGCGCGGTCCCCTCCCAGTGCATCAGAAGCGCCATGATCCGGCAGTCCCAGTGTTTGCGGTACTCTTCCACGACCGGGAGCGCGTTGATATAAGGATAGTATTCGTTGGGAATCAGTCCGCCGAGGTCGAGCCCGCTGCCCTTCACCGGATAGATGAGAAGGACCGGGGAGTCGGCGAGCCACGCGGGCATCCGCGTCTCCAGCTTCGTCGGGAGAACCGGGTCGTTCCGTTCCATCCAGTTCCGGTAAATCTCCGCCGCGTCCTGCCAGTCGCCATGGAATCCGGCGGTCACCGTGTCGTAAGCGACGGACGGCTCGCCGCCGGTGAAGTGCTGCAGAAACGGCCGGACGCCGCCCGCTCCGTCCGGTCTCGCGTCGATGCTCTTCGGCGAATGCGCGGGGTCGCAGCAGCCGAAATAAAGCCCGGCCTCTCCGGTATAATAGGCTTCGAACTGCATCGCCGCCGGACCGGGGTAGAAACTGCTGATTCCGGTCATCGGATATTCGGCGGCTTCGCAGCGGAAGCTCGCCGTCCGTTCCCGTTCGGCAAGGTCGGCGACCAGGGTGCCTTCGGCGAAGGGGAGCAGGAACTTGCCGTCCGGGAACCGGCGCAGGCGGATGCGGGGGAAATCGACCCACTCCACCCGGAAATCGGCGGAGCCGGGTTCGGCGGCGATCCGCCAGCGGATTTCGCTCCCCGAAGCGGTTGCCGTCACCGTGACCCGGGTTCCGGGGAGGGTGGCGCACGCCGAAAAGCGGAGGACGGTTTTCCCGCCGTCGTCTTCCCGCTCGACGGTTGCGAAATCCGCGCCGCCGAGCCGCAGCGGATTGCCGATGAAATCGCGCAGCTGAAATTCGAAAAGTCCGGTCCGCTCGCCCGGCGCGGCGAATTCAACCCCGTCATAGCACAGCGAAGCGACTTCGCCTTCGTCACTGAAACCGACTGTCAACCTGTTTTCCGTCGTCATGGGTCCTCCCTCGAATGTTCTTCCTTAAGGATACCGCAAAAGACGGAAAACGACAAGGCATGATTGGCTGAAATAATGTAACGATCCGCTATTTCCAGTTATTATCGAACTGTTCATTCCGATATTGCGCCGGTGTAATACCCAGTTCCCGGCGAAAGAGTTTGATCAGGTAGTTCGGCGTGCAGAAACCGCATCGGGTGGCGACTTCTCCGATGGAAAGATCGGTTTCCGCTAGAAAATGGCGGACCTGGACGAGACGCACTTTGAACAGATACTCCATCGGGGAGACCCCGGTCGCCTGCCGGAACTTTTTGGTATAGGAAGGCACGCTCATGTTCGAAACGGCGGCGAGCTGGCGGAGGGAGAAGTGTTTCTCGGGTGTCCCTTCCATCAGGCTGATCGAATCGAGGATGCCGAAGCTGCTTTCGCCGAGTTCGCCCCGGCCCGCTTCGCCGGGGCGGATCGCCGTAATCAGGAATTCGAGGAAAAGCGCGATGAGGAGCGTCTCGCATCCGGGCGGCGCAAAACGGCATTCGTAGACCGCGCGGTCGAGGCATTGCGTCGCCCGGCTCCGCGCCGCCGGGGAGAGGTGGAGGCATCCTTCGGGCACGGTCGAGCGCCGCCCGAGAAGCCGCCGCCAGCCGGGCAGGCGCTCCAAATTCCGGTAGGTTTCGATCCACTCCGGCCGCAGGAAGATGTTGTAGAGGACCATGCTGCCGCAGCGCTCGTAGCCGTGGCTCTCGCCGGGGAGGACGGAAAAAAGATCGCCCTGAATCAGTCCGCCGAGGCGGGCGTGGCCGTCCGGCCCGATATGGCGGTGAAGCGCACTGCCGTCGGCGACGAAGGCGATCTCGATGAAGTCGTGGCCGTGAACCGGCACACAATCCATCTGCCGGGCCTTCTCGATGGTGAGCGGAAGGTTCGGGCCGATCAACTCTTTTTCGGTAAAAAAATCGGGGGGTCCCATCCAGACGTTCCGGTTCCTGTGTTGATAAGCTAACATAGAGCCGGTTTCCGGAAAGTCAACCCCCGTTTCTGCGGATGACGGTCAGTATTCGATGGCGAATTGGTTTTTCCCGGAGACGAGCGGGAGGCGGAACCCGGCTTCGACCGGTTCGGCTTCGACCGGTTCCCCGTTGCGCAGGATGCGCTTCGGCATCGCGCCTTCCACCGTCACCCGGCTCGATGGCCCGGCGGAACATTCGAGCTCCAGCCGCTTCGCCGCCGGGTCGTAGACTGCGCTGGTCAGATCGACCTCTTCGCAGATCGAGAACGCCGGGGCCGCGTATTTGCGCCACAGGGCGACGCCGAAGTGGAACGGCGCGCAGATTCCCGGCCAGTCCCGCCGCAGCGAGGGGCCGCAGAGTTCGGCGACCCGGGGGGCGCATTCGGCCGCCCGGTCCGGATTCTCCGCGTACATCGCCAGCGGCTGAAGGTAGGCCGAACGCATCAGGAAACGGTTCGGGTCGGTCAGCAGCGGCAGCGCGGTCTTCTCCAGGTAATTGCGGATTTCCGGCAGCGCGTATGCCCGGTAGAGCCGGTAGAGCGCGCCGGGCGAACCCTGAGAGAAATCGAACAGGTCCATCGCGTTGACAAAATTCCCGTTGTCGGTCGGAAAGCTCATGGTTTTGACGCCGTCCTCGCCGAATCCGGTGACCAGGAAGGTTCCCGCCGGGGTGGACTCCGGCAGCGCGCGTTTCATATAGTCTCCGAACTCCAGCCGCATCAGGGTGGGCAGCATCCGTTTAGCCGCGCGGTAGAGCCCCTCTTCCTCGGCCGCCCGGTCTCCGGCGAGCGCGGCGAGACGGGAATAGTAGACCATCCCGGCATATTCTCCGTTCAGCATGTCGATCCAGGCGCCGACGCCGTATTCGCGGCAGCTTCCGGCGTGGAACGCATAGTCGTCGCTGTACCGTTCCAGCCGCATGACCTGCCGGAAGAAGTTCCAGTTGCCGCGCACCAGCCCGGCCTGCCCGTAGACGTCGGCGAGCTGTTTCGCCACCCAGACCGCGACCGAACAGGCTTCGTTCGCGTCGCCGTAGATCACCTTGGAGCCGATCCCGGGCGCATATTCCGTTGTGTTCGGGTAGAAGCTGTTGAAGCTGATCGGATAGAGCAACCGGCTGAACGGCTCCTCGCGGTGGCGGGCGAAGTTCTTGTACTGGTAGAGTTCGACGGGGGCGATGAAACGGTCCCGGCAGCGCGCTTCGAGTTTGGCGCGGTTCTCCGCGGAGAGCAACAGCCCGCCCTGGAGCGCGGTGGTCATGCCGAAATTCCAGGCGAAGAGGTCGATGTTCCGGATCGGCAACTCTCCGGCCGGTTTCGCCGGAGTCCACGCCGTCACCGGCGTCAGGCCGCCGCAGGAGTAACGGACGCCCGCCGCGAAAATCTCGTTCCACTCGCGTTCCAGCTCGCCGCCGCCCCGGATTCCGGTCAGCGTGAGCCCCTCGTCGGACGGCAGCGGCAACGAATAGCGAATGGCGTCGGCGCCGCGGACTCCCGCCGTCGGCCCGAGCCGGGTGTCCAGCTTGAAATCTTCGACAGGATCGGTCTTCAGCAGCTTGCCTTTTTCGAGCGCGAACGCGGCGAGCGGAGGCAGCGTGGCGAAGGATTCGAGCGGGGTATTCCAATCGTCCCTGACCGGACGGAAACGGAAGCGGTTGACGATTTCGACCCTGCGTCCGGCGCGGTCGATCGCGTAGACTTCGTCGCAGCCGACCGGGAAATTGAGCGCCATATTGACGCCCTGCACGATCTGCCTGCGGGCGGATTCCGGGAGGCCCTTCGGCCAATCGGCGGCGTCCGGGGCGGAGACGCCCCACGGCCAGCCGGCGGCGACGACGCCGACCGGGTTCCCGTCGCGTCCGGCAATCCGGATGCCTTCGAGCGTGTTCCCGCGAATCCGGGCCTGGAGCGCACCGGGCTGGTTGGCGAACACCAGCAACAGCGGATTGCCGCCGGAGGGGCGGAACAACAACAGCCACGGCGCATTCCAGTTTCCGTCGCGCTTGAGGTCAAAAAGATCGGGCGCGGCGGCGGCGCGGACGACCCGGATTCCGCCGGGCGTGCTCCACGCCGCGTACTCGGCGGTGTTCTCCTGACTCAGCGTCACTTCACTCTGCGGGAAGGTGTAGCGGATGAAAGGGGCGAGCAGCGTCATCTGGAGCTCCCGCGTTTCGCCGCCTGAGGTGATGCGGTAGGTCTTTCCCGTCCAGTCGATTTCGCTTGCGGCGAGTTCCGGCGTGCCGCTCTCTTCCGCGACGGTCAGGTAGGGGCGGGAGCCGAAGCGCGCGCTGCCGCGCAGGTTCCCGACCCGGACGGTGAACCGGTTCGGCTCGCCCCAGCGGACCGCGCTCTCCGGAATCGCATAGGCGCGCGGCGTCATCCAGTGATAGGGCACCTTCTCGCCGGTCGTTCCGATGGCGACGCCGTTCAGCGCCGTCGCATCGATGTCGTCGATTCCGGATTTGACTTCGAACTTCAGCTTCTTGCCTTTCCACGCGGGGTCCATGACCAGTTCGGCGGTGTATTCGACCTCGCCGACGCCGGTCCACTCCCCGCAGGGATCGGCGGACTCGGAGGCGAATTTCACTTCGCCTTTGACCGCTTTGCGCGTCCAGTTTGTGAGCGGAACCGACAGCTTGCCGTCCGCGTCGAAGCGGTAGCTCTGCCCGCCGTTGGTCACGGTCAGGTCGCGGCCGATGCTGTCGCAGGAGAGCCCCTCGCCGACCAGCCAGCCGAACCGCCCCATGTTCTCCCGCGACATGCCGGGGCGGAAGGTCAGTTCGCCGGGAACGGTTCCGGCGGCCGCCAGCACGGATTCGACATACGCCCGGTCCGCTTCGGCCTGTTTCGCCGCGCACTCCCGGTCGCGGACGTCGAGTGCGGCGAGCGCCGGAGCGTTGCCGAGCGCCGCCGCCCGCAGGAACAGCTTGTCGTAGAAGACGCCGTTTTCAAGCAGGGCGCTGCCGATGCCGCAGGCGAACTGGAGGATGTTGCCGTCCTCGGCCAGCAGCGGCGACCCGTCCCCGAACGCGGCCAATGGGTTACCGCTTTTGAGCGCGGTCTTGAAATAGCTCCCGAAATCGCCTTTCGCGGCGGGTTCTCCGGCGAAGAGCGGGTGCGCGGCGTCGAGTGTCGCTTTGGAGCGCGGCGCGAATCCCGAGGCGGCTTTGGTTTCGAACCGCAGCGGAAGTTTCTCCTCCAGCGCCGGGTCGGCGGGTTTTCCGTAGACGATCAGCCGCTTTCCCGCCCGGAGCGCGTCGAGTACCGGCTTCGGGTCTCCGGCGGCGGCGCGGGAGTAGACGATCACGTCCGCGGCTTCCGGCGAGGCGGCGGGTTCGACGATCCCCTCGGCGTGTTCCAGCAACAGCGCCCGGAATCCGGCGGAGGGTACCGTGTCGTCGATCACCCCCGGCGAAACCCGGCTCTGCACCCGGCCGGAGAGGTCGTCGTTGTCGAGGTCGAACCAGACCCGGACCGGCGTGACGCCGGGCACGGAGTGATTCGGCTCCGGCTTCGGGAACGGGACGACGAGGAAGTCGGCTCCGGCCCCGGAGAGTTCGTCGGCGTTGACGATCCTGACATCTTCGATCTCCACTTCGGCGGTGCTTCCGGCCGGATTCCCGGCTCCGTTGAGGACGAATTTGAGCTGCTTCAAGTTCCACAGCGCGTCGGAGAATTTGAAATCGGTATCCAGCCCGAAGATGACGGTTTTGAATTCCGCGTTGCCGACCGGGATCGAAGGCGAATTCCGCCCGTCCCACTTGCCGTCGGCTTCATAGACCAGGGTCGCGGTGAGGAACGCGCTGCGGTTCGAGGCGCGGCCGCGCATCCGGAACACCAGCTTCTGCTGGGCGGCGGCCTTCCGGTCGAGTTTGGCCAGCGCGATGACGTAATTGTTCTTCGCGGTGTTTTTGAGCGTGATCGTACAGCCGTTCGCTCCGTTGTCCTTCACGGTTCCTTCTCCGACGTCGGCGATGGGAAGAATCTGAAATTGGAGCTGCGCCGCCGCTTTCCCATCGGCCGCGGCGGTCCCCAGACAGGCGACGAGGCCGCAGAGAAGCCAGAATCGTTTGATCGTGTTCATGTTTTACAGGCTCCAGATATCGCTGCCCGAAAGATATTCCCCGTTGTTGAGGTAGAAGATTTTCCAGATATACATTCCTGATTTGGCGACTTCGCGTTTGTCGAGCAGCTTCACATGGCCGTCGACGAACGAAATATTGCGGGCGGTGTCGCGGCGGTGCCGGTTGGCGGCGATGTTCTTCGCCGAGGTCAGGTCGGTGGTCGAGACGTAGTTGTCGTAATTGGGGTGAATGGCCGTGTCGTACAGCAGCGCAGTGAGGGCGGGGCGTTTGAACTGGACGGTTTTCAACTGGCAATTCCAGGTGTAGGCCATGCGATTCATTCCGTAATGGATCTTGGTGCCGTTCGGCGTCTCCCGGGCCTGCCGTTCGGCCGGACAGGCGAACACCCCCTTGACGGCATTCTTGTCGGTGTCGGAGACATCTTTCGGCTGGTCAACCAGCCCGGCCCGGTAGAGCTGGTCGCACCACATCTGATTGTTGCCCGGGTTCCATGAGCGGGGCAGCCAGTCCTGGTTGGAATTCGCGTACATGATGCAGTCCAGCGTCAGCTGTTTCAGGTTTCCCATGCACTTGGAGCTCTGCGCCTGATCCCGCGCCTGACTCAGGGCGGGCAGCAGCATCGAGGCCAGAATTGCAATGATTGCGATTACCACCAGGAGCTCGATCAACGTAAACCGTACTCTCTGCATGATTTCCCTCCGTGTCCCATAATAGTTACTACGTGATGTTGGAAATCGGTGCAGCATTGCGGCAGCAGCTGGTCGGACAGGACGGAAGAAGCAGAACATTGAAGTGGAACAGACAACAAACCTTACGCGCAATCGGTTTGAACCGAATCAATTGCGCCTGTGTTGCCGGTTGCCGGAACTTAACATACTAACTATTATACGTCTTTTGCCTCAAAACTCCCGTTGCTCCGCCCGATACGGAGCCTTTCTCTATTCATAATTATAGAGAAAAACCATATTGAAGTCAAATGATTGTACCCCTTTTTTATGAAATTCTTTTCTGGCGCGCCGGGCCGCCCCGGACGGATCAGATTTTGCCGTCGTCGCGGTGCCGGTAGACGGACTGGATCAGCCCGCAGGCGGCCATCAGCATCAGGAAGAAGGAACCGCCGTAACTGACGAAGGGGAGCGAAAGCCCGGTGACCGGAGTGAGCCCGATGCTCATGCCGATGTTGATGAAACAATGGGCGAAGAGAACCGCGGCGATGCCGATGCAGAGATAGCGCCCGAAGGCGTCGTCGGTCAGGAACGCGGTGCGCAGGATCGAGTAGAGCAGCAAAAGATAGGCGAGGAAGACCAGCGCGCAGCCGATGAAGCCGGTCTCCTCGGCGATGATCGAAAAAATACAGTCGTTGTTCACCGCCATCTGGGGGATGAAGCCGAGGGTGTTCTGGGTTCCTTCGCCGATTCCCTTCCCGGTGAGTCCGCCGGAAGCGACCGCCAGATAGGCCTGCCACGGCTGGTAACCGGCTCCGGCCAGGAAATCCTCGGGGTGGAGGAAGGCGAGGATGCGGTTCAGCTGATATCCGCGCAGGAACGGCCGGATTTGAAACACCTCGTTGGCGACCACCAGCCCGAACCCGATGATCGAGGTCAGCGAAACGACGATGATATAGCGCCAGCGCAGTCCGGCGCAGAAGACGATCGCCAGATAGATCGGAATCAGGATCAGCGCGCTGCCGAAATCCGGCTCCTTCAAAATCAGCACCAGCGGAATCCCGACGGTGACGCCGGAGAGCAGCAGGCAGGAAAATTTATTCACCGAGAACATCGTGGTCGAAAACATCGCCGCCAGCAGCAGGATCAGCGAGAGCTTGGTGAATTCCGAGGGCTGGAGGCTGAAGCCGGTCCCCGGGATGTCGAGCCAGCTCACCGCCCCGTTCACCTCCTTGCCGACGAACGGCAGGATGATCAGCAGCAGCAACGTGGCCAGATAGAAGAAAACCGAAAGCACCTTGTACTCGGTCCGGCGCAAATTGACCGCCGCGCCGATCATCCAGAGCAGCACGCCGCCGCCGACCCACAGCAGCTGCCGGCTGAACGCCTTGAGCGCGGTCTCGGTGCCGATCTGGATGCCGGTCGAGTAGATGAAGACCAGCCCCACCGAAATCAGGAAGAGCAGCGAGACGATCTGGACGGAGTCGAGGGCGCCGAAGGCGTGCAGAATGCGCATCGGCAAGCCGTGCTCCGCATTCGGTTTCCGCTTTGCGCCCATCCGGCACTCCTCTCAAATGAAACGGGGACGAAGAAGGCTCTGGCCTCCTCCGCCCCCGGACGTAATGTTCGCGTTGCTGAGATCAGACCTCGAACGTCTGGTCGCGCCGGGGGCCGACCGAAACGATCGCGAGGCTGGAGTCGACCAGCTTGGTGATGTGCGCGAGATACTTCTTCGCGTTCTCCGGCAGCTCGTCGTAGCTGGCCGCCTTGCTGGTGTCGCTCTTCCAGCCGGGGAGCCATTCGAGCACCGGCTTGACTTTGGCGAGGTCTTCGGCGGAGGCCGGAAATTCCTTCGTCACTTCGCCGTCGATCTCATAGGCGACGCAGACGCCGATTTCGTCGAAGCCGTCGAGCACGTCGAGCTTGGTGACCGCCAGTTTGGTCACGCCGTCCACCATGCAGGCGTAGCGCCCGGCCACGGCGTCGAACCAGCCGCAACGGCGCGGCCGCCCGGTGGTGGCGCCGAATTCATGGCCGATCTTGCGCAGCGTTTCGCCGTCGGCGGTGAAAAGTTCGGTCGGGAACGGGCCTTCGCCGACCCGGGTGGTATAGGCCTTGATGACGCCCCAGACGTCGCGGATCTTCTGCGGCGCGATGCCCGCACCGGGGCAGGCGCCGCCGGAGACGGTGCTGCTGCTGGTGACGTACGGATAGGTGCCGTGGTCGATGTCGAGCAGCGCGGCCTGGGCGCCTTCGCAGAGGATCTTCTTGCCCGACTTGATCGCGTCGTTGACGAGATAGACGGTATCGCAGACGAACCCTTTGAGGTAATCGGCGGCGGCGCTGACGCGCGCCCATTCGGCGTCGATGTCGAGCTGCTCGATGCCGTGCTCGCCGAAGAGCTTATTGTACTTGGCCGCCTCGGAGCGGAACTGTTCCTCCAGCCGCTCCGGACGGGTGAGGTCGATGCCGCGGATGCCGGTGCGGTTCATTTTGTCCGCATAGGCCGGCCCGATGCCGCGCCGGGTGGTACCGATCTTCTTCGCGCCGGCTCCGGCTTCGCGGAGGGCGTCGGCCCGCTTGTGGTACTCGAAAATGAGCTGGGCGCGGTTCGAGAGACGGATGTTGTCGATCGAGAACCCCTTGGCGGAAATTCCCTTCATCTCCTCGACCAGGCCGAGCACGTCGACCACGAGGCCGTTGCCGATGACGTTGATCACGTTCGGCCGGAAGATGCCGGAAGGAATCAGATGGAGCACATAATGCTCGCTGCCGATTTCGACGGTGTGACCCGCGTTGTTGCCGCCCTGAAAGCGGACAACCATATCCACATCGCGCGTCAAAACGTCGATCAGCTTGCCTTTTCCTTCATCGCCCCACTGGGTTCCGACCAAAATGTCAACCGGCATATTTCCCCCTGTTAACAAGGTATTGATTAGTGACATGAAAACAAGATGATAAGATAACCCGATTTGCCGGAATTTCAAATAAAAAGCGGCATTTTCCCGATGATTTCAATCTCTCCTCCTCATCGGCGTCCCGATGTCGGAACCGGTGGCTTTCGGGATCAAAATCACAGGATATTGTTGCAATTGCAACATTCTGGCGATATATTATCCGCTTGAACGCCGGTTGCGGCCGGAAAACGTGGAATCCGATGCCGGAGAAAAGAGAATGAAAGTCAGATTGTCATTGCGATTGATCTACCTGATCCTGTTGATTTTATTCTTCACCGTTTTTTTTCTTGCGGTGGGGATGGCCAGCTATGCGCCGTACTCCGGACGGGCCTACGTGGAGTATGGGATGGCTCCGGTTTACAGCAAAGTGGCCGGGACCATCGAATCGGTCGACTGCCGGGACGGAGAACCCGTCAAGGCGGGCGATCCCCTGTTCCGGCTCGACACCCGGAATTACAACGCCGAAGTCCGCCGGTTGGAGGCGCTTTATGAAACCACGCGGAACAAACTCGAGGCGCTCGACGGCTCGATCCGTGAGGAGGAGCAGAACATCCGCGAAGAAGAGCAGAAACTCTCCCAGCGGAAAACCGATCTCGAGCGCGACCGCCTGCTCCAGGAAAAAGGCGCG
This sequence comes from uncultured Victivallis sp., assembly GCA_964435365.1. Lineage (GTDB taxonomy): Bacteria > Verrucomicrobiota > Lentisphaeria > Victivallales > Victivallaceae > Victivallis. Next base: position 67,774 of record CAYSZM010000004.1, on the reverse strand, counting down.
GTTTCGCGGAAAAGTTTCGAAGACAGCAAATTGCAGTACGACACCGAACAGAGCGTCGTCGCCGCGCACCGGAGCCACCTCGAGTCGCTGGTCCGGCAGCGGGGAACCCCGGGCGACGGAAACAGCGAACTCCGGCAGCTTCGGGCGGAGCTTGAAATCGCCCGCAACAACCTGCGGGACGCCACCGTCCGAGCGCCGATCTCCGGAGTCGTCAGCTGCCATCAGCTTTATGCCGGGCAAGCCGTCGTCACCAACGAAAAATACGCGGTCATCCACGACGCATCCCATCTGGTGATCAACGCCGACATGATGGAAAAAAGCGCGGGGCGGCTGCGGCCCGGGCGCCCGGCGCTGGTTGTGTTCGACGCGATTCCCGGCCGGGTGTTCGCCGCCACGCTGAAAGGCACGGTGCGGGAGTTGAGCTCCGGCTACGTCGCTCCCAACGAACTGCACCGGATCGAAGAGGATACCCGCTGGATTCGGGCTGTCGGCCGGACCCGCGTCCAGCTGGAACTGACCGAATCAATCCCTGCCGAGGCGGTGTTGTGTACCGGTTCGCGGGCGGCGGTGGCGGTGGCCAACCCGTCGCACCCGTTCTTCAGCAGTCTCTCCCGGAGCTGGATTCGGCTGATCGGGTGGCTCAATTACGTCTACTGACGGGGGCCGGCGATGAAACGGTATGAACAGGCGGCGGCACGCTTCCGGCGCGACAAGTTTCTCCGGCTGATGACCGCCGGAGTCGCCGGGGTCATGCTCGCCCACCTGCTGTCGATGGGGGCCAGCACGGTATTCGTCGGGCTGTATCCGGCGACTATCCTGCTCTCGATGAACCGCTTCTCCCTGCGTGGACTGCTGGTCCGGGTCCTGGTGCTCTGGGTCGGCATGGCGGCGGGAACGCTGGCGGTCGAACTGTTTCAGAGCATTCCGCTGCTTGCGGTCATCGTCACCGGGGGAGTGTTCCTCGGAATCCTGAAGCTGTTCGCCATCAGGTTCGAAATGGCCAATGCGTACAGCTTCATGTTCTCCTACTCGCTCAGCACGATCAATGCGAGCTACCCCGATTCGGGGATGGAGGTCGCGCTGCTGGAGCCTTATCTGATTGAATTTCTGCTGATCGTCGCGATCGTGTGGGGATGCTTCGCGCTGTTTCCGGCGCAGCTTCCGCGTTATGTGAAGAGCAGGCCGGCCGCCGCCGAATACCGGGTGGGAACCGGCGAATTGCTGATTTACGCGGCGGTCTGGCTCGGCATCTGGCTGGTGTTCATGCTGGTGGAATGGCGGTTCGCCCTGTTCGCTTTCCTGAGTTTCGGAGGAGCCTTCCGCTATTTCGACCGGAGCATGATCCAGAAAATCGCCCGGGAGAACATCATCGCCCACGGACTCTGCTGCCTCGTGGTGGCGCTGTTCAGCCTTCTGGTGCTCGGGGTGGTGGAGAGTGTGCCGGTGCTTTTTTTCGGAGTGCCGGTTCTGCTTGCGCCGTTTCTATACCTGGCGGTTTTTTCGACGCGGCCGGAGCGGGCGTATCGCTACAACACCATGATTCCCGGAATCTTCGTGCCGCTGACGCTGTATGTCTTCCCGGACCGGGCGGCGGTTTATCAGAGCCTGCTGCGGGCGGAGTTGATCATTTTTCTGATGGCGATCCTGTGGCTGGTGGTTGAATATCTTTATCACGGTGCTACTATAATAGATCGATGTTCCCGCTTTCGCCGCGGGAAGAAATCCGCAACAGAAGGTGACGCGCCATGTACAAACCGAATCGGGTCGCACGTCTGATTTCCGCCGCGTACCGGCATCAGCTTGCCTATCTCAACCGCAACCTGACGCCGTTCCGTCTCGGCGGCGGTTCGTACATCTATCTCTTGAAGATCATCGAAAATCCGGGCATCGCCCAGGCGGAGCTGAGCACGCTGCTGCTGATCGATCGGGCGACGGTGTGCAAAATGCTTGCCGCGCTGGAACGGGAGGGTATGATCCGGCGCGAGCCGCATCCGCACGACAAACGCCAAGTGTTGCTCTATCCGACCCCGTTCGGAGAGGAAACTTACGGCCGGATGCAGGAGACTACCACGAATTACCGTCGCATCATGCTCGACGGAATCCCGCCCGAAGAGCAGGCGGCGCTGGAGCGGACGCTGCAGCGCATCCTGGACAACCTGCAGGAAGCAAATCGGCGCGACAAATTCCAGGACCGGTAGCGGGCCGCCCGAATTCCTTACCGTCGCGTCGTGCCGTGTGAAAAGGACGAATTGCTACGGATTTCCGGAAAAAACGCGAGAATGCCCGACGATTCCGCGCGCGGGAATTTGCATCTTGCCGGAATGCGGGATATCTTAATAGCCGGATAGATTGAAATTCAGCATATCAAGGAGACTGGACAAGTGGCGGATTCGGTCGGAATCGAGACGATGGAACGGGTTCTGAAGGAGATGGGAGAGAAGGCGGTGACCGCTTCGCGCGCACTGGCGGTTCTCCCGCCGGACGAAAAGAACCGTTGCCTGCGCCGGATGGCCGAAAAGATCGAAAGCACCGTCTCCGGAATCAAGGAAGCCAACCGCAAAGACCTCGACGCGGCGCGCGCCTCCGGCCTCGCCGAAGCGATGGTCGACCGGCTGACGCTGAACGACCGCCGCATCGCCGAAATGGCGGAAGGGCTCCGCGTGGTCGCCTCCCAGAACGATCCGGTCGGCCGCATCCTGTCGCAGACCACCCGGCCCAACGGGCTGGTCATCACCAAAATCAGCGTGCCGCTCGGCGTCATCGGGATCATCTACGAATCGCGCCCGAACGTGACGGTGGACGCCGCCGGAATCTGTCTCAAAGCCGGCAACGCGGTGATCCTGCGCGGCGGCCGCGAGGCGTTCGCATCGAATCTGTTCCTGGCCAGGCTGCTCGACGAAGCGGCGGTCGAATGCGGGCTGCCGGACGGAACCGTCCAGCTCGTCCCGTGGACCGACCACGCGGCGGTGCCGATCCTCTTGAAAATGGACCGTTACCTCGACCTCGTCATCCCGCGCGGCGGCGAGAAGCTGATCCGTCTGGTCTGCGCCGAAGCGACCATGCCGGTGCTCAAGCATTACAAGGGCGTCTGCCACCTCTATATCGACGCCGGGAGCGACGTCGAAAAGGCGGTGGCGATCGTCCGCAACGCCAAGTGCCAGCGCCCGAGCGCCTGCAACGCGCTCGAAACGCTGCTGATCGACCGCAGGGCGGCGGCCGGATTCGTCCCCGCCTTCGTCGCGGTGATGCGCGAGAGCGGCGTGGAGCTGCGCGGCGACGACGAGTTCCGCAAACTCTGCCCCGAAGCGAAAGCGGCGACCGAGGAAGACTGGTACGCCGAATATCTCGACCTCATCCTCGCGGTGAAAATGGTCGGCTCGGTCGAAGAGGCGGTCGCCCACATCAATCAATACGGTTCGCGCCACAGCGACGGCATCGTCAGCCCGGACCAGGCGCATATCGACTATTTCTTTGCGAACGTCGACTCGTCGACGCTCTACAGCAATGCCTCGACCCGATTCACCGACGGCGGGGAGTTCGGCATGGGCGCCGAAATCGGCATCAGCACCGACAAGCTGCACGCCCGCGGCCCGATGGGCGCGGACGAGCTGACCAGTTACAAATACCTCGTCCGCGGCGACGGACAGATTCGTTCCTAATCCAAAGCGGCAGGAAAGAGCGGAAATATGATTGTACCGATGAAAAAAGTCACGCTGCTGGCGTTGGGCTCCGATGAAAACTCGGCGCTGACCGCGCTCCGGCGACTCGGCGTGATGCAGGTGGAACTCGTCAAGGGGCGCGAGTCCGGCCAGACCCAGCAGATTGCCGAATCGCACGATGCGGCCCGCCGGGTGCTGACTTCACTCCGGAAATTCAAGGCCGAATGCGAAAAGTGCGACCATCTCCCGAAGGAGGACGGTAAACGCCGCTCCGGCGCGGAAGTGGTGGCGCAGGCGTCGCAGTTGCTGGATTCGCGCGACAAGGCGGAATCCGAGCTCGCCTCGGTCCGCCAGCGGCTCCGCCATCTCGCCGTCTGGGGCGATTTCGACCGGAACCGGATCGAAGAGCTGCGCGCCAAGGGGGTTTACGTCTACCTCTGCTCCGGGCGCGAAACCGCCGTCGAAGAGGCGGCTGCGCTGGATTCGGTGGAAGTTCAGACCGTCGCCGTCGAAGAGGGCCGCACCTTTTTCGTGGTGATTTCGACTTCCGAAATCGAGCCGGGCGTGCTGCCGGAAATCCGGCTGGGCAGCGAAGACAATCCGCCCGAGCTGCGCAGGCGCGAAGCCGAGCTGGTGACCGACCTTCAGGCGGTTCAGGATGAAATCATGGAGCTCCTGGTGTCGATTCCGGCGGTGGAACACCGTTCGGCTCACCTCGAAGGAGAATTGGAATTTTCGCACGTCAGCGATTCGCTGGCGGCGCACGGCGAAGTGGTTTCGCTGAACGGATTCGTCCCGGGTCCGGCGGTGCCGGAGCTGGAAGCGGCCGCGCAGAAAAACGGCTGGGGCCTTCTCGTCGAAGACCCGGAACCGGGCGACCGGGTGCCGACGCTGCGCAAAAGCTCCAAACTGGTGCGGGTCATCGAACCCCTGTTCCAGTTCCTCGGCATTGAGCCGGGCTACACCGAGATCGACGTCTCGGCGGGTGTGCTGATTTTCTTCACGATCTTCTACGCGATGATCGTCGGCGACGCCGGATACGGGTTGGTCTTCCTGGCCGGAACGCTGCTCGCGGCATGGAAATTCCGCAAGACGCCGGCCGCCAAGGCGCCGCTGATGCTGTTCGGGCTGCTCTCGGTGGCGACGATCGTCTGGGGGTTGCTCACCTCGAACATCTTCGGCCGTCCGAGTCCGGAATGGCTCAAGTGGGCGGAGGTCCGCCAGCTGACCGACGAATCGCTCAAAAACTCTTACACCCAGCTTATCTGCTTCTCGCTGGCGCTGCTTCAGCTTTCGCTCGGCCGGATCTGGAAGGCGCTGCATGAAGGCACCATCCGCGGCTGGATCGGCAATGTCGGGTGGGTGTTTTTCCTGATCGGCAACTTCATCCTGACGTTGCGGCTGCTGGTGTTCCCCGGCTCATTCCCGAAATTCATGTTCGCGTGCTACATCATCGGCGTCGTGATGGTGGCCGCCTGCGACGTCGACTGGCTCGATGTCGCACAGGCGTTCCAGTTCCCGTTCGGAATCATCAACAGCTTCGTCGACGTGCTCTCCTACATCCGTCTGTTCGCGGTGGGGTTGGCGGGCTACTATATCGCATCGAGTTTCAACGACATGGGCGTCAGCGTCTTCCATCTCGGTCCCGGCTGGGCGACGGTTCTGCCGGCGGCGGTGGTGATCCTGTTCGGACATGTGCTCAATATCGCGCTCTGCCTGATGGGCGTCATGGTTCACGGCGTCCGTTTGAACACGCTGGAATTTTCCAACCACGTGGGGCTGACCTGGGCCGGATCGAAATTCAAACCATTTGCCAACAGAAAGAAAATGGAGGAACAATAAGCATGGAACAGGAAATGATGATGGCGCTGGCGAAAGTCGGCGGATATGCCGCGGTCGGTCTCGCCGCGATCGGTTCGTCGATGGGTACCGGCATCGCCGGCGCCGCCGCGATCGGAGCTTGGAAAAAGTGCTACCAGCAGGATAAGCCCGCGCCGTTCCTGCTGCTCGCCATGGCCGGCGCCCCCCTGTCGCAGACCATCTACGGCATGATCATGATGATCCTGATCGGCGGCGCCGCCGCCAAGAATCCGGCCATGTGGCCGCTCTTCCTCGCCGTCGGCGTGTTCGGCGGACTTGCCCAGATGTTCTCGGCGCTCTTCCAGGGCCGCGCCGCCGCCGGCGGTTGCAACTCGTTCGCCGAAACCAACCAGGGCTTCGCCAACGACCTGATGATCCTCGGCGTGGTCGAGACCTGCGCGATTTTCGCGCTGGTCTTCTCGATCATGGTCATGGCCTGATTCTCCGGGCATAAAACAAAGCCTCAAGCGGTCTTTCCGCTTGAGGCTTGTTTTTTTGAAGAGGGGATCGGCGTTACCGGCCGGCGGGGGAGAGCGTCAGCGTCTTGGACGGATGGTCGTCCGCGCCGAAGTAGAGATCGCAGGAAACGCCGTCGTCGTCGATGCGCAGAACATTGTAACCGGCTCCGGGAAGATAATAATCATATTCCGTGATCTTGCCGATGAAGTCGTTCAGGGTCGTTTTGACGCGCTTGGTTTTCATCGCATCTTTGATATCCTCCACGGCGAAGTAATCTTCTCCGGTCCCCTTTATTTCTTTGTATTCTCCGTCGAGCGAGACCGGCATGCCGAAGCTGGCGAGCTGGGTGATGGCGCCATCCTCGGAGCGATAGCGGGAGAGCACGGTGCGGTGAATGTGTCCGCAGAGAACGATCGCGTTATGTCGGGCCAGAAGTTTCAGCAGCCGTTGCCGTTCCGGCGCGTTGTCCGAACGCAGTCCGTAGACGATCCAGTCGGGTTTGCGGCCTTCGCCGGAGGGGATCACCGGCAGGTGGGTGAGGAAGAACACATGGCGGGCGTCTTTGTGTTCCTCAAGCGCCTTTTCGACAAAATCGGCGTCCGGCTTCATGGAGTCGAAGTAAAGGAACAGGTCCTTGTCGTACATGACCGCATAATTCGCGCTGTTCTCCACCGCGTTTTTCTGCCCGAACTCCCGGTTCAGATAGGGCAGCATGACTTTGGAGAAAGCCTCTTCCGCTCCGGGACCGTGGATGTCGTGATTGCCCTTGACCACATAGAGCGGAACGCTGAACTGTTTCTTCAAAACGGCCAGGACTTCCTGAAACGCTTTGGTCTGCAGCTCTTCGCTGCCGCATCCGCCCTGGATGATATCGCCGAGCTGAACGACGAACGCAACATTCCGGGCGGAACGTTTTCCGGCCGCGTCCAGCATGGCGGGGATATTTTTCTCCCAGCGTTCGAAGTTGCGGGTGCGCGTTTTCTCCTGATTCTCAGTCAGCTTCTCATCTTTCAGGCGGGTTTCCGGGGTATCGTAATGGGTATCGCCCAGGATCATGACCTCGTAGGCGTGCAGCAGAATCGCCGCCGTCAACAGCAACAGGACCAGACCGATTTTCTTCATTTGCGTTTGACTTTGCTTTCTTTCATTTGATTAATCCGGATATTCAATTTTGCGTGGTGGCGATATACGGGTTGAAGATCGAGATGCGGACCGTCGACAGATTCGGCCGCATCCAGTATCCGAAGCGCTGGGTGGCGGCATGACCGTCCATGTAAAGGAAGCCGCAGCCGCCGTTATGGGGACCGGAGAGTTTCTGCCAGCTGGAACTTTTCGTATCGAGTCCGGCCTTTTTCCAGTAGGGGCGGAAATAGACCCAGGCGTCGCGGTTGGACAGCAGGTCGCACATCATGACCACTTTGGTGCTGGGGTTCACGGCCCGGTTCGTTTTGAAGGCGGCGTCGCCGTTTTCAGTCCAGGAGCCGAAGTGGACTCCGCCATTGAACCAGCGGCCGTTTTTGATGGCGGTGTTGCGGTTGTAGTCGGCCAGATAATCCTGGGCCTGGCACTCGAAATAGTTGATACGGCTCCACGTGGTCGGGTCCTGGCTGTTGACTTCGCTCCGCCCCATATACTGCATCAGCAATCCCAGTACCGACGGGTTGACCGTTTCCGGGGATTTGGGGTTGAAATAGAGCTGTCCGGCAAGGTTTGCGCCGTGGTTGCTGTCGTTGTCGACGGTGGCTCCGGCGACGATCGGCATGCAGTCGGCGAAGTCGTCGTTGTACATCTTGTAGGCCATGCCGGTCTGTTTGTAGCCGGAAAGGCATGAGGTGATCTTCGCCTGGGTGCGGGCTTTGCCGATGGCGGGCATCAGCATGGAGGCGAGAATTGCGATGATCGCAATTACGACGAGCAATTCGATAAGTGTAAATTTCCTGTTCGGCATTTTTCTGCATCCTTCCATATAAGTGGTCAATGCTGCAGAATATACGCCGGGAGAGCTAGAAACGTATTATGGGAAAATTACATTATGATGAAATGCGTCCGGGAACCGGAAAAACGGGACGGCGGGCCCGTAGAGTTGCCAAGGGCGGAAGGCCGGTTTCCCGGGCTCACTGGCCGGGGTCGAGCCATTTCTTGAAGGTCTTCATGGCGAGGAAGCTCTCGGTCGAGACGATTCCGTCGATTTTCAGCATCGGGCCGTCGATGAACTCGATCAGGCCGTGTTTGGCCGGGAGCCACACTTCGACCAGCAGGTCGTAGCGGCCGGTGGTGATGGCCACCGACTGCACCTCCTTCAATTCGGAGATGGCGGTGGCCGTCCGGGTCAGGTCCTTGCTGGCGGCGACTTTGACCCCCAGCATGAACAGTTGGTGATCGTCAACCATCTCCGGATTGATCCACGCGGAAACCCAGAGGTAACCGGATTCGACAAGTTTGCGAACCCGGTTCCTCACGGTGCCTTCCGAGATGCCGAGGTCGCGGGCAATGGTATTGTTGCCCGCGCGTCCGTCGGCGATCAATGCGGCTACGATTTTTCGATCGATTTCATCCATCATGCGGTAATATAATCCATCCCGTGCGCTTCCGCCACTGCTTTGTTGGTCAATTTTCCATCAAAACAGTTCAAACCGGATTTCAGGGCGGCCGATTCGGCGATCGCCTTCATGGCTCCCTTGTTCGCAATCATGAGTCCGTAACGGTTGGTCACGTTGGTCAGTGCGATGGTCGAGCTCAGGCTGACCGCGCCGGGCATGTTCGCCACGCAGTAGTGAACCACGCCGTCCACGGTGAAAATAGGCTCGGTATGCGTCGTCGCGTGCGAGGTCTCGAAGCAGCCGCCCTGGTCGATGGCGATATCCACCATCACCGAACCCGGCTTCATCGAAGCGAGGTCGGATTTCCGCACCAGTTTCGGAGTCAGCGCGCCGGGGAGCAGCACCGAACCGATCACCAGATCGGACTGCGCCAGCTCGTTGACGATGTTCTCGCGGCTGGAGTAGAGTGTTTTAAGTCCGGTGCCGAACACCGCCTCGAGGTCGGCGAGACGCTTCGCGGAGATGTCCATGACGGTCACGTCGGCGCCCATTCCGAGGGCGATCCGGCAGGCGTTCGATCCGGCGACGCCGCCGCCCAGGATCAGCACCTTGCCCTTGGCCGTGCCGGGAACTCCGGAGAGCAGCAGCCCGCGTCCGCCGCAGGGCTTCTCCAGATACTTGGCGCCTTCCTGAATGGAGAGCCGCCCGGCGATCTGCGACATCGGCGCCAGCAGCGGCAGCGAGCCGTCCGCCTCCATCACCGTTTCGTAGGCGAACGCCGTCACCTTCTTCGCCAGCAGCGCCTCGGTCTGTTCCAGGTCCGCCGCCAGATGCAGATAGGTGTAGAGAATCTGCCCCGGGTGGAAGAGGTCGTATTCGCACGGCAGCGGCTCCTTGACCTTGACGATCATCTCGGAGTCGTCGAACAGCTTCTTGCGGTCCGCCACGATTTCGCAGCCGCGCGCCAGATACTCCTCGTCGGCGAAACCGGTACCCGTTCCGGCCGACTTCTCGATCAGCACCCGATGCCCCGCCGCCACGTACTCGCCGGCGCCCGACGGCGTCAGGCCGACCCGGTACTCTTCGTTCTTGATTTCCTTCGCCAATCCGATAATCATAATAAACATCCTTTCTGAATTCGAATTTCGCAATATTTATAATTATAATTGCGAATAACAAAAAATCAAGCTGGTTTTATTTGTATTTCGAAAAAAAACGAGAAAAAATTGCATTTTTCGAAAAAACGGCGCGGAAATCGCTTTGCCGCTGGAAAAAACAGGGAATCGGATGTACTTTGAATAGAGAGGCCTTCGTTTCCGGGGTCCGGAGACGGGCGAGGGAGTTCCAATGAAGATTCTGGTCATCGAAGACGACAAAAAAACCGCGGATTTTCTGCTCAAAGCGCTCAAGGAAGCCGGGTACACCACCATTTACGCGGCGGACGGCCTGAACGGCCTCGGCCTCGCCCAGACCGAACCCTTCGACCTCGGAATCATCGACATCATGCTCCCGTTGGTGGACGGGTTCACCGTGATCTCCAAGATCCGCGAAGCGAAAATCAACGCGCCGCTCATCATCCTGAGCGCCCGGAATTCGCTGGAGGACAAGGTCAAGGGGCTGCACTCCGGCGGCGACCTCTATCTGTCGAAGCCGTTTTCGGTGACCGAGCTCCTGGCCAACATTCAGGCCCAGCTCCGCCGTTCGTCGATGAGCAGCGAGCCGACCGCGCTCTCCGTCGCCGACCTCTCCGTCGATCTCCTGACCCGCAAGGTGACCCGCGCCGGGCAGCAGATCGATCTGCCGCCGCGCGAGTACGATCTCCTGGAATATCTCGTTCGCAACACCGGAAGGGTGGTTACCAAAACCATGATTATGGAACACGTCTGGGAATACAATTTCGACCCCCAGACCAATATCGTGGAAACCCGCATGTACAAGCTGCGGGAGAAGATAGACCGCCCGTTCGACCGGGAACTCATTCACACGGTGCGCGGCATCGGCTATGTTCTGGAATAAGAAAAACCGTCGCCATATCACTCTCAAAACCCGCATGGCGCTGAGCTATGCGCTGTTGTTTTTCATCTCCTGTTCGCTGATTTTCTGGCTGATGGTCTACCTGATTACCTCCATGCTCAACCGGGCCGACGACGCCAACACCCGGATGATCGCTTCCGAGGTGGAACTGCTCTACATCACCGGGCCGCGCGTGGACCGTTTCGGCGAAATCCGTCCCGGCAGCGACTATCCGGAAGAAGAGAAAGCGGTGCTCAACCAGAGATTCCCCGGCGTTGAGGTCTACTACGTTTACCGCACCGTCTCCTACGGAACCGACCATGTCCGGCGGGTCTACAGCACGGCGTTTGCCTGCTACCGCTGCGATTTCTACGAAATGCGCGTCCAGAACGGCAAGCTGATTTATTCCCGGAAGATCAACGTCGTCAACCATCTCGGTCATCTTCGCCGTTATTTCACACAGCAGCTTTACGCCCGCGGGCAGGACAATTTCTTCATCGGAATCTTCAACGTCGACGGCTCCGCCTTCCTCACCAGCGACATGCTCGACGAATGGATCGAAGACACCGAAGCGAAACCGGCGCCCGCCGCTTCCGACCCGGCCCGGCTGATCTCCGGATTGGAGGAGAAGCCGAATTTCATCTTCACCCGCTTCACCCTGCCGGACGGTCGGAAACTGGTGATCGGGCGCAGCGAAAAGCCGCAGGAGCAGATTCTGACCCGGTACGCGCTGCTGTTTTTCGGGCTGCTGGCCGTCGTGACGCTGATCGGAATCTGCGTCGGCTGGCTCATTTCTCTGCGGTTCATCCGGGGCATCCGGCGCACCACGCTGGCCATGAGCCGGATCTCCTCCGGCGATTACAGTTACCGCATCGACGACATCGCCGACGGCGACCTTGAAATCCGCGAGCTCATGGAGACGTTCAACGCCATGAACGCGCGTACCGAGGAGCTCCTCAAAGAACTCAAGGCCATTTCCGACGACGTGGCCCACGACCTGAGAACGCCGCTCACCCGCATTTCCGGCACTGTCGAGCTGCTGTTGTGCGACCGTAATTTGAGCGAACCGGTCCGCTCCGCCTGCGCTTCCGCCGCCGAAGAGATCGCCCGCATGCGCGAGCTCATCAACGTCATGATGGAAATCACCCGAACCAACTCCAACCCCAAAGAGATCAACAAAACCGAGATCGACCTGGTCGGCCTCCTCCGGGATTTCTGTGAAATCATGCAGCCCGCGTTTGAGGAGAAAAACCTGGAGCTCCGCCTCAATCTTCCTGAAGTTCCGCTCCCCATCATGGCGGACAAGACGAAATTCCAGCGGGTGATCTCCAACCTGCTCGAAAACGCGCTCAAATTCACCGACAAGGGCTGGGTCGAGGTGAGCGTCAAGCAAACCCCCGACTCCATCCGGATCGAAGTCGCCGATACCGGGTGCGGCATCAGCGGGGACGACCAGAAACGTGTTTTCGAACGCTTTTTCCAAGGCGACGCCAGCCGGAATCTTCCCGGCAACGGTCTCGGGCTTGCCCTTGTCCAGGCCGTCGTCAAGGCGCACGGCTGGCAGATCACCCTCCACAGCACGCCCGGACAGGGGACCACCTTCACCATCGTCATCCCCGCCGGAGCGTAACCGGTGCCGGGTAAGGGCTGTCCGCCATTCCGCGTATGCATCGGAAAAAGAGTGAGTAATTCCTTTTTTTCAAATAATTTTCCCGGAGGATGAATTCCGTCTTGCATTTTCGATTTCTCCGTATTATTTTCCTCAATATGGAGAATATTGTGAAAAGAACCGTCCGCCCCGGAAATTGGGCGGAACTGTCCGGCAAAGTCACCGAACTCTCTTCCCCCTGCCGCCTGTGCGAACGGCGCTGCGGTGTGGGCAGGGCTTCCGGAGAGACCGGCTTTTGCGGCGTCGGCACCCCGCGCGTTTCGAAATTCTTCACCACTTACGGCGAAGAACCGCTGCTCAATCCCTGCCAGATGCTCTATTTCGCCGGATGCAACCTCACTTGTCTTTATTGCTCCAACCGCGAGTTCATGCGCCCGGCGGAGGCGAATACCGCCGCCTTCGACCCGGAGAAAATCGCCGCCCGCGTCGACCGGCTGTTCCGCGACGGCAAAATCCGGGTGCTCCAGATCCTCGGCGGCGAACCCACCTGTTCGCTGCCGGCGGCGGTCGAAGTGGTCCGGCGGCTCGACTCCGATGTTCCGGTGGTCTGGAACAGCGATTTTCTCTTCACTGAAGAGACGTTTGAAATGATCGACGCCTTCGTCGATTATTATGTCGCCGACTACAAATTCACCGCCGACTGCGCCGCCGCGTTTTGCGGTTACGGGGAGTATGAGCAGGTGGTCCGGCGCAACCTGCTCGCGGTGGACCCCGGGCGGCTGCTGATCCGGCAGCTTCCGCTGCGCGGACATATCGAATGCTGCACGCTGCCGATTCTCGACTTCATCGCCGAACACCTGCCTGATGTTCCGGTCAGCCTCAACGAGCTGCTGCCGGACCGCGCCGGATGCTGCCACCCGCCCCTCCCGGAGGAGTGGGAATCGATCGAACGCGCGGTGTGCGAACGGAAACTCACGCGGCTCTACGCGCGTTACAATGCCGACGCCCCTCCGGCGGAGGAAAATCCCTCCCGCTTCAGCGGCGAGCTGATTCTGCGTCCCGACGGCAAGATCGCCGTTCAGGACGTACCGGCAGAAATGCGCGAATTGCTCAATACCATATTGGGAGAATGCAACGATGGACCCGAAACCCAGACCCTGTTATGATGAACTGGAAATGCTGATCCGGGCGCGTTACCCGGTCATCAATGTGATCTCTTACGAAGAAGAGCGGGCGCTCGCCCACATCCGGCGCATCGCCGAACGGCAGGATAAAAAGCTCTACACCTGGAGCTTCAACACCGGCGTGATTCCGATCGGACTCACCGAGCAGTCGAAACTGCGTTCCGACCCGGGGACGCGCGACCCGCTGGCGGCGCTCGACCGGGTGATCAGCAACATCGAGTCGGCGATCTTCGTCTTTTTCGACTTTCACCCCTACATGGGCAACCGCAATTTCGCGGTGATCCGCCGGTTGCGCGAAACCGCGGCGGCGCTCAAGAACAGTTACAAGACGCTCTTTCTCATCACGCCGACGATGTGCATGACCGAGGATCTGGAGAAAGACGTGACCGTGGTCGATTATCCGCTCCCCGACCTCACCGTCATGGGCGACATGCTCGACCAGGTGTTGACCGAAGTCAAGGAGAATCCGAATTTGGTCATCGACCTGCCCGACGAGGCGCGCGAAGCGCTGCTCCGGGCGGCGCTCGGCCTCACCTTCAGCGAGGCGGAAAACGTCTTCGCCCGCGCGCTCGTTCTCCAGAACGGGCTGTCGATGGAGAGCGTTCCGATCGTGCTCGATGAAAAGAAGCAGCTGATCCGCAAATCGGGCATCCTCGAATACTACGAAACCACCGAGAGTTTCGACCAGATCGGCGGCCTCGACCTGCTCAAGGACTGGCTGTGGAAACGCTCTTTCGCCTTCTCCGAAAACGCCCGCACGTTCGGGCTGCCCGCCCCCAAGGGCGTGCTCTTCCTCGGCGTGCAGGGGTGTGGAAAAAGCCTCTGCGCCAAGGCGGTCTCCGCCGCCTGGCAGATGCCGCTGCTGCGCTTCGACGCGGGCAAGTTATTTTCGAGCGCGCTCGGTTCGACCGAACAGAACATGCGCCGTTCGCTGGCTGTGGCGGAATCGATTTCTCCCTGCATCCTCTGGATCGACGAGATCGAGAAGGCGTTCGGCGGCGTCGGCGGTTCGAGCGGCAACTCCGACGGCGGCACCTCGGCGCGCATCTTCGGCGCGCTGCTCACCTGGCTGGCGGAAAAAACCTCGCCGGTCTTCGTGATCGCCACCGCCAACAATATTTCGCAGCTCCCGCCGGAACTGCTGCGCAAAGGGCGTTTCGACGAAATCTTCTTCGTCGATCTGCCGACGGCGGAGGAGCGAGCCGAAATTTTCCGGCTCAAAATCGAATCGCGCGGCCGGGACTGCCGCTATTTCGACCTGGCGCAGCTTGCGGAATATTCCGACGGCTACAGCGGGGCGGAGATCGAGGCGGCGGTCGTTGCCGCGCTGTATGACTGTTATTACGCGGGGCGGGATCTGGAACAGAACGACATCCTGCTGGCGTTGAACGCGACCGTGCCGCTTTCGCGGACGCTTTCCGAAGAGATTCGCAAGCTGCGCGACTGGTGCCGGGGACGCGCCCGGCCGGCCACCTCCGGCAACGCCTTTGCCGCCGACGAAAAGAGAAAGCTGGAATTTGCTACGGAAGGAGAGCAATCATGAGCGGAATTGTAGTTGTCGCCCCGATGATCGTTCCGGCCGCCTGGCCGGTGGTCGTTTCCGCGGCCAGCGCCGTGCTGGTGGCGATGGGATTTTCCGCCGTCGAAGAGACGGTGCGGACCATCGCCGAGGAAAAAGTGAATCTGGAAACCCGCACCGGCGTCCGCCAGGAGGTGGAGATCGAGGTCAAGAACGTCGAGGAAGTCTCTTCGACGATCGGCCGCGAGGAGGAGCTGGTCTTCCGCAAGGAGGAGATCGAAGTGCGCATCTCCCGCGACGTGCGCGGCCGGGTCCGGGTGTGCGTCTCCGGCGAAGGCCACTCCAAGGCTGAGCTCAAGGAGCTCGGTGAAAATCTCGCCGGCAAAGTCATTCAGCAGTACGTCTACAACCGGCTCATCGAGGAGATGAAGAAAAGGACCAATATGGAACTGGTGGAGCAGTCGATCGACGACGATGAAAACATCCACCTCAAATTGCGCAGCTGGGAGGACTGAACCATGGCGGCCCGTGAAATCATAATCGAAATTTCCCCCGAGGGAGTGGTCCGCGGCGACATCTCCGGTTTCGGCGGCAAGAACTGCCGCGAAATGGCGAAGCTGCTCGCCGAGATCGTCGGCGAAGAGGTCAGCTTCGATCCCAATTCGGAGTATTTCCAGGGCGAAGTCCACCTCGGCGTCGATGTGAACACCGACGAGCATTGAGAGAGGCTCCTGATCGATGAAGAGCTGTCCCCGCTGCTCGTTCGGCAATTTCGACCACGTGGTGAACTGCGTGAAGTGCGGCGCTTCGCTCAGCGCGCCGGAGCGGGTCTCCATCGACCCGAATCCGCCGCGGGCGAAGCGGAAGCATCCGTTCCGGGAATGGGTTCAACGGTTCCGCCGCCGGCGGGGCTTCCGTTGGAGCGAGCCGTCGGAGCGGGAACGACTGGAGCAGGACCCTGGGCTGAGCTGGGATTTCAAGCTCAATTTGTTCCTTCCCGGATTCTACCAGTTCCGCCATGACCGTGTCCCTCTGGGTATTTTCTGTCTCGGGCTGGTGCTGGGCGGATTGATCTGTTCCTGGCTGATGGTCGGTACCGGGTTGGCTTTTTTCATGATGCCCTGTGCCGTCGCGGGTTACGTGATGAGCATTTACGATGCGAACGGAGGGGCGGTGTTGCGGCCCTTTTTCTCCGCCTCAAGTTCTGCCCGACTGCGGATCGAGTGGTGGACGCTGCTTCCGGATCTGCTGCTGCCCGGATTCTACCAGTTCCGCAAAGGCCGTTTCGTGCGCGGGGCGATCTATCTCGGCATCTTCGTCACCGGCTGGGTGCTCTTTTGTTATGCGATCGGGACGCTCTATACCGCCTGGGCGCTCGCCGTGGCGGCGCTGGGGCCGGCGCTGTCGCTCTGCGACATGTTCCGTTTTGCCTCCTGGCCGTACCGCCAGCGGCTTCTGTTTACGGTTCTCCTGAGTTTTTTCAGCTTCCAGATTTTTCACCAGAGCTATTATCGGATTTCCGAAGCGGCGCTGGACCATGATGGGTACACCGTGATCGGGATGGAGTTCGCCGGAACGGATCTGCACCCCGGCGAATGGGCCATCGAACAAACCAATCCGTCGGACCCCGCGCCCGGCGACATCGTCCGGGTGACCATCCGGGGATTCGTCTACGGCGCCAGGGAGTTTTTTGACCGGCTGCTCGCCGGGCCCGGGGATGTGGTTTCCATCGTCGCCGGGCGACTCCAGGTCAACGGCAAACCGGCGGAAATCCTCCCGCTCAATCAGCAATACCAACTGCCGAATCTGCCGGAACTGACGCTCGGGAAGGATGAATTTCTGATCTATCCCTCCGCCGTGCAGCGCGGCAACGGCCACTTGTGGACGCGGAATTACGCGGCCATCAACCGGTCGCAGATTACCGGGCGGCTGGAATCGATTCATTTTCCTTTCTGGCGGCGCAGATCGCTTGTTAATCGGAGGAATCCGGAGTATATTGCTCCGGAACCTCATTCTGAGCAGGAGTAATATGGGCCGATTCAATTCACTTGAACTTTCCGGAACCCCGCGGGAAACGGCGCCCGAACCGGAAGCCCCCGTCGTCCGGGGGGAAGTGCCGAAAGGCGCGCAATATTTCATCGACCGCGGCGACCGGTTTTTCTTCCGCTGCGAATACGAGGCGGCGCTGCAGGAGTATTCCCGCGCCGTCGGGCTCGACCCGGGAGCCGCCGCCGCCTGGCTGGGGCAGATCTTCGCCCTGACCGAACTCGGCGAGTACCACGAGGCGGAACTCTGGTACGGCAACGCGGTCGGAGTCGTCGGCGAAACGGCGGAACTGCTCGCGCTGCGGGCGCTGGCGGCGGCGCGGACCGGGGACTTCGACCGGGCGTGCGGCTTCTCCGACTCCTCGCTGGAGGCTGGCGGCGGCATGCTGCCCCATATCGTGCGCGGCGAAATCTTCCTCTACTCCCGGCGCAATGCGGAATACTGTTTCGAGCAGGCCACCGCGATGGCGGGCCGGGCCGACTGGCAGTGCGCGTTCCTGATCGCCTCGGCCTGTCTTTTCGCGGATACCGCGGCTTCGGCGGCGACGGCGCTCAAATTCCTGCTGCCGGCGCTGGCGAGAAACAGCGCCCGCGGCGAACTGTATCTGATGCAGGCCAAAATCCAGCTCAAGCTCAAGCAGCGCTCTGCGGCGCAGAAGGCGCTGGAGGAGTGCGCGGCATTGATGAGCGATTATATCATCCCGGCGGAGCTCAAAGAGGCGACGGCTCCGGGGTTCTGGGCGAGATTGTTCGGAAGGTAGGCGACGAATGAACAGCGACATCACATTGGAACAACTGTTGTACACGGCACGGCGCTACAATGCGTCGGACATTCACCTGATCGCGGGGCTCCCCCCGGCGTGGCGTGTGAACGGCGACATCATCCTGGCGGAAAGTTCGCCCTGCACGACGGAAGAGCTCTCGCGCCTGGCGTTCGATACGCTGACGCCGGTTCAGCGCGAGATGTTCGACAAGGATATGGCGCTCTGCTACTCGCTCAACCATGAGGAGCTCGGGCGGTTTCGGGTGTCGATCTACCTCAGGAACGGCAAGCCGGAGTTGGCGATCCGGGCCTGCGCGAACCAGTTGCGCACCCGCGCGGAGCTCGGGTTGCCCGAGAAGCTGGACACATTGATCGAGCGGCCGTCGGGGCTGATTCTGGTCACCGGCCCGACCGGATCGGGCAAGAGCACCACGCTCAACTATATGATCGACCAGATCAACAGCCGCCGCCGCTGCAAAATCTCCACGCTGGAAGACCCGATCGAATTCGTCCACGACCACAAGATGGCGCTGGTGGTGCAGCAGGAGCTGTACAGCGACGTGCCCAGCTTCAGCTCGGGTCTGCTGCATATCCTGCGGCTGGACCCGGATGTGATCGCCATCGGCGAGATGCGCAACATGGACACGATTTCCACCGCGCTCACGGCGGCGGAGACCGGCCACCTGGTCATCGCCACGCTGCACACGTCGAGCGTGGTCAATACGATGGAGCGCATCGTGGGCGTGTTCCCGCCGGAGCAGCAGGCGCAGACGATCACCCAGCTGGCGAATTCGCTCCAGGGGGTGCTGACGCAGCAGCTGCTCCCCTCGATCGACCGCAAGCGGCGGTATCTCGCCTACGAATTCCTGTCGGTCGACGGAGCGTCGCGCAACGTCATGCGGGACGGGGAGTGGCACAAGCTCTACACCCAGATCGAAATCGGTTCCAAGCAGGGCATGTGTACGATGGACCATTCGCTGGCGCAGCTCTACGAGCAGGGGAAAATCAGTTACGACACGCTGCTTTCCAATGCGACCTACCCGGACACGCTCCGCCAGCGCTACAACCGTTCCGGAATCTGAACTGCAACGACTTGGCGGAAAATGCTTAGTGCCGGACAGTCCGAATTTAAAATTCGGACATCGTGCCCGACGTATTTTTCTCTGCGGCCATCGATCGGATGAAGGCATGCAGATCCCCGGTCTTGACGGCGTTCTCCCCGGCGGAACGCCGGAGCGGAGAGCCGGATCATCAAATTGATATGGGGTAAAATATGAAACGCGTGCTGTGGACTCTCCTCCTGGCGGTCTCCGCCATGGTTCTTTCTTCCGCGAAGCTGGCCGGAGCTCCGGCTGATCCTGCGCCACTGGAAATGAAACTTGACCGGGGCTGGCGGTTCTGCGCCGGTGATGACCCGGCTTTCGCCGCTCCTGCGTTCGATGACAGCTCCTGGCGGACGATCGAAGTTCCCGGCTTCTGGAAACAGTCCGGCTTCCCCGACGCCGACGGCATCGGCTGGTATCGCACCCGGGTCTCGCTTCGCCATCTTGTTTTCGGGCCGGTGGAGCTTGTGCTTGAAGGGGTCTCCAGTTGCGACAAGACCTACTTCAACGGGGTCCAGATCGGCGAAACCGGAGACTTCAGCGACGATCGTTCGGGCGGCAAATATGTGACGCGCATTTATGACGTGCCGCCGGAGGTGCTGCGAAAAGGGGAGAACGTGGTCGCCATCCGGGTTTCTCCGGGGCGTGACTCCTCCGGGGGCGGCCTGATCCGGCCGGCGGTTCTGCGATTTTTGCCTGTGAGCCGGGCATTGGCGGTGACCAATCGTGTCGAGCGTTTCTACTTTCGCAAAGGGGACTTGTTCGATTTTTACATTCAGGTTCGCAACCGGACGGCAATTCCACAGGAGGCCCTGCTTGGGTGTACGGTTTGCGATTTTTCCGGCGGAGTGATCGGCATTCGGGCCTGGCCGGTCAAGCTGGGAGGAGGGGAACGGGCAGATTATGGATTCGCCGTCACGCTGCCCGAGAACGGTATTTTTACCGTCAGGAGCAGTTTGACCGAAGACGGCACCGCCTCGAACGGCGGACTGGCGGAAACCAAAGTCGCCGTGCTGCCTTCCTTCGATTCCGCGGAGCGCCCGGACCCGCGCTTCGGCGCCGGCGCCCAGCTCAGTTGGTGCGATCGGGCGACAATGCTGGCCACGCTCGATTTGATGCACCGGGCCGGGTTGGGCAGCGTGTGCACCGATTTTGCCTGGGATGAACTTGAGCCGTCCTTGGGGAAATTCACGTTCGAGCGTACCGATTTGATCGTGGATGAGGCGGAAAGACGAAGCCTCTCCGTATGGCCGGTGGTCTCCGGCGTACCTTCCTGGGCTGTAGTCAGGCAGAGCAGGAACCGGCTCTCCGCGGTGCCTGACGCTTCCGCCTGGAAGACATTTTTGAAGACCGTCTTTTCCCGTTACCGGGAGCGTATTCCCGTCTGGGAGATCGGCCGGGAGCCGAATCTCGGCAGGTATTCCACCAAGGTGTACGGAGAACTGTTTTCCGCCGCATTGTCGGCGGCCGCGGAGGCGGGGGAACCTCCCCCCCGGGTGATTGTCGGCGGGCTTTCTTCGTCCGGCAGCAGAAAGTACGGGATGCTTTCGGCAGGGGATTACCTTGATCTGCTTTATCGTTCTACGAGCGGGATCGCCGGAGTCGCCTGTCATCCGTATGTCGAGGAACTGAAGGAGAATTCCTTAATTGAAAACTCATTTCGGGATTCGTTTCGTCCCATCCGTGAGGCGATGAAATCACACGGTGATTGCTCCGGGTTGTATATGACCGGTTATGCTTCGTCGGTACATCCCGAAAAAGGATATTCCGAGCTTGACCAGGCGCGTTTTCTGGTGGTTGCCACAATTACCGGAATGGTCGGGGACTGGGTACAGGGATTTTTCTGGAGCGACTTCCGCAACGCCGGGGTCAATCCGCAGGACAGTGCGATGAACAGCGGGCTGGTCAACTGGGATTTCTCCCCGAAGACGGCGTTGGTCGCCTATTCCACGCTGATCGATCGTCTCCGCTTTATGAAATTCAAGCGCCAGTTGCTTGACGGCAGCGATGCGACGGCGTATGTGTTCGAGAACGGTTCGCGGCAGGTGGTGGTCGCCTGGACGAGTTTCGGTCCCCGGACGATCCATCTTCCCGGCGCATCGGAAGTCGTCGACATGGTCGGGCGTCCGGAATTGGTCACCGGTGAGAATATCGAAATATCGCTTCTGCCCAAATATATTACCATCAGGAAATGAGGCGCATGGAGATGCCGGGAGGGAATTCTTTTCCGGGCGTTCCGTCTGAACCGTGAGATTGGCGAGTCCCGATTCCGCGGGCGGCGGCGAATCTGTTGCGGGCGCTTTCCGCGGTCGGAAAAAATCATATTGTTTTTTTAGAAATCGCTTTAAAAAGTCGGACGGACGTGGTACTCTATTAGGAGTGCGCCGCCAAATGAATTTTTTTGAACTGTTTGAATGAAGACGAAGACAAAGATGAAACGGAATAATTTCACACTGACGGAAGGCTTGTTTATTCTGCTGCTGATTGCGATTGCCGGAAGCGGTTACGCATGGTACCTGCACGACAAGGCGAAGCAGATCAGGGCGGAAAAGGCGGGCCGGGTCGCTGCCGCCGAACAGAAGATCGTTGTCTACCAGGAAGAAACCAAAGCGAAGAAAGCCGAACTGACCCTCGCGATGGAGGAGCTCAGGAAATGCAATGTCGAGCTTGATGTGATCGAAGCCAGCCTGAATGCTTCCCAGACCGGATTTTCGGCCGCCAGCCAGGCGCTGTCGGAGGTTCGTACCGGATTGTACCGGGCCCAGGTTGCGGCGAGGCAAAAGACGAATCTGAATCAGATTCCGGTTTTGAAACTGACTCCGCCGGTCGATTCCGAGACGAAACGGCTCAGTCTGGCTCTGAAGAAGATGGAGGACGAGCTGAAGTCGCTGGAGCAGGAACGGCAAAAAATCGAATGTCAGTTCGTCTGCCTGAAACATGTGAAGCCGAAGATCCGCAAGCTGTCCGGCGGCGATGGAAGCGAAGTGCAGACGGAGAAGTATTGGTATTGTGAAGAACACAAATTCACTTTCACCTCTCTGATTTCCTACCTTGACTACAAAACTCAGGCGGGACAGTTGGATTTTCAGATTGCGCAATGTCAGCGGCTGTTGTTTTTGCAGAAAGAACAGTTGCGAATTGCGAAACAGAATGAGATTGCTCCCGCTGCTGCTCCAGTCGCCGCGCAGCCGATCCTCGATGTGGCGGCGTTGAATCAACAGCTGGAACAACGAAGCCGCGAAGTCACCGAATTGCGGGATGAGATCTCGAAAATCGGAAAGAACAAGTGGGATACTCTCAACCGGCGAAGCGCCCTGGCGGCCCGGATCAACGAACTGATCGCCTTGATCAAAACCTATGAGGGCGGCATCGTCGAGCAGAAATTGGTGATCGCCGAAAACCGGGAGTAATCACCGGAAAGCGAAAAATCTACGAAAGGATTTGGCGAAACAGCTTGGCATCACCTTTTCTCCGTGTACTCACTGTTTCAAGGGTTTCACGGCGTCAATAATGACTGACGTAAATTTCAGCTCTCCTCCGATATTACGTTCGTCATATTGCCTGGAGCGAAAAACCATCCCGTCCGCCGCGTCCCATTTCTCCGCATGAAAGTCCCCGTCGGCGTCGAAGTACTCCAGCGGTTTGATGCAGAACCCTGCCTGGCGAAATACCTCTCCGAGGGAATCGATGGTATATAGGGATTTGTGATCATCTGCGCCGAGTCCGCTGCCGCCCGGCCTGACCATGGCGAAGTAGTCGGGATCGGGATGAAAGCCGTCCGGAACGGCGATTCGCATGTACCCCCCGTGTTGCAGATATTTGTAGCATAACCTGGCGGCGACTTCCCCTTCCGCCACGGTCAGGTGCTCCCATACATGTTCAACCAGAATCGCCTTGATCGCCTTGCCTCCGAACCGTTTTTCCCAATCCTGTTCGTAACGGAGATCCAGGAAATATTGTTCGATGGGGAGCCACCCTTGCGGGCAGACGCCCGATGCTCCGATCACAAGTTTCAGGCTTTTTTCCTGCTTGCACATCTGGTTGATCCGCCTTGCCGTCACCGTATTTCTGCAATATCTGACCGCCGGCCGAAGTATGGACTTGATTCGCTTGAGCATTCACTCCTCGCTTGGTTTGTAAAAATGCTGCAAGCAGTTGCTGCGGCAAAATTGCGGCCCCTTGCCCCGGATCAACTGCCAGCGGAACCGCCGGAATTCTTCGCTGTCCCAGATGGCCGGCAAGTCGGATTCCAACAGATTTCCAAAGTTGAGGTCATCGCTGTTGGAGGCGCAGCAGCACGGCACCACCGTTCCGTCACGCAACACGGTCATGCTCTGCCAGGCGGTGTCGCACGAACTCATCCCGGCAGTCCACTGCGCCTTGTCGGTATAGACGAAACGCTGATATTGCGGCAATGTCGAAGCGGATAATGCAGAGTTGTCGCGCAGGTACGGCGCTTTGTAATCGGCTTTCAGCCCCAGCTTGTCGCACAGCGCATTAAACTCTTCGAGCTGGTGTTGGTTGTGCTTGAAAACGATGAATTGCGGAATGATGATAATCTTGCTGCGGTACTTCTGCTTGGCTTCCTGCAGCCAACGCAAACCGTCCAGAGCCTTGGCCAGGGAGCCGCCGACCCGATATTTCTCATAGACTTCCTGGGTGGTGCCGTCGATGGAGACAATGATACTGGTCAAGCCGGATTTCACCAACCGCTCCGCCGCCGCTTCATCCAGCAGGTTCCCATTGGTGCTGATGCAAACCCGGCTTGCAAACTGAGCGCTCAAGGCGATAATTTCGAAAATATCCTTATTCAGGAGCGGCTCTCCCCACATGACTAATATCAATTCCTTGGCATATGGTTTAAGCTTATCGGCAATTATCCTGTAGGAATCCAATGACATTCTGCCGTACTTACGGTTGATCAGCCCCGCCCCGACCGCGCATTCCGGACAGGCCAGATTGCAACCCAGCACGGTTTCAATCACAAACCGTTCGGGGTAGAGGCCGAAGAAGTCTTCCTGCTTCAACGTTTTCAGGTGTTGGAGCTTTGCGGCATTCCAGCCTTTTCGCACGCAATTGCGAACATTCCTGGCGATTTGATAGAGCCGCGAATTATGATATTTGTACAGTAAGTTTTTGATGTTTTTCTCGGCGATGAAAATTATATGCATCCGATACATTACCATATTGCAAAAACGGCTGTTTTGCAAATACGTTAATGCCGTATTTCAGGAAAAGTCTTGAGCGATCGGATAACCCAGACAAAGCAGATCGCCTTGAGGATGCACCGAAACTGGCTTCGGCTCGGTTTGTTGCAAATAAAAATCACCGCCAGGTTGCACAACGGACTGATGATGGTCGCCAGCGCTGCTCCGTTCAGGCCGTAATACGTGATGAAAAGATAATTCAATCCGATATTGACCATAACGCCAACCGCGCCGGCAAGCATTAAAATGAGTTGTAAATTTTCCACCAGCATCCATCTTCCCAATGCCGAAGTGAGGGCAATTGTCATGACGCTCCAGATGTAGATGTTTAAAATACCGATTGCCGGACTGTAAGCCTCGCCATAGAGTAACGTGACCACCCGCGAGCCGAAAAGCATCACCGCGACTGCCAGCAGCAGCGAAAAGGATGCCAGCAGGTTATATAACATTTGCAAACGCCGTTCGTAGTGCGCCTGGGATACCGTCTTCGCCCGGATTATCGCGGGGAACAGCGACGTGCAAACCAGCGTCGGCACGAAATACCACAATTCGCTCAGCCTGACCGCCGCGGCGTAATAGCCGACCGCCGCATCCCCGAGCATCGCTTTGATCATCACCTGATCGATGCGCATATACACAATTCCGATCATGCCGCTGAGCAGTAGCATCCAGGAATCTTTGAACAGCCTGCGCGCGGTTGCCGGCTCAAAGCGCCAGTGCAGCAAGTTCCCCGAGGTCAGTTGGTAGCAGATTGCATAGCCCAATCCCTGGAATGCGATATTGGCCGCTTCGAGCCCGGCAAAATATATCAACGGATATCCCCGCCAGGCACAGAAGGCCCGTCCGGCGGATACCAGAATCCAGGCGGCCATTTGGGTGACGGCAATGTATTTTGACTTTACCTCGGCCTGGAAGAAATAATCGATCGGCTGCAGAACCTGAAACAGATACCCTGCGGCAATGATCAGGATCAGCAGATTCGTCGTCCGGTCATTATCGCTGAAGTGGAGTCCGACTCCAACCCCGCACAACATCAGAAGATACCCGATGCCCTCCAGCCCCAGGGCCGAACCCAGAATCTGCATTCGCCGCTGCGGCTGCCTGACCAGCTCGCGCACGACAATCGAATCCAATCCCAGGCTGATGACAACCGAAAAGATCGCCACAAAGCTGATCGCGTAATTGAGCAGCCCGTACTGTGCCGGGCCGAGCTGCCGTGCGATGTAGACGCCGACGGTGAGCCCAAGCGCCATGCGCACGGCTTTCTCTGCAAACAGCCAAAGCGTATTGGCGCCATATTTACGCAGTCCGTCATGATTGTAGGCTCGGCTCAACAGGAATGGTATGGTCATGTTCTTTCTGCCATCATAGTGATATACCCGGAGATAAACTAACACTCCTCCGTTAAAATGTCAACTCGCCGGTGCGACGGGTTTGCTTCGCAGTCATTGGGGCGGCATATGACATCGGCGGTAAAAAAATCCGATTGATGCAATGACATGAAATGTAATTTCTGCATATTCCAATATCAACACAAGGATGAGCGGTTACGGCATCAACCGCTGGATATACGCGAATCGCATGCCATATCCTCCCGAAGACGAATCAGGGCGGGATGTCACCGCAGCTGTTGTGAATTTCAACGGCAGGACTTGATTTTATCGCTTGGCGTTCGGGGGTTCAAAATCGTTGAACAAATGATTTTTTTCTCCGTATTGCGTCAAAAGATCACCGATCGGATTCAGGCTTTCAGCAAAAAATTCCTTATCGAGATCGTTCAACCTTTGATCTGCCGGGGAGCCCTCCGTCACTCTTTCCAGGAGGAGCGTCGTCCGTTCCAGGCGATCTTTCGGAACTCTTGCGTTTCCGAATATACACTCTTTGGCCTGTTCCAATAATCTCAAATGGCGAATCGCTCCGATTGCCGTCAGGCCCTCCACGGAATCGAGGTAATAATCTCCTGATGTGTTATAGAAATATTGATCGAAACCACCGTTGTAAACTTCTCCACTCACTAAACTGGCGGCAAAGTACAGTTGATTCGCTCTGGACAACCGGTTCCAGCCGGAAGGTGTTCCGTGCACCAGATGCACCAGCCATTGCCAATGCTTATCCTGTGCTTCTTCCAGCGGCGTCGGTTTATATTTCTCCTGTTCCTCGCGCCATCTTTTGGATTCTTCGAGGGATTCGCGGAAGCCCTGTTTGCACGGCATGCATAAGCCGCCTGTCGCTTCGGCTGTCGCCGGTAAAATCATGGCCCCGCATTTTGCACATGGGATTCGTTCTGTCATAAAGTCATTTATCCTGGAATACGTTCTGAAGATACGGATAACGTAATCTACAGATGGTGGCGGCTTTTTGCAAGTCGGATGTCTTCAGACTCGGATGAATCTCACTTTGCCCAATCTCAGATTCCAGGAGGAAGTCGTTGCGGGTATGCCCGTTTCAGGGCAAAAAAAATGGCAGCCCCGCAAGGATTTGAACCTCAACTGAATGAACCAGAATCACTAGTGCTACCATTACACCACGGGGCTGCGTCTTGTCACCAATCCCGAAGGATCTTCAACAGCGTTTAATATAGTTGTTCGCGGTTGGAAATCAAGCTCGAAAAATAAGAAAAAGGCACTTTTTTTCGCATTCCCAGAGCGGAAACAAGGTAAAATGCTCCCGGAATGCGCATCCGGGAACCCTCTGCCGCAGGGATCGGATTCCGGATTGGATTTTATCAAATAAATTTCGAAAAGATAGTTGAAAAATTCGGTTTTCGGAAGTATTATAAAGCGATTTAGAACTCCATTCTGCCGTGATGGCCGGTTTGCCCTGCCGGATTGGTCCGACAAATTCAAGCGAAAAAGGAAATCATGAAACGAGGATTTTATTTACTCCTTTTCATAGGGCTGACATTCCTGTTGTGTTCCTGCACCACGCCGTGGGTCACCAATACCCAACGTTCTGCGGTGGAGCAGTTTCTGGTCGCCACAACGATCGAGCGGGGAATCGAATGCGCCAATTTCAAGAGATATTCCGGGAAAAAGGCGTTCATGGATTACGAATATTTCGCGCCGCAGGTCGATAAGCAATATGCCCAGGGCGTTCTTGAAATGCAGGTGTCCAAGGCCAATATCGTCATCACCAGGGAGAAGAAAGAGGCGGACATCATCATTCAGCCGCTGTGCGGTGTTCTCGGCACCAACTACGCCAAGTTTTTCATCGGGACGCCGCAGGTGCCGATTCCGCTTCCCGATACGAGTCTCTCCTTCGCGATTCCCGAAATTCCGATTTTCAGCAAGTATACCCGAAATGCCTTTGGGCGTTTTTCGATCAATGTGTTCGACGCCAAAAACCGGAAGCCGCTGGAGTGTTTCGCCAAGATCAACTCCAGCGCCGCCTACGAAAACTGGATCATCATGCTGATTCCGTTCTCTTCGCACAATATGCAGATGGATGACACCAGCCAGGCGACCACTTCGATCGAATTGTTCGAATCTCAGTAACCGCCGGCGCGGGAGGCCAGGCCGTCGAGGTGGCTGGTGTCGTTCCAGCTGCCGAGCTGCCAGCAGCCGTCGGCATGGAGCAGGCGGCTGAACGACGCGTTGCCCACCTGGGGCTGCCGGGGGAGCGAAGCGGGGCCGCCGAGCACATGTTTGAGCATGGCGCGGATCATGCCGCAGTGGGTGACCAGAAGAATTCGTCTGCCGTTCTCTTTTTCCGCCAATTCGTCGAGAAGGCGGTAAATCCGTCCATACGCTTCCCGTTTCGATTCGCCGCCGGTGATCTGGAGTTCTTCGCGATCGTGGAGGAACCCGTCGACCTCATCGGGGTAGAGCCGCTTCACTTCGTCGAACGGGCGGCCGACCCAGTCGCCGAGGTTCCACTCCCGCAACGCCGGGGTGGGGACCGGTTCGAGGCCGGGGGCGATGATCCGGGCGGTACGCATTGCCCGGTCGAGGTCGCTGGAGTAAACCGCGTCGAACTGCACCGGTTGCAGCCGTTCCGCCAGACGGGCGGCCTGGGCGAGGCCGGTTTCGTTCAAAGGGACATCGCTCTGGCCCTGAACGATATTCCGGCTGTTGGCGGCGGTTTCGCCGTGTCGGACGACATAGAATTCGGTCATGCTTTCCTCTTCCGTTTTTCCAGTGATATCCATTAATATACCACCGGAACGGCGGGAATGAAAGACCGGAAACGCGACAAAAGCGTGTCCGGGACTGTTTCGGCACCGGCAAACGTGCCGGTGCCGGGTAACGGCCTTCGGCCGGTCAGGCGAAGCGGGCCGTCCACTCCGGGTTGACCGGGCCGAAGTGCTTGAGCATCACCAGCGGATCGGACGGCGAAGCGTTGCGGATTTCAATCCCGGCGCGTGCCGCTGATTCGGAGACGAAGTATTCGTCGAACGTCAGTTGGCCGTAGCGAATCAGCGCCGGAGTCTCCAGCGGCAGTCCGCCCAGCGTGCCGTGTCCCTGCAATACGATGAGGCCGTAAGCCGCCTCGTCGCGGATGGTTGCGGTCCGTCCGGGCAGCACGGTCAGCTCTTTGGCCGAAACCGCCGGGCTCCGCCAGCAGATCCAGCGGTCGAGGTACCCCGCGTCGCGCATTTCCGCCTCCGGCGCGGCGTCCGTCGGGCGCATGAAGCGGTGTTTGCCGAACTCCGGATCGACGTTCGCCTCCCAGTCGATCACCTCCATCAGGTAGTCGAAGTCGCCCACCCGGTCCGCCGGGCAGTCCTTCCAGAGCAGCGGTTCCGGGACGATCTGATCGTCCACCAGACTCTGGTACATCGCGTATACGTCGCTCGCCACCTGCGGCTCGTAAGTGCAGAGGCTCCCCGGAGCATGGAGCACGCCGGGCGGCACATCCCAGCCGGTGCCGGGCACCAGACGGTAGGCCTTGGAGAGATCGGTGATGTGGTTGTCGCCTTTGGTGAAGTTCTCCAGACAGGCGCGAACCTGCTCCTTGGTCGTGCCGGGCTCGAATCCGAAAAAGGTGTAAGGGAAGTGTCCGCCGTGGTTGTTGAGCTGGGGCGGAAAGTAATAGCACTCCGGCTTGCCGCGCTGCCCGACTTTCTTCGCGTGCTCGTCGCGGTGGTGAATGTGGTGCGGCAGCGGGCCGAGGTTGTCGAAGAATTTCGAGTAGACCGGCCAGCAGCCGTATTCGCTCCAGAGCCGTTCCCCGAGCAGCTCCGCGCCGAGTTCGGCGACCGCCTCGGTGAGCGGAACGAGGTCGCCGTCCGGGGTTACGATGTGGCTGATCCCCTCGTTTTTACCGGTCAGCGGGCCGTTGTCCGCCGGGGTGGTGCTGCCCAGCCAGCGTTCGTCGATGCCGCCGCGCGCTCCGCCCAACGCGTAGTAATCGTCGGGATGAAGTTTGATCCGGCGGCCGGGGATGCAGAACGAGCGCGGCACCCAGTTCGGGGCGAGACGGAAGACGCCGTTTCCGGCGGCGAAGGCGGAACGCAGTTTTCGGGAATTCGACATGGCGGGTTTTCTCCTTATTCCGGAATCAGTTCAAACAGTTCGAAGTCGCCGGGGCGGTCGATTGTCAGCGACAGCTTTCCGTCCCGGACGGCGTAACTCCATTCCCCTTCGGTTGATACGCGGCTGATGTTCCGGAGAGCGAAGCCCTCCGGCAGTTTCACCGTGAAGGCGAGGTCGAAGAGCGGCAGGTTGGGCAGCTCCTCCTGGACGTTCACCAGGGCGAGGAGAAGCGCGCCGCCGTTTTCACTTTCGAGCACGGTGAGTTCGACACAGGGCGGCAGGTTCCGCGCTTCGGTGACGACGGGCGGCAGAATCCGGCCGAGCAGCGCTGCGGAGAAGGTCCGCTGCGAGTGGTGCCGCATAGCGAAGAGGCCGGAGTACAGATAGAAGCATCTCCCTTTCCCGTAACGGTTTTTAGCGAGTCCGGCGAAGGCGGTTTCCGGCCCGGGCGGGTTGGAGTGGATCGAGGCGTATTGTTCCGGGTCGTTGACCGGGAAATCCGGCAGCGCGACGTTTCCGAGCCGCTTTGCTCCGGCGCGGAGCGTGACCAGCGGGTAGCGCGCCCCGCTGACCGAAAGCAGTTCACCGTCCGCCGCGAGGTAGGAGACCGGTTCTGCATCGCTCCCGCTGTAATCGACGCCGAAGACGTCGGCGAGCTGGAAATTCCCGGAACTTTCGCCGGAAGCGGCGTAGAGCGAACTCTTGCCGGTGGCGATCAGCGTGCCGCCGGCCATGACGAAATTCCGCAATGTCTCGCACTCTTCCGGCGTCAGGTAGGCGGCGTGGTTGACGATGACGGCGGAGAGCCCGGCAAGTTCTCCCTTTCTCCCGGTGAGTACGCGGTACGGAAGGTGTAACCCATTAAGCAGTTCCGACGTTCCGAGCACTTCATCGAGCACGGCGTTGCGGCGGATCTCCATATTGTTGGCGCGGTCGGCGACGGCGTTGAGCCGCTGCCCGTTCCGGGACTCGTCGACGCAGCTCGCCATCGAGAAATAAAGGCCGACCTCCGCCCGCAGGGCAGGGCGGTGTTCCGCGATTTTCTTCCGGTACGGTTCGAGTCGCGCGGTGATGGCTCCGAGGCGGGAGTAGAAACGTTCGGAGAGGGTCCCGTCCGGATTGATCGCGTCGATGAAGAAGTAGGCGCCGCCGTTGGCCAGCGTGGTGGCGGCGTGGAGAAAGAGTTCGTCGTCCGACTTGGTCGAGGTGTGGTCGTGCAGCGACACGCAGCGCGAGGTCATAAACTCATAGGGGCGGTTCCGGGTGAAGGCGGCGAACGCCTTGACTCCGAAACGCTGCTGGAGCTTGCCGCCGTAGAAGTCGCCCGAGGCGTAATCCGAGGCGGCGGCGATTCCGTCGCTCTGCCCGAGGAACCAGCCGTGGAGCACCGGCGAAAACTGGTGGGTGACCGAGAGTTCCGGGTTCACCGACCGGACATGCTCCGACATTTCAAGCGCATATTCGGCCATCGACCGCTCGCGCCAGCGCTGGAAGCGGACCCAGGCCGGATTCGTCCAGTCGATCACTTCCGGAATCTCTTCGCCGGTTTCGGCGCGGTATTTCTCCCGGCAGGCGTCGCAACAGCAGACCGCGGGCCAGAAAGTCATGTCGAGAAAGATTCCCCGGACCGGGTAGGCGAGAATTTCCGAAATCTGCTCCTTGCAGAAAGCCCGGTACTCCGGGCGGTTCGGGCAACACCACCAGTAGCGCCCGGAATGACGGTTGCCGCCGGCGTCGCGCACCTGCCAGCTGGAATGGGTCCGGGCGACCTCATTCTGATAGATCAGCGTATGATAGGCGATCGGAATGATTCCGGCTCCGGCGAGTCCGGCGACGGTTTCGCCGAAAAGATCGCGCCCGGCGGCTCCGGCGTGACGGTGTCCGACGCGGGTGGGGTAGTAGCAGTTCCCGTTATGGTCGCTCGCATAAACCATCGCGCTTTCCACGCCGGAGAGCGTGATCATCCGCACATATTCGGCCGGGTCGAACCGGCGCATATACTCCGGTTTCCGGTCGGTGATATGGTTGTCGATCAGAATTCTTGAATAGCACGTTTCATACCAATGCATCGTTATCCTCATGTTCGAGAAATTCCGGTAATTTTCTATATTATAGCAGAATATCCGCCGATTAAACAGAGGATAAATTGGGTATTGATAGCACAAATGTGATTCGTTGTTGGGCGGTATCGATTTGTGAGGGAGGGCGGGAAAAAGATCGGCTATTTTTGAAATATCCTCTTGCTTTTTCGATTTTCATTTGCTATAATTAATTCAAAACTGCTATAACTGCTTGGTGATTTCGTGGATAAAATTAAGAAAGAAATGCTCAGTGACTTCCGGCTTTCCGGCAACGGCGCGATCCATCGCGAGCTGGCCGAATACCTGCGCGGTAAGATCGAATGCGGGGCGCTTGAGCGCGGCGGGAAACTCCCGTCGCTGCGGGAGCTGGCGCGGCTGTGGGATGTCAACTCCTTTTCAGTCAAGCTGGCCACCGATGAACTGGTCGGTTACGGTCTGCTGACCAAGCAGGACCGGCGCGGCATGTTCGTCGCTCCGGGCGGCGGCGCAGTGCGCTGCGTGGGGATCTATTCGTCGCTGGGGCTGGGCACGCCGGTCGATCTGTCGTTCTACTCCGTACTGCGTCAGCTGCTCTGCGTCGAGCTTCAGGCGCGCGGGCTGGAATACGTCATCTGGGACGATTACCGGCCCCGCGCGGAGCACGCGTCTCCTCCGGAGAACCTGCGGCGCGCCGTTTTGTCCAATCAGGTCCAGGCGGTGATCGGGGTGATCGCCCGCACCTATGACCGCGACTGGTTCCAGCGGCTGCCGGTCAGGAAGATCTGCATGATGTACGACCCGCGCCACGATTTCGACGGCATGGCCCGACGCCTCGCGGAGCATGGCTGCCGCCGCGTGGCGGTGATCGCCGCCGCCGGAAATCCGCAGTGGCCGTCGAGTTTCCTGACGCTCGGATTGAAAGCGGCGAACGTCCGCATCATGACGCGGAACTCCCGCATCATTCCGGAGAATGCCGTCGATCGGGAGAGCTGGGGCGAGATCGGTTACCGCAACACGAAGGAGCTGCTGACCGCCTCTCCGCGCCCGGATGCGCTGATCGTCTACCCCGACAACGCGGTGCCGGGGGCGATTCAGGCGATTCTCGAGCTGGGAATCAGGGTTCCGGACGAGTTGTACGTCCTCTTTCACCGCAATCTCGAATTGAGTTACTTTTGTTCGCTCAAGGCGGACTTTTTCGATACGAAAATTTCGGATATCGCCAGGGAACTGGCGAACCGGGTCACCGAGTAACTCCTCTCCGGAAAGGAATCGATCATGGAGTTCACCGTTGCGGAACAAGGACCGGAACCTCATTGCAGCAAGAAAGGAAACACACTGATGAAGAAACAGATGCACACTCCGGGCAATCCATTCACACTGATTGAACTTCTGGTGGTGATTGCAATCATCGCCATCCTCGCCTCGATGCTGCTGCCCGCCCTGAACCGCTCCCGGGAACGGGCGAAGCTGACCGCCTGCACCTCGCAGCTGCGGCAGGTCGGGCAGAGCATGGCCCTCTACGCGAACGACAACAAGGATATCATCTACGGCGTGACGAACGGCCGCCCGTGGGGGTCCATCCTGCGGCTGTGTAATTACTTGAACCGGGACAAGACGGTTCTTCTGCACTGCCCCTCGCTCAAGCCGAAGGACGATACCTGGAGTACTTACGGGATCTTCAACCACCTCCAGGCGATGCAGAACTCCACCTATGCGAGTGCGGCGAATGTGGCTGCGCGCGACCGGGAATTCGGGCAATTCTACAATCTTTGCGCCAGCGGTTCGAATTACACGCTGATGTATGCGGCCAACATCATGCGCAACCCCTCCCGGCTGCACCTGTTCTCGGATACGTATGCGCACCCGGCCTCCGGCTATACCGGCAGCCTGGTCGACTCCAACATCTGCTATTACGCGCCGGTGTCGAGCTACTACTATCTGGCGAGCATGCATCATGCCGGAACCGGGGCGATCACCTTCGCCGACGGCCACACCGGGAACCCGAAGCGCGCCGACCTGCGGGCGATGGGATTCTCCCGGATGGTGGAAAACGGGCAATTCCTGAAATTCGATTGAAGAGAAGAAAGTATCACGTCATGAAGCAGTTGATCTTGCTGTCGGCGATGGCTTTCGCTGTCTGGACCGCGGCCGCGGCGGAAGAGTTCCGGGGCTGGCTGGAACCGGCGCGCTGGAAGCCGCTGGGGACCGCCCCGGTGAAAATCGGATACGATTCCAGTGAACAGGCGCTCCGCGTTTCAGCGGAGTTCGGCGGAGTCGGGAAGAAGCTGGCGTATCCGCTCTTCGCGTTGCGGCCCGGAGAACGGTTTCCCGCCGCCGCGTCGGTCCGTTTCGAGCTGAAGACGGAGGCCGGCTCCGGTCTCTCCGGCTCCGTTGTCCTGCCGAAGCAGGCGGGAATGCCGAACTATTTCCCCTTCCGTGTCCCGGATTCCGCCGGGTGGCGGACGGTTGAAGCGAAGTTGGCGAAAGGGTATGATCTTCAAAAGGCGCGAATCATTCAGATTCAACTGATTGCAAGTGGCGAACAATTGGACGTCCTGATTCGCAGCATCGAATTTCTCGACGCCGGGGGCAACGTTCTGCCCCTGCTTCGGACCGGCGGCAAATCCGCTGTGCTGCGCGGCGCCGGACCGGCGGATTTCTTCTTCGCCCCGGAGAAGCCCGCCGTCCTCACCTTGAGTGCCGACGGATTTGAGGAGGGGAAGCGCCTCCGCTGGCGGCTGACCGACTATTCGGGACGGGATACCGGCGACTCCGGTGAAACGACGGTTTCCGGCGGCAGGGTCACGCTCGAACTGCCCGCGGCGAGCGGCTTTCGGGAGCTCTGCTTTGCGGAGCCTGAACAGCGGTTCGGGCTGGTTTTTTCGCCGCCCTGTTCCGGCCCGGCGGATGATTTCTGGGGCGTCAATTCGATCCTCGGGGTCAAATATTTGCATCACCTTGCCCAAGGGGCTCCGAATGACGGATTTGCGAATGCGGGCGAACTCACCGGCTATCTCGGCCTTGTCCGCCGCTGCGGAATCCGCCAGGTCCGGGAGATGTCCGCCTTCTTCCGCCGCGCCCCGGAAGAGGACGATTATGACTTCAACCGGGCGCTGGCCGGGGACTTATGCGACTTCGCCTCCGGCAACGACTTGCGGATTCTCACCTTTTACGAGCATTTCCCCGCCTGGCTCGGCACCACGCGCGGAGTTGCGGTTCCGCCGGAGAAGGCGATCCGGCAGATGATGTTCCCGGAAAAACTTCGGGGACTGTACGCGGACATGCTGCGCCGGGAGAGCGCTTCCGCCTCCGGCGTTCAGGTGATGAATGAAAATGACGCGCCGGGAAAGAACGCTCCCCCGGACAATACCGTCTCGCTGAGCTGGATAACCCGATCTGTTTTGAAGCAGAACGGGTTGCATACTCCGGTGGTCGGGATGGCGTTCGCCGGATTCGCCGGTCACGGCGTCTCCGATTTCCTGTTCGGGCTTTATGCCGAAAACGGCTTCCTCGACGCGATCGACGTTCTCGCCTTCAACAATTACGGATCGCCGGAGGCGTTCGCCGACGCGCTGGGTCGCGCGGTCCGGCTGCTTTCCACCTGGTCGCCGAATGCGTTTCCGGACCTGTGGATCACCGAGTGCGGCAAGCCGTGGCGGCGCGGCACGCCGCGCGCCGGAGTGGCGGAAGATATCCGCTCGGCAAACTGGATCGTGCGCAAGGCGGTCGGGGCGAAGGCGTTCGGTGTCGGCAGGTTCTATGTGTTCTGCCTGCCGTTCTTCGATGAGAACAGCAATAATTTCGGAATGTTCGACGCGTCCCACAGCCCGCAGCGTTCATTTGCCGCATATGCCGCGGCGGCGGCGTTGCTCTCCGGCAAACACTATGTCGGGGATTTGTCCGTTCCCGGCGACGGGGCGGCGCAGGTATTCTCCGACGGGAACCATCCGGTCGCGGTGCTGTCGCTTGCGGCGGAACGGGTTGCCGCCGGTGGAATTCCGGCGAAACGCTGGTTCGCCGTGGACGGGAGCGTCCTTGCCCCGGCTTCGGACGGCACGGTTCCCGTCGCGGGCGGAATTCTCTACGCGGAACTGGATCAAAGGGCCCTCCCCAAACTCAATACGGCGACGGACGCCATGCGGTCCAACCGACTGATGACGAACCGGAAACCTCCTCTCCGCCGCGAATACCCCGTGGTGTTCCGGCTTCACGCCGAGGAGTTTTCGCGCGGGCCTTCCGGCTACTATCCGGACCGGCCGGAGTTCCCGGTTCGGGTCTCGGCGTATAATCTTTCGGCCGCTCCAGTGGAAGCGACTCCCCGACTGGAGGAGGAAACGGGCCGCCGGGTGGCGGCGACGCCGGAAAAAGCACTGATTCCGCCGGGCGGCAAGGCGGAGTTTTCCTGGAGTGCCGCCATGAACGGGAAACGGATTTGCAAGTTTCGGATTACCGAGGCTTCCGGATTGGCCCCGGCGATCATGCCGCGTTTCCTCCTCTCGACCGGGAGCGTCCCGGTTCCGGGAACCGCCGACGCCGCCAACTGGCGCGCCGACTCCGGCGGAACGATGACCATTGAGAACGTTCCGGCGGAACACGCGGTCAAATTCACCACGCGGTTCCAGGAGGGTGCGGATTGCTGGGCGTTCCCGAAATACGACCTCAAACTGCCGAAGGAGAGCGCCGCCGGGATGATCGGCGTCAGTTATGAAATCCGCACCGAACCGGAGGATGTCGAACGCGGATTCGTCAACTCCGGCATCTTCTTTGCCGCCGATGCCGCCCCGGTCAAGTATTCGACGCTGACCCCCGGCGGTCCAAGCACCGGGTGGGAGACGCGGCGCATTCTCTTTCACGAATCGCCCGGAGCGATCCGGACCCTGATTCCGGGCGTGTTGAACAAACCGTGCCGGTCGTCGGTGTTCTATCTGCGCAACATGAGGTTTTTCTGATGAGAGAAACGCCTCCGGTTCGCGTTCTCGAAGATTGAAAGGCGGGTAACGGTTATCCGGTCCGGCCTGGCAAATCGCGGAAAATCCGGAATTTCTTCTCTGGTTTTCTGCCGTTCCGGGTTGCTTTCGCGACTTCGCCGCATATCCTTAAATTCAGGAGGAACATCAATATGACAATTTTGGAAAATGAATTTCTGCGGCTGACCGCGGAGTCTTTCCTTTCGATCGAAGACAAATGTGCGAGGACCGTCTTCCGGCTGGACGGGGCGGTTCCGGATACGGTGCGGTCGAATGCGTCCGAGCTCTCGTTTTCGCTGGAATGCGGCGGCGTCCCGCTGCTGTTTTCGTTCCGGCTGGAAGGGAAGGCTTTGGTCCGCACCTTCTCTGCCGACGCGGCGGCGGCGTTCGCCGAACCGGCCGTCGATCCGTTCTTCTTCCGGATAACGCCGGGCGACACCGGGATTTACCCGATCGGCACCGGATGCGCCTTCCCGGTGGACGATCCGACGCTGGAAATCCGGGAGCGGATGTTCCTCTACGACGGCTACTCCGCCGCGATGTGCCTGTTCGGATTTCTGCGCGGCGGACGCTGCGTCATTGAGGCGGCGAAGGCGGGGTTCGACGCCGAAATCCGCAACTTCCGCGACGGGACCGGGCTGTTGCACAGCGCGTTCGCCTGGCACCCGGAGAAGGGGCGCTGGGGCTACGACCGCGAGACCCGGACCTTCTTCGGCGCGGACTTCAACGAGGCCGTCGCCCTCTGCCGCGAGTGGCGCGAACAGACCGGGTGGCGGCGGACGCTGCGCGACAAAATGCGCGAAACTCCCGCGCTCGCCCTGCTGCGCGGAGCCGCCGACTGCTGGATCTGGGACGACAACGCGATGAACCGTCTCTACGCCCGCCCCGAACTTCCGGATGTTCCGGAGCGGAATTCCGCGGAAATCGCCGCCGAGATGCGCGAACTCGGCATGGACCGCATCCTCTGGAACTCCTTCGAGGGCGAGACGCCGGAAGCGTGCGAAACGCTGCGCCGGACGGGATTCCTGGTCGGCAAGTACGAGGTCTACCGCGACGTGATTCCGAAGCCGCTGGTCGATTTGATTGTGCCCTACCGGGTCAACCGCAGCGTCAACACCCCCCTCTGGCCGGAGATCGTCCGGCGGAACCCGGACGGGAGCCCGGCGGAGTCGTGGGCGCTCCACGGCCTCGACGGTGCGATGCATCCGCAGCACGCCGTCTGCGACATTCCGGCGCTGGAACTCACCATGCGCAACGTCCCGCCCGATGTGAAGCGCGTCGGTTACAATTCGCGCTTTATCGACGTGCAGGCCGGTTCGGCGCTCAGGGAGTGCTATGCGCCGGAGCATCCGATGACCCGGAGCTCGGCGGCGAAGTATATTCGGATGCAGGAACAGTTTCTCTCCGACCTCGGGCTGGTGAACGGCGTCGAAGTCGGCGCCGAGATGTTCGCCGCGAACTTCCACTATTCCGAAGGCATGATGAGCCTGCCGCAATACCGGGCGGAAGACTCCGGGCGGCGCATGTGCACCATGTATTTCGGGGATGAAATTCCGGCGCAGATCCGCGATTACATGTTAAACGCGAAGTACCGCATCCCGCTCTGGCAGATGCTCTACCACGACTGCGTCGTCAGTTACTGGTACTGGGGGGACAGCAGCAACAGCGTTCCCGAACTGATGCCGTTGCGGGACCTCTTCTGCGCGCTCTACGGCGAGCCGCCGCTTTACAGCCTCAACGTCTCGCAGTGGAACCAATGGAAGGAGAAGATCGCCGAATCGTACCGGCGGGCGACTCCCGTGGCGGCGCGCACCTTCTCCGAACAGATGGTCTCGTTCGAGTACCTGACGCCCGACAAGCTGGTGCAGCGGACCCGGTTTGCCGACGGGACCGCGGTGACCGCGAATTTCTCCGGAACCGGTTTTGCGCTGCCTTCCGGCGAAGTCCTTTCTCCGCTGCAATATCACCTTGAAAGTTGAAAGGCGGGAAACGGATCGCATGATTTCATGCAATACGGCGGAATATCTTTAAAATTATTATCCGCTGATCGCATTTTCTGTTGTCTTTTTCGAGTCGTTGCGGTATCCTTATGGTCAGGAGGATACGGGATATGGCAAGAAGCAGCATCTACACCGCGCTGGTCGGCCGGATCGAACGAAAACTCGGGACGCTCGAAATCGGCGACCCGCTGCCGTCGGAACAGACTTTGGCCGAGGAGTTCGGCGTCTGCAAGCCGACCGTCCGCCGGGCGCTGGCGGAGCTGGCCGACAACGGCCTCATCGTCAAGAAGAACGGCGTCGGGAGCATCGTCGTCGGCACGGTCCGGGTCATTCCGCGCGAACTCATTTTTCTCTGTTGCGACCTCGCGTTCTTTCACGAATCGCTGAAGAGTTTCGGCGACTGCGCCGTCAACGCCAATTTCCTGAGTTCGATC
The DNA here is from genome assembly GCA_964435365.1 of uncultured Victivallis sp. Lineage (GTDB taxonomy): Bacteria > Verrucomicrobiota > Lentisphaeria > Victivallales > Victivallaceae > Victivallis. Next base: position 28,878 of record CAYSZM010000004.1, on the reverse strand, counting down.
GTGCCGCTGCACGGTGATCTCGACACGCGGGTGCGGATCATCTCCACCGCGATCGCCCGCAAACCGGCGGGAATCGTGCTCTACGCCGGAGACGACCGGGCGGGCCGCGCCGGATATCGCGCGCTCGTCGAATGCGGCATCCCGCAGCTCTACCTCATCCGGATGCCGGAGGGGATGAACGGCGACTTGCTGACCTTCGAGAACGAGGACGGCATCGCCGCCGTCGTCCGCCGCTTTTACGAACAGGGCTGCCGCAAATTCGCGCTCTACGGCGACGGCGATGTCAACCCGTACGCGGCGGCGGAGCGCATCCGCGGCTTTCACGACGGCATGCGCAAACTGCGGCTGATTCCGCGTGAGGAGTGGACCTGCCTCGCGCCCGAGCAACGGGCGGCGTTCGCCGAACAGTTCCGCGACCCCCGCCGCCGCCCCGACGCGGTGGTTTGTCTCAACGACGTCTGCGCCGGGAATTTCTACCGGATGCTGACCAAAGCCGGAATCGACCCGGCGGGGCTGCTGATCTCCGGCTTCGACGCTTCACCGCTGGCCCGGTTTCTCCCGTTCCCGCTTCTTACCGTGAAGCCGCCGCTGGCGGAGCTGGGGGAAGTTGCCGCGCAGATGCTGATCCGCCGGATCGAAAACCCGGCGTTCGGATTCGTCACCAGGAAACTCTCATCCCAACTCATCGAGGCAACCGTCTGATGGAAAATTCCGATTCGAAGAAATGGCTGAAACCCGGCTCCCGCCAGTGCCTGATCCGGCGCGGGCTGGTCAAAAGCATGGGCTACACCGACGCCGACCTCGAACGGCCGATCGTCGGCGTCATCAACACCTGGGCGGAGACCAATCCCGGCCACTTCCACTTCCGCCAGCTCGCCGAGGCGGTCAAGCGCGGCGTCTGGGCGGCGGGCGGATTCCCGCTCGAAGTCAATACGCTTTCGATTTGCGAGGTGTTTTTCGACATTTCGAGCCTGATCTACCGGAATCTGCTGGCGATGACCACCGAGGAGCTGATCGCCCGCCATCCGTTCGACGGGGTGGTGCTGCTCGGTTCCTGCGACAAGAGCGTTCCGGCGCAGCTGATGGCGGCGGTTTCGGCGAACAAGCCGATGATCTTCCTCCCCGGCGGCCCGATGCTGCCCGGCAGTTACAAGGGGGAACCGCTCGTCTGCGGCACCGACAGTTTCAAGCTCTGGACCCGCCACCTCGCCGGGGAGATCGACGCGGAAGAACTTCACAACGTCGAAGGCTGTCTCTACGGCAGCGCCGGAGCCTGCCCGATCATGGGCACCGCCAACAGCATGCAGACCGCGACCGAGTCGCTCGGGCTGGCGCTGCCGGGATCGGCCTCCGCCCCGGCGGTTTCGGCGGAGAAACTGAGGTTCGCCGAGGAGTCCGGGCGGCAGATCGTGACGCTGGTCGAGCGGAACATCCGGGTGCGCGACATCCTGACGCTCGACGCGCTGGAGAACTGCATCACCGTCCTCATGGCCTCCGGCGGCTCGACCAACCTCCTGATCCACCTCACTGCGATCGCGCGGCGGGCCGGAATCGAACTGCCGCTTTCGCTGTTTCAGGAAATCAGCGAAAAAACGCCGCTTCTCGTCAACGTCAAACCCTCCGGCACCGGATCGGTGGGAATCGAATTCCACCAGGCGGGCGGCGTCGCCGCGCTGATGAAGGAGCTCGAGCCGCGGCTCCACACCGGTGTCCTTACCGTCACCGGGCGGACACTCGGCGAAAACCTCGCCGAGCGCGACAGACCCTATCACCGCAGCGCGATCGCGGCTCTCGACGCGCCGCTCGCCCCCAGCGGCGGAATCGCGGTGTTGCACGGCAATCTCGCGCCGAGGGGGGCGGTGATCAAGCGTTCCGCCGCCTCGATCATGACGTTTCGCGGCGAGGCGCGGGTGTTCGACACGCTCGCCGCGGCGGAGGCGTATCTGCTCGACGAGCATTCCGACATGGATGAGGACAAGGCGGTGATCCTGCGCGGTTACGGCCCCAAGGGCGCGCCGGGGATGCCGGAGTTCGGGAATTACCTGCCGATTCCGCCCAAACTTTACAAGCGCGGAATCAAGGATTATGTGCGGATCACCGACGCCCGCATGTCGGGCGGCGCGTTCGGTACCGTCGTGCTCCACTGCTGCCCGGAGGCGGCGGCGGGCGGTCCGCTCGGCGCGCTGCGCGACGGCGACATCGTCCGCCTCGATGTGGAGGCGGGAATCCTCGAAGTCGAACTCTCCGCCGCCGAACTCTCCGCCCGGCTGGAGGGAACGGCGTTCGAGCCCAAGGAGAAGTTCGAACGCGGTTTCGTCCGCCACTACATCGACAACGTCATGCAGGCCGACGAAGGCTGCGACTTCAACTATCTGTGAGGAATATGATGAAAATCAAGGGAATCTGCCCGATCGCCCCGGCGGTGTTCGACGACCGCGGCGAGTTCGATTACGCGAACTACCGCAACTGCTGCCGCGCCATGCTGCGGGGCGGCGCGCATGCGCTGGCGCTCTTCGGCATCGCCGGAGAGTACTACAAGCTCGACCGCGAAGAGGAGGAGAAGCTGATCGACCTCACCGTCGAACTCTGCCACGCCAATTCCGCCCCGGCGATCGTTTCGAACACCCGCCACTCCACCGAAGTCGCGGTCAAATGGGCGAAGCGGATCGAAGCGGCCGGAGCCGACTGCATGATGGTGCTGCCGCCCTTCTTCCTCAAGCCGGGCGGCGCGGAGCTGACCTGCCACATTGAGGCGGTCTGCCGCGCGGTGAACATCCCGGTGATGCTGCAATACGCCCCCGAGCAGACCGGCGTGGGGATTCCGCCCGAGACGCTGGCCGGAATCGGCAAACGCAATCCGAATTTGCGCTACTACAAGATCGAATGCAAACCGCCGGGGGCCTATATTTCCCGGCTGCTCGAACTGCTCGAAGGGAACGGGGAGATTTTCGTCGGCAATGCCGGATTCCAGATGATCGAGGGGATGATGCGCGGCGCGGTCGGCGTCATGCCCGGCCCGTCGATGTTCGACGTCTACCGCAAGATTTACGATGACGTGCGGTGCGGCGACCTCGACGCGGCGCTGGCGGTCCACGAGAAACTCAACGCCATGCTCAACCATATCCGGCAGGACGTCGAGATGATCATCTGTTATGAGAAGAAAATCCTGAAGCGGCGCGGACTCATCGCCTCGGATTACTGCCGCCGCCCCGGACACCGCGCCGACACGCTGAACGACACGCTGTTCGACCTTCACTACCGGAATCTGGGAGAATTGTTCGGATGGAAATTGTGACCACATTGACCGGCAAACGTGCGCTGGTGACCGGCGCGGCGAAGGGAATCGGCCGCGGCGTCGCTCTCGCGCTGGCCGGAGCGGGCGCCGATGTGCTGCTCCACTACCGCTCCGACCCGGCGGAGGCGGAGACGCTGCGCGACGAAATCCGGCGCATGGGGCGCAGCGCCTTTCTCTTTCGCGCCGACCTCGCCGACGACCGGGAGCTTGACGCCCTGTTCGCCGAGGCCGAACGTCTCTGGAACGGCCTCGACATCGCCGTCAACAACGCGGGGTGGGACCCCGGCTTCGTGCCGTTCGACTCCATCGACCCGGCGCTCTATTACCGCTTGAGCGACATCAATATCAAGGGCACGCTGTTCTGCTGCCTCCGCGAAATCGCGCTGATGCGGCGGAATCCGGCGGGCGGCAGCATCATCAACATCGGCTCCGTCCAGCAGGACACCTCGGTCAAAGGGCGCAGCCTCTATGCGATGAGCAAGGGGGCGATTCACGCGCTGACCGGGCAGCTGGCGCTGGAGGCGGGGCCGTTCAAGATCCGCGTCAACAACATCGCGCCCGGCTACATCGAGGTGGAGCGCATGGCCGCCGTTCCGGGCTTCGACCGCGACGAGGTCGCCGAAGACATTCCGGTCGGCCGGATCGGCAAAGTCGGCGACGTCGGCGAATTCGCGGCGTTCCTCGCCTCGGACGCCGCATCGTTTCTCACCGGTCAAACCATGGCGCTCGACGGCGGCGTCTCCCGAAAACTGGCCCGCAGCCGCTGCGTCGCCGGAATTCAGCAATAAAAAGGAATCCTCAAATGAAATTCACACCGCCGTTTCAGGTGAAGGACGGGGTTATTTACGACCGCGACGGACGCAAGGTGAAGCTGTGGGGCGTCAACTATTACGCGCCCTTCAACCACAATTATTACAACATCGCCGAGCTGGGCAAGGACCATTTTTCCGCGATCGACGAAGACATCCGCCACTTCAAACTGCTGGGCGTCGATTTGGTGCGGATGCACATCTACGACCGCGAAATCACCGACCGCGACGGCAACATCGTTGAGAATCACAACCTCAGGGTGTTCGACTATCTGGTCGAGCAGTGTGCGAAGAACGATATCTTCCTGATGCTCTCGCCCACCGTCTGGTGGAATACGGTGAAAAATCAAGTCTTGCAGGAGACCTGGTACGCCTACTGGTTCGCCGATGCGCGGGACGATTTCGGATTTTCCAATTTCTACTCCTGCGACTCGATGCTCTGGGACCCCGACGCGATCCGCTGCCAGCAGATCTACCTCGAAGGATTGCTCGCCCGCCGCAACGCCTTCTCCGGCAAACGGCTGGACGAGTATTCCAACCTGGTGGTATTCGAACTCTTCAACGAACCGCGCTACCCCGAAAAATGGCAGTTGGAAAGAGATTGCGAAATCACGTTGAACAACATGGGGGCCGCCACCCTCTCCCGCGGCGCGCAGCGGCTCAAGCTGGTCGCCGTCTGGGAGGAGTTCCGCGCCGCGCACCCGGAGGAGCCCGACGAGGAACGCTGTTTTTCGCTGTTCCGCGCCGCCGTGGTAAGGCATTACTTCGACAGTTTGTTCCCCATTCTCGACAAATACTTCGGAGACCGGGTGATTCGCGCCCAGTTCCCCTGCTACAACGGAATTCCGCCGGTCGACCTGCAAACGACTTTCGAAGCCGCCGGGATCGACGCCTATTCGATCGGCACCTACCTCAACGTCAACGCATTCGACGCCGAGAACACCGATTCGGCCAACCATCTCGCGCTGGCGGTGGAGTGGTTCCGGAGGTTCGGAGAGGTTGAGTTCGGCAAAATCGCCAAGGTCTCCTACGAATTCGACGCTACCGCCACGCTGAACGGCTACCCGCTGGCGGCGATCGCGGCGATGTACGCCCGGCATGATGTCCAGATCGCCGCCTACTTCACCTACACCCCGGCGGCGGTGGCGGCGTGGAATCCCGGCTGGCTGGTCCACTTTCTCAGCATCGGGCACACCCCCTCGCGCGCCGCCGGATTCGCTTCCGCCGGTGAGATTTTCCGCAACCACAACCCCGGCGACGCGATCGAGATGGAGGAGAACGCCTGGCGCGGCAGCGATTATGCGATCGAACGCAAAGACGATTTCGTCTACTTCCGGAACGACGCGGTGTTCCGCTACTCCGCCAGTAACGACCTTCCGCTCGGAGATGCGGGGAAACTGGAACTGGTCTCCGGCCGCGGCGATTCGCGCTGGGCTTCCTGCGGCGGGAACGGTTTTTTCCATATGGAGAAACTCGAAGGCGGCACCTGGCGGCTGGTCCTTTTCCCGAATCAGCAGTACATCAGCGCGCCCGGCCGCGGCAAAGCCTATCGCTGCATGGCCAACCGCTACGTCAACTGCCTCAAGGAGCCGCCGGTATCGATTCTGAAAGAGGAGCCCATCCCCTTTCAGCTGAAGGCATTCCGGGTGACGGCGGCAAAGCATGCCCGGACCGGCGTTGCCGTCGCCGTCGCGAACGGCGTCCTGACGCTCGCCCCCGGCGAGTATATCCTTTCCGTTTCATGACCCAAGGGGAATCGGGGGAGACGCCGCAAACGGCGGGCTCCCCCTCTTTTTTTGAACGAAATCACCGAAGCCGCTTGACAATGGCGGAGGGATCGTGTAAAGTAGTATCAAATAAAGAACCGAGGTGTCATATATGGAACAAAAAGAGAGTGCGGGAGCTCCGGCGCTGGAACGCGGGCTCGACCTGATCGAATGGATTTTGTGCGGCGAGGGGCCGGTGAGTTTCAGCACGCTCGAACAGCAGTGCGGAATTCCCAAGGCGAGTTTGAACCGGCTGCTCAAGGTGCTCTGCGCCCGGAATTACCTGCGCAAGGAGGAGAGCGGACTCTACGCCGCCGGGGCCCGCTGCCATCTGCTGGGCGGCGGCGGCCCGATCCTCAAGGCGCTGGAGCGGTTCGGCGCCGGCACGGTCAAGGCGCTCAGCCAGGCCGCGCACAACACCGCGATCCTGTTTTACTGGGACGGCAAATACACCCGGGTGGCGGCCAAGGATATGCAGGAGAATTCCCTGGGCATGCAGCCGGTCGGCAACGTGTCGCGGGATTATCTCTCCACGCCGTGGGGGTGGATTCTCCTGGCCGATCCCGGGCTCGACCCGGAAATTCGCGAGGAGCACCGGGAGTTCGCCGCAAGTGCCGCTTATCGGGAGAAGCTGGACTTCTACCGCGAACACGGCTATGCGCTGGACCACTCCGGCAACTTCCTCCGTTACGCCGCGCCCGTGATCTGCCGCGGGCGGACGGTGGGGATGCTGGGGCTCGGCGGCAATATCCTGACCATCGCACCGGAAGAGATCGACCGGGTCGGTCGCGCGGTCGCCGCCGCCGCCGCCGCGCTCTCCGGGCAACTGGGCTGAACCGGAACGGAAACCCCTGTCAGAAAGGATGACTCCGAATATGAGAAAGCGCCCGAACGTGCTCTGGCTGATGAGCGACCAGCACAACGCCAATTGCACCGGCTATGCCGGGAATCCCGATGTCAAGACTCCCGCCCTCGACCGGATCGCCGCGGGCGGGGTCAATTTTTCCAACGGGTTCGCCAACAACCCGATCTGCTCGCCCTCCCGCATCTGTTTCATGACCGGGCAGTATATGCATACGCACCGCATGTTCGGGAACAACCACGCCGAGTATTCGAAGCCGAATCCGGATACGCTCGGCTGCCTGTTCCGGCGCTACGGCTACCAGACCGCGCTGATCGGCAAAAGCCATATGGTCCGCCGCTGGGATGCGGACGGGTTCGAGCACATCCGCTACACCGATCTCTGCGACGCCCTCCGCACCCGGCCGGAAACCACCCATTATTTCCAGTATCTCACCGACCGCGGACTCGCCGACGGTTACGAGGAGGGCTCGGCCAAGCCGGGGCAGGAGTATATGGACGACGGCAGCGGTCCTTCCCGGTTGCCCTATGAACACTCCATCGAGCGTTACACCGGGCGGGAGACGCTGAAATTCCTGGAGAATCGCGATGAAAGCCGGCCGTTCTTCCTCCATATGAGTTTTCAGCGTCCGCATGCGCCGATCGCCCCCGCCCGGGAATTCTACGACCTGTACGACCCCGACCGCCTCACGCTTCCCGACAGTGCGTTCGACTGGCTCAAGAACCGGTTCGCCGGGCATCCGGGATTCATGGCCGACAAACTGAACGCCGGGTGCGAGTATCCGCTGGCTTCGACCGAGGCCCGGCTGCGCCGCTGCATCGCCAGCTATTACGGACTCATCAGCGCCATCGATCAGGAGATCGGCGGCGTTCTAGACTATCTGGAATCGGTCGGGGAACTGGAAAACACGATCGTCTTCTACACCGCCGACCACGGCGATTTCGCCGGGGAGCACGGACTTTTCCACAAGAATTTCGGTTTGTTCGACTCGATCCAGAAAATTCCGTTCCTGCTCAAATGGCCGGGCGGCCCCGCGGGCGTGACCTGCGACCGGCTGGTCGAATCGGTCGATCTTTACCCGACGCTGTGCGAACTCTGCGACGTCCCCCTGCCGGAAGGCCGGGACGGAATGTCGCTCGCCGCCGTGGAGAAGGGCGAATGCGACCGGGACGCGGTATTCTGCGAATGGCAGAATTTCGACCGCGAACCGGCCCGTCTCTCCTCGATCCGGACCCGCGAATTCCGCCTGGTCTGCCAGACCGGGCAGGCCGAAGGGGAGCTGTACGACCACCGGACCGATCCCGGCGAAACGGAAAACCGCTGGAACGATCCGCAGTATGCGGCGATCCGCTTCGAGCTGTTGCAGCGATTGCTCGAATTCACGCTCCAGTATTCCGCCGAAACCGATGTTCCCGGCGACCGGAAGCTTGACCGTCTTGAGCGCGACACGCCCAAGGGGCTGCTCCACAAAGGAAAAATCTACTGGAGTACGCTGCAAAAAGCGTATGGCGCGAAAGAACAGTGGCCGCCCTGCACGGCGGACCGGAAGGAGGCGATGCGATGAATCGACCGAATTTCGTTTACATTCTGGCGGACGACATGGGGTATGGCGATCTCTCCTGCCTCAACGGGAACTGCGGATTCCGCACTCCGAACCTCGACCGGCTGGCGGCGGAGGGGATGGCGTTCACCGACGCCCACTCCAGTTCGGCGGTCTGCACGCCGTCGCGTTACAGCATTCTCACCGGACGCTACAACTGGCGCTCGGAGCTGAAATACGGCGTGTTGCACGGCTATTCGCCGCACCTGATCGAACCCGGCCGGATGACCGTCGCGACGTATCTCAAGGAGCACGGCTACCGCACCGCCTGCATCGGCAAATGGCACCTCGGCATGGATATGCCGCTCAAAAACGGGGAGTGGATCACCCACGAGGCGTTCGGCGAATGGCCCCGCGGCGCATATCCCGACGTCGATTTCAGCCGCCCGCTGCGCAACGGCCCGTGCTCCTATGGCTTCGACTATTTTTACGGGATCAGCGGCTCGCTGGACATGGCCCCCTATGTCTACTGGGAGAACAATCGGGCGACCGAGCTCCCCGACCGTGAATTCCCCGGCGACGACACCCCGAAAGGACTCTGCCGCCGCGGGCCGCAGGCCCCGCATTTCCGGCACGAACGGGTCACGCCGGAGCTGACCGAACGCTCCTGCCGGTACATCGAGGAACAGGCGAAGTCCGGGGAGCCGTTCTTCCTCTATTTCCCGCTGCCTTCGCCGCATACGCCGATTCTGCCGGAGGAGTTCACCGGCAAATCGGGCACCAACGAATACGGCGATTTCTGCCTGATGGTGGACTGGTGCGTCGGCCGCATCATGGAGACCCTCGAGGCGAACGGCGTCGCCGAAAATACCGTTCTCGTGTTCACCAGCGACAACGGCTGTTCGCCCAACGCCGGATTCGAGGAACTGAAGAAGTTCGGTCACAACCCGAGCTACGTGTTCCGCGGCCACAAGGCGGACATCTACGAGGGCGGGCACCGCATCCCGTTCCTGGTCCGCTGGCCGGAGCGGATTCCCGCCGGAACGGTTTCTGCGGAGACGGTCTGCCTTGCCGACCTGATGGCGACCTGCTGCGAAATCCTCGGCGAAACGCTGCCGTACAACGCCGGGGAGGACAGCGTCAGCAACCTGCCGGTGTGGTTGAAACGCCCGCTCGACAAGCCGCTGCGGGAGGCGACGGTGCATCACTCTGTTTTCGGCAACTTCTCCATCCGGCAGGGGAGGTGGAAGCTCGAACTGTGCCCCGGTTCAGGCGGCTGGAGCTACCCCGTGCCGGGAGAGGAGCCGGAGGGGTCGCCGCTAATTCAGCTCTACGACCTCTCCTGCGATATCTCCGAGCGCGAGAACTGCTGCGGGGAGCATCCCGACGTCGTGGAGGCGCTGACCAAACTACTGACCCGCTACGTGCTGGAAGGCCGCAGTACGCCGGGACTTGCACAATCCAACACCGGTGCGAAATACTGGCCCGAGCTCAACTGGCTTACTTCTGATTTGACAAAAGAGGAAACCAGTGTTATTGTAAATAAGTTGTGTTAGACAGGCCGGATCTGCCGGCCGGGCCGAACGGCAGCGGGAACCTTGCTTTCCGTGGGACTACTACGAATATGAAATATATCCGCACGCCCCAGGGAGAAAGAGAAGGTTCAGTATGGCTTTGCCGCGCATTTCCGGCCCCGACTTCGGGACCCCCGAATCCATTGTCAAAGAAATCCGCCGCGTCACCTTATGGGGGATGTTCGTCAATCTGCTGCTGGTGGGGTTGAAAGCATTCGGCGGCATCGTGTTCCACAGTCAGGCGCTGCTCGCCGACGCGGTGCACAGCCTCTCCGACCTGGTCACCGATTTTGCGATCATCCTCGGCGTCAAATTCTGGTCGGCGCCGCCGGACCGGTGCCACCCCTACGGCCACGGGCGGATCGAGACGCTGATTTCCGCCTTCATCGGGCTGGCGCTGGCCGCCGTTGCGGCGGGGCTGATCTGGGATGCGGTCAATTCGCTGCGGATCGGGCTGGAACGTCAGCCCGGCATCGACGCGCTGCTGATCGCGCTGATTTCCATCGTCTCCAAGGAGTGGCTGTTCCGCTGGACCCGCAAGGTGGCCCGGGCCGTCAGGTCCAAGGCGACCGAGGCGAACGCCTGGCATCACCGCAGCGACGCGATCAGCTCGATTCCGGCGGCGATCGCCATTGCGGTGGCCTACTTCTTCCCGGACTTGCATTGGGTGGACCAGCTGGGGGCGATCCTGGTCTCCTTCTTCATCCTTCATGCGGCGTGGCGGATCACGCTGCCCACGTTGCGCGAGCTGTGCGACTCCGGCGTTTCGCAGGAGGCGGAGGAGCGGATTTACGAAATCGCCATCGGTGTGGAAGGCGTCATGGCCGTCCACGCGATCCGGACCCGCAATGCGGGCAGCTCGGTCCTCGCCGACCTCCATGTCAAGGTCGACCCGGAGATGTCCGTCCGCGACGGCCACGCCCTCACGCACCGGGTGCGGCGCGCGCTGGAGGAGTCCGAGCTGAATATCACCGACGTGGTGATCCACCTGGAGCCGTACACCCCGCCGGAGCCGGATTCGAAGCAGTGACTCCTCAGAGGCAGGAGAGCAGCGCCTTCGACAGCCCCAGCTCGTAAACGACGTCGAGGATCGTGTAGCGTTTGCGGATCAGCTGCGCCGCCGCGACGCCGTGGACGAACTGGCCGCTCTCAAGGCCGATTTCGGCCGGAGTCGTCGGGCAGTGCGCCTTTTTCAGCATCGCCTTGAGTTCGGCGAGCGGATAGAGCTGTCGGCGGAGCCGTTCCTGCAATGCATCCCAGTTGCGGTAGAGGAGTTCGCGCCGTTCCCGGAGCGCCTCGCCTTCGAGGAACTTGTCGAGGGCGATTTTCTTCGCCTCGGCTCCGTAACAGCCGCGAATCAGCAGGGCGTCGACCTCGGCTTCGCGGGCGGCGCGGGAGAGGCCCGGCTCGGCGTAGCGCCGCGCCTCCTGTTCCGACAGCGAGAAGAGCGCTTCGAAGAGCGCCGTGGCGGCGACGGTGCCGACCGAGACCTTGAAGCCGTGCGAAACCACCTCTCCCCGGAATTTCAGATCCTCCATCTCCCAGATGTGGCTCATCAGGTGTTCCGCGCCGGATGCCGGACGGGACTCGCGGTAGAGCTGCATCGCGTATCCGGTCGCCGCCAGCCCCATGAACACCCGCTTCACGTCGGCGGGGTCCGAGAGATTGTCGCGAAGCGGCGTCTGGACCAGCTCCCAGACATCGGCGCGGATCGGTTCCATCCCGAGCTGGTCGACGACGATCCAGTCGGCTCCGGCCGGAATTTTCGCCATCAGGTCGGCGTATCCGGCGGCGAACATCTCCGGCGGCGCGCCGTCGAGAACACGGGAATCCGCCGCGATCGCCAGCGGCGCGGGACAAGACAGGGTCTTCTTGAGCCCCTCCGAGTTCAGCGCCGCGCCGGACGAGGTGTAGCCGTCCACCGACGGCGCGGTCGGAATGCAACAGTAGCGGACCTTCTTGAGGCCGGAAGCGCGCTTGACCAGGTCGTTGATCGTCCCGCTGCCCACGGCGAGCGGAACGCAATCCGCCGGGAAGACGGCAAGCAGTTCATCGACATGTTCCACCGCGGCGTGGATCACCGGTTTGCCGGGGAACCGGAAGGGGGGCAATACTTCGATTCCCGCCTTCCGGAGAATGGCGGCGAGCTCTTCCCCGGCGGCTTCCCAGGTGTTGTCGTCCGCCACCAGCCACGCCTTCGGGTGCGCGCCCCAGTGTCTGCGCAAAATCTCCGGTACATCCCGCAGCGCGCCGGGTTCGAGCACAAAGCTCTCCGTCTCCAACCCCGGCGGAATCGTGATCAGGTTCATCGCATCGCCTCCGTCTGCTCTGTTTCGTTTTATTTATTATATCACGAAACTTGATAGAAAACAAGCCGGAGGCGGGAAAAAAGCGGACAATTGCAACCGCCTCTACCAATGATAGTACCGGTAGGGATCGTCGCCCGCGATCGGCTGCTGCACATAGAAGCTGTCGAGCCAGGGAGTCGCCGCCGGGGCGGATTTGAAACGCTCGAGCAACGGAGACGCCGCGGCGATCCCGCCGTTCCGCAGCAGCTGCGCAACGAGGAAGAGGCGGCGGCGATAGCTGGAACGCAGCCGGAAGAGCGCATTGTAATCGAGCATTCCGGGGGTGACGCCGACCGTCACGCAGACGCCTTTCCCGACCGGAACCGCCGCCAGCTCCTTTCCGTCGACCGTCGCATAGTCGAGACGGGTCTGGAAATAGGTGTCGAGGTCGGAAATACCGGCGAACAGCGGGTGGTCGAACCGGGCCGGGAGCGAAGGCCGGTTTTTGCAATCTTCCGCCGGGAGTTCCGGCAGCAGGCGCTTCAGCTCCGCGGCGGAAAGTCCGAAGGCGAGCAGCGTTTTGCCTCCGGCGACCTCCTTCGAGAGATCGGGGTAGGCGGCAGCTCCGGGCCCGGCGACGATGAGGTCGGCGGCGGCGGGGTCGGCCGTCTCTCCGCTCAAGTGGAGGGAGCCGAGCATGGCTTTGAATTCCGCTCCGGCGAGAACGGCGAACCGTTTTCCGGAAACCGGCGGCGCCGTCCGGATGTAGTCGAGCAAATTGGCCGCCAGCCGCTCCGCCGCCGGATCGCTCCCGCTGCGGCCGGTCACTTCGACCTGACAGAAGAGGATGCGGCCTTTTCCCTCCCGGTATTCCAGCAGCGGCGCATACTGAAGCGCGAACCCGCCGTCCAGAATCGGGGTGAAATCGCCCACCGGCGGCTTCTCAAGCAGGACGTTGGCCAGCGTGCCGCGGTTGCGGCAGCGCCAGACGCGGGTGTTCTTGAATCCGCACCACTGCCATTCCGGGCAGAAGAACTGGTTGTAATCGAGGTAGGGGGGCAGCAGCGTCGCCTCGCCCCGCCAGTCGGCGAAGAGGTCCGGGGAGAGTCCGGCGAGCGCGGGGTGGCCGGGGACGCGCGGGAACAGCCGCCGCAGTCCGTGTTCGTTGATGCGGAACCCCAGCCGCTCCATCGCCCGGGTCGGCTGCTCGAAGACCAGCACGTTGAGTCCGCCGCGCACCGCGTCGAGATCGGGGAGCTTCCCGTCGGCGGTCAGCGCCTCCCGTCCGATCACCACGGTTTTGAATTTGCCGAAATCGGCATCGACCCCGACCTTGCGGTAACGGACGCCCAGTTTGTCGAGCAGTTTCGCGGTCAATCCCTTCGGGTCGTAGAGCGTGACCGCCTCCTTCGCCTTCGGCGCGGCGGGTTCGGTGACGTCGAGGCGGAAGGCGTGGCGGGTCGTCTCCTCGACCTGTTCGCCTTTGAAGCGGAATTCCGCTTCGAGCTCGCGGCCGCCGGAGCGGAACGTTTCGGGGAGCCGGATTTCGAAGGGAACCAGCGCGCGTTTGCCCGGTTCGATTCTCACCGTTCCGTTCACCGCCGGAGTTTCGGCGTCTTCCAGGCGGACCGTATACTCGCACTCGACCGGAACCCGGCGGTCATTGAGAATCACCAGCTGCTTTTTCACCGTCGCGCCGGGGAGATAGACGTGTTCGCGGGTGGTGAACACGGTTTCGCCGCCGATCCAGGCGATCAAGGGCTGGTTCCAGCGTTTGATGACCTCGCCGATCGGGCTCAGGGAGAAGGCGTCGCGGTGGGCGGAGAGAACGTAGTCGCCCCAGTTGAAGAAGTCGGGGACCAGTCCGGGCGCGTTGAGGTTGTTCCAGCGGCCGGGATTCTCCACCGGCTTGAAGTCGCCGGGGTTGGATTTCCAGAAGGCGTAATCGTCCCACGGCAGCAGCATTCCGATGTTCCAGGCGCGCATATCCCGCAGGTTCTGGTCGTAGTAATCGGCCTGGAGGCGGACCACGCCGGGCAGCCGCCCGGCCAGCCGGGAGAGCGGATTCCAGGAGGTCGGCTGATTGCCGTTGCGGATCAGGAGGTCGAGCAGTTCTTCCCGTTCCGGCGTCCAGCGCGCGGTTTCGTCGCCGTATTCGGCGGCCAGGTACTCGGTGTCCCAGACGGTCATGACGTCTTTGGCCGCCCAGATGAACTTGGGCCAGCGGTAGCTGGAGAAACTGGCGATGTGCGGCAATCCCCATTCGACGATGCTCAACGGATATTTGCCGTTCCTGTTGAAGTCTTCCAGCCAGTCGTTGCGTTCCTGTTTCGGGGCCCAGTTCAGGTACATATTGAGGGAATATTGTCCGCCGAGACTGCCGGAGGCGTGGCTGTAGACCGGGCGGCTCGGATCGATCGCGGCGACCCGTTTCTGCGCGGCGAGAAAATCGTTGCGCGACTTCTCCTTGACTTCAATTTCGCCTGCGCTGTCGGCGCGTTTGTATTCTCCGCCGATCCGCAGCGGATTCTGGTCTCCCCAGGCGCCGCCGCGGTTGTGGTTGGTGACCCAGAGGATGACCGAGGGGTGGTTCTGGAATTTGCGGATCAGGTACCCGGCCATCCGGGCGAACGCGTCGGAGTTTTCCCGCACCGGCGGGTCGAACTGCCACGGATGCGGCAGTGAGATGCTGTGGAGATAACCGATTTCATCGGCGGCCTCGCAGGTGCCGCGCAGATAGTTTGCCTCGCCCTCGGCGAAATTGTAGTTCCGGCTGATGGAGAAGTTGAACCCCAGCTCCCGCAGCCGCCGGAACGCTTCGGCGGATCTCTCCTTCGAAGCCTTGTCCGACATCCAGTTCGCGCTGTAGTTGGGCAGGTGGTAGGCGCGCAGGTGAATGACCGTGCCGTTGAGCGTGTAGTTCTGCCCGTCGACCCGGAATTCCCGGAATCCGAATCCTTCGGGAAGGGTGATGTCGACCGGTTTTCCGTTTTGAGCCAGCGTCAGGACGCCGGTGTAGCGATTCTGCGGGGTGTCGAGGTCCCAGAGCTCGGGGTCGCTCCAGGCGGCGCTGAACTGGAACCGTCCGTCTTTGAGAGCGCTCGCCGAGAATTTCGGGCTGACGAATTTCCTGGCCGGCTTGCCGTTCCGGTCGAATATCTCCGCCTCGAGCGAATAGCCGCCGCCTTTCAAATTGGCGAGGCCGCAGTCGAAGGTGATGGTTTTGTCGCGCACGCCGGTGATGAAGTGAACATCCTCCACCCGCTCTTCCGGGACGATGTGGAGAAAGACGTCGCCGGTGATTCCCTTGTTCTTGACCGAGGCCGCCACTTTGGTGATGTTGTTGCCGTCCATCGCCACGAAATGGTCCTCGGCAAGCGGAACGGCGGAGAGCCGGATGTCAAGCGCCTGAGGTTTGCCGGGGCGGATGAACGGGGTAAGGTCGAGCGTCCCTCCGGGAAAGACGATTTCCCCGGCCTTCCGCCCATCGACATAGACGGCGCCGCGGGTCTGAATGAGTTCGATGTCCAGAATGATCTTTTTTTCCGCCGCCGAGGCGGGAACGGTGATGTTGCGCCGATACCAGGCGGTGTGCCAATCCTTCGCTCCCTTCATGCCGCCCTCCGGCAGCAGCGGCTGGAAGGAGTTGGTGTTTCCCTCTCCCTGCGGCCAGACGCCGGGAACTTTGAAGTATCCCCATCCCGATCCGGCGGGCGGAGCCGTGTCGGAAACCTGTTCCGCCGCGCCGAGCGGACGGAACCGCCAGAGTCCGTTGAGGCACTGCCGCTCCCGGCAGGCGTTGGCGACGACCTGCGGCGTATTGTCAACCTCGCGGACGAGGTCGTTTCCGTACAGGGCGAAGGCCGCCAGGCAGGCGGAGACGGAGAGAATCTTGGAGAACGACATCGAAAACTCCTCAGAAATTGGTCTTGCGCGGATTTTGCGGCTGAATCATCTCCCACCAGCCGGGCTGGTTGTAGCGCATGTCTCCGGCGTGGCCGTCGGCCCAGCCGATGTTGCAGTACATGCCGGGGTGACGGTAGCTGACCACGGTGATTTTTCCGCTGGGGCTGACTTTGTATTCGCCCGGAATTTCGTCGGAAATATCACTGGAAGTCCACCAGAAAGACTGTGCGTTGCCGTCGGTCCAGACGATCTGCCGGGTGGGGTGCTTGATCTGGCCGAACCGGTAGGGTGCGGTGCCTCCCTCGGCGTTCTTGTTGGAGCTGCTGGCGGAGACCAGATAGTTGTTGACCGCGTAACTGAATTCCCACGGCTTCCAGTCGTTGGGAACGCCGGTCCAGTTGAGCGAAAACGGTTTGGTGTGCGCCGGACAGCGCCACACTTTGGCGCCGTTCAGATATCCTTCGCGCAATCTCCCCTGGATGATGACGCGGTCCTGCAGCGAGGTATTGTCCCGGAAGACGATGTAATCGTTGTTGTCGCCGCCGTAGAGGATGGTTCCGAGCATGATCTCCTTGAGGTTGTTGCGGCAGGAGATCGCCTGGCTTCTCGCCCGGGCGTTGTTGAGCGCGGGCAGCAGCATCGAGGCGAGGATGGCGATGATGGCGATCACGACCAGCAATTCAATCAGGGTGAATTTCCATTGGTTTCTCATGATGATTCGTCCTTTCTGTTTTTTTCCGGAAATGCCGGATGTTGTCAAATTTCACAGCGTCGGAACGGCAGCAGCAGCGGTTCCGGAATGGCGCGTCCGGCGAAGAAATCGCGCAGCATTCCGGAAATCGCATAACTGTGCGCCGGCTGGTAATAGGTGTAATGAAAATCCGGATTTTCGTTTTCCCGGTCCATCGGGCAGAGGCTGATCAGTTTCGGCGGAGCGGAGAGCGCGGGGGCGAATCGCGGCCAGAGGTTGACGCAGCCGACCATGTCCACGACCGCTTTGGCGCGGGCCTGTTCGATTTCGTGCGGAAGCATCCGCGTCACCCAGTCCGGGAAGGGCGCCTCCGGCAGCTGGATCACCTGTTCCGGGCGAAGGGTACGGTTGCGCCGGGAGAAGGCGGCGGTCATGGCGGTTTTGCGTTCCCAATACGGGGAAATTTCCGGATCGCCCAGAAGCAGCAGCAGGGAATCCAATTCCCCGTCGTCCAGGCGGCCGACGATGTCGTCGATCACTCCGGTGTCGTCGTGGAGGATTGCCGGAACCCGGACGCCGGGCTGGCGGCGGTTGAAAATCAACTGCCGGAACTTCTGCTGTTCGAGCCGGACGATGAACGCGGTTTCGCGCGGACCGTTGTAGAACCAGACCAGCGTGTCGAGCGCGTTTTCGGTGATCAGCGCTTCGGGGCTGCGGTCGGCATATTGCAGCCACTGGGCGTAGGTGAAGATCAGCAGCTGACGCGATTCCGAATGAAGCGCGCCGATGATATCGCCGAACATCTGCCGGGAATCCCAGGCCGCCTCCTCGCGCGAGTCCCACGGGGAAAGCACCACGCCGATCCGGCTGAGTCCGATCTGGTGCGGCAGGGAGAGTTCGCCCGGCGTCGCCGCCACGAAGGTGCCGACGCCCGGACGGGCTTCGAGCACCCCTTCGCGGCAAAGCCGCCCCACCGCCATCCGGGCCGTCACCTGGCTGACTCCGGCATGCTCGGCGATCTCGCGGTTGGAGGGCATCCGTTCGCCGCAGGCGGTCCGCTGCCGGAAGAGCGAAGTCTTCAGCGCATCCGCCAATGCCCGCGATAAGTTGCCATGAGCCGCTTCCAATGTAAAATTCAGTTCCACGAAAATCTCCGTTCCCTTTCCGGATTTCAATTTTTCTGCTATTAAGTATGAATGAAATCGGTCGGGAAGTCAAGAAATCCGGGCGATCTTGCGGATGTTTATTTTTAAGTCGCAATAAGCCGGAGCTCAAGCCGGTCCGGCAGGAGAAAAAGTCATCGGAGCTACATTGGCTCCTCCGCATATTCCCGCAGACTCTTCGCGGCTGTTGCATGGTTCATGACGATTTCTTCAGAATTCCCGTGCCGGAATCCGGTTCAGGATTTGACGAAAGAGACTTGCCGATGTACGTTCTTGTTACGAACCGAGTTCGATTTCGCTTTTTCCGCTCGTTTCAATGATCAGGACACATCGATGAAACCTTTTGAATTCGTGTCGTTCAAGGAATCCGACATAGCAACTCTGACTCCGGTGATGAAACGGGCCTTTGGCGCCGATGCACAATTCTACCTGGGGCGTGACGGAGGACCGCCGGGATTTGATCACCGGAGAAGGCAACCGGGCGGGGGGGCCACGCTCCGGGTGGACAAACTATTATAATCGGGAGTCCCTGTACGATGAAAATCAGTTCGCAAGTATATGTCAGAGGGAGTATTGAGGCGGTCGAAATGTACTGCCGGGCCTTCGGCGCGGAAATTCACCTGAAAATCATGGACGAGTCGCAAAAGGCCTATGCCCACTGTGAACTTTTTGTGAACGGACAGTTGTTCCTGGCGGTCAGCGAAGCGCCGGCCGTTTGCGCTTCGGGCCCGAAAACGGTCTGGCAGACCATGGCATTCAATGTCTATGAAATGGGGAGCGAAGCGGCCGTGCGCCGGGCCTATGATGTCTTGCGCGACGGCGGAACGGTGATCGACCCGCTGGGACCGTGCCCCTGGAATCCCTGCTGCTCCAATTTGATCGACAAATTCGGCGTCTTCTGGTGGATTGCAATCTGAGTCCGCATCTCAGCGTATCAATGCCCGGAGCTCAAACGGCTCCGGGATTCTCCGTCGAATCGGAGCCGGCATCGTCGGCGCAGCCGCAATGGGTTCCCTCACTCCGGTTTCCGCGACCGCCTCGGGAGTCCCCGGCGTCGCGCCGCGAAAAATGTTTGGATATTCTTTGGAAATCAAGACGGAACGCTTGTCAAACCGAACGCTTCGCTGTATATTACTCCATTTGGTGATTATGGTGTGATTGCAACAAATTTCATATACGGAAGCAGGAAGAAGTTATGAGCGACCTTGAGAACAGGGACATCCCCGTCAACATCGAAGACATCATGCATACCGCTTATCTGCAGTATTCGCTGAGCGTCAACGTGGGACGGGCGATTCCGGATGTGCGAGACGGGCTGAAGCCGGTGAACCGCCGTATTCTCTACGCGATGAAAATGCTGAACCTCGGCAAATCCCACGCCACCGTCAAATGCGCCCGCGTCGTCGGCGAAGTCATGGGTAAGTATCACCCGCACGGCGACTCGGCGATCTACGATGCACTGGTCCGCCTCGCCCAGGATTTCTCGATGCGCGCCCCCCTGATCGAGGGGCAGGGCAACTTCGGCAACATCGACGGCGACCCCGCCGCCGCCAGCCGCTACACCGAGTGCCGCCTCGAGCGCCTCGCCGAAGAGATGCTCTTCGATATCGAAAAAGACACCGTCAACATGGTGCCGAACTTCGACGAGTCGGAGAAGGAGCCGGAGGTTCTTCCGGCCCGCTTCCCGCAGCTTCTCGTCAACGGCACCACCGGCATCGGCGTCGGCATGGCCACCAGCATCCCCCCGCACAACCTCGGCGAGGTGATCGACGCCACCGTCTGCCTGCTCGACAACCCCAAGGCCACCGTCGATGAGCTGATGGAGCACCTGCCCGGACCGGACTTCCCGACCGGCGCGATCATCCGCGGCCGCTATTCGCTGCGCCAGTTCTACCAGACCGGGCGCGGCAGCGTCAGAATCCGCGCCAAGGCCGATGTCATTGAAAAAGATGGCGTCGAGCAGATCATCATCACCGAAATTCCCTACGCGATCAACAAGGGTACGCTGGTTGAGAAGATCGCCGAGCTGGTCAAAGACAAGCGGATCAACGGCATTTCGTCGATCACCGACGTCTCCAGCAAGCGCGTCGGTCTCCGCATTGAAATCGGCGTCAAGCGCGGTGCGATGGGCAGCGTGATCCTGAACCAGCTTTACAGCCAGACCCAGCTCGAAACCGTGATCGGCTGCACCATGCTGGTGGTCGATCACAACCGCCCGCGCACGATGAACCTCGCGCAGGTGCTTCAGGCATACATCGACCATCGGCTCGAAGTGGTGCTCCGCCGCGCGATCTTCGACCTCAACAAAGCCGAAGCCCGTTCCCACATTCTGGAAGGGTTGCTGAAGGCGCTGGCGAATATCGACGAAGTGGTCCAGATCATTCGCGATTCGCGCAACCGCCAGGATGCGCAGACCAACCTGATCGCCCGCTTCGCCTTCACCCAGATCCAGGCGGACGCGATCCTCGATATGCGGCTGCACCAGCTGACCGGGCTGGCCGTCGAAGTCGTCCAGGCGGAATACGATGAACTTCAGGTCCGGATCGACTACCTGCGCAAACTGGTGGCCAGCCGTGAGATGCGGCTCGGCGTGATCCGTGAGGAGCTGGTCGAGATCAAGACCAAATACAACGATCCGCGCCGCTCGGAAATCACCATCGACGATTCGGACCTCAACATCGCCGACCTGATTCCGCGTCACAGCTGCGTGATCACCGTTTCGAACACCGGTTACATCAAGCGCGTTCCGGCCGACACCTACCGCACGCAGCACCGCGGCGGCAAGGGCATCATCGGCATGGAGACGAAGGAGGAGGACTACGTCGAGCACCTGTTCAACGCCGACAGCCACGACCTCATCTTCTTCTTCACCGACCGCGGCTTCATGTACTGGCTCAACGTCTACGAGATTCCGGAAGGGTCGCGCACCGGCAAGGGCCGTGCGATCGTCAATATGATCAAGGTCGAACCGGGCGAAAAGATCTGCGCGATGCTGACCGTTTCGCCGGACGAGTTCGACGATCCGAACAAGTACATCGTCATGGCCTCGCGCAACGGCTATATCAAGAAGAGCGAGCTCGCACTGTTCAAGAACCTGCGCCGCACCGGGTTGCGTGCGCTGGTGATCGAGGAGGACGACGACCTGATCGGCGCCGGAATCAGCGCCAACGGCGATGAAATCCTGCTCTCGACCCGGCTTGGCATGGCCTGCCTCTTCGACCAGGACGACGACCAGATCCGGCCGATGGGCCGGACGGCGCGCGGTGTGACCGGCATGCGGTTCAAGATCGAAGGCGACGCCGTGGTCAGCATGGAAGTGATCCGCGAACACGTCTATACCGAAGACGAACTGACCGGTGAAGAGGGCGAAGAGCTCGAACCGGCGGAAGGCGAGTCCGAGACCGACGACGAAGCGCCGGTCTTCGGCAGCGGCCCCGAAGTGCTGGTCGTCACCGACGGCGGCATGGGCAAGCGCTCGTTCGTCAGCACCTACCGCAAGACCAACCGCGGCGCGAAGGGCGTGGTCAACATCAAACTGCGCGAAGGCGAACACGTGCTTTCGGTGATCCAGATGACCGATGAGGACGAAATATTGCTGACCACCGAGCGCGGCCAGCTGGTGCGGATTCCGGCCGGAGAGATCCGGACGGTCGGCCGCGCCTCGAAGGGGGTTCGGATCATGAACCTCAACAGCGGCGACCGGATCACCGGCGTGGCCCGCCTGGTCGAAGTGGAAGTCGAGAAGTCCGCCGTCACGGTCGAGGACGATGTCGAGAACCAGGCCGACGGCGTATTGGCGCAGGCGGCCGAAGTCGTTCCGCCCATGCCCGACGACGAGATCGCCGATTCGCAGTCCGATGACGTGGAAGAGTCCGGCGAAGAAACGACGGAAGAATAACGGAAATAACACGGGAGAGAATCATGTCCCGCCTCAATGAAATGACGCATGAGCGTACCCGCCCGCTGCTGATGGGGATCGTCAACGTGACCGGCGACTCCTTCAGCGAGGGGAAAGCGTCTTCTCCGGCGACGGCGTTGAACCGTGCGCTGGCGTTGCTTGACGACGGTGCCGACCTGCTCGACATCGGCGGCGAATCGACGCGGCCGGGTTCGGCGATGATTCCGGCGGAAGAGGAGATCAAGCGGGTGATTCCGGTCATCCGCGAATTGCGGAAGCTCCGTCCTTCGGTGGTTCTCTCGCTCGATACGCGGAAATCGGCGGTGGTCAGGGCGGCGCTGGAATACGGCGTCGACCTGGTCAATGACGTTTCGATGCTGCGCTGTTCGCCGGATATGGCGGCGGTGGTGGCGGCTTCCGATGCGGCGCTCCTCATCGCGCACTCGCGCGGGACTCCGCAGACGATGAAGAATGCGGAATTTCATGATTACGGCGATGATGTGGTGGCTACCGTGGTCGAAGAACTGGCGGGGGCGAAGGCCGCCGCGCTCGACGCGGGAATTCCGGAGGAACGGATCTGGGTTGATCCCGATTTCGGCTTCGCCAAGACGCCGGAGCAGGATTGGGAACTCCTGCACCGGATCGATGAATTGCATCAGCTCGGGCCGGTGGTTGCCGGGATGTCGCGCAAATCGTTTCTCGGCGGCTTTCTCGCCCAGCCGGACCCGATGCGGCGGCTCGGCGGCACGGTGGCGGCGGCCCTCCATCTGGCGGAACGCGAGGTGGAGGTTCTGCGCGTGCACGATGTCCGGCAGGTGGGCGATGCGTTGCGGGTATGGGAGAAACTCCGCTGAAGGAATGGCGGAGACGGGAATTTTGCGATTATTGAAGGGGTGAACCGGAGATCATGCTGGACGCGCTTGTTTCGATCCCGAATGCGGTGATCGTCGAATACCTGAAAATGGCGCTGGAGGTCTTCATCCTGACGGTGGTGATCTACAAGACGCTTTACTATCTGCGCAGCGCGCGCGGAGCGTCGGTGCTGGCCGGGATCACGATCCTGCTCCTGGTGCTGACCTGGCTGTCGAAGCAGTTGCGTCTCGACGTGATCAACTGGCTGCTGACCGGCATCTGGGGCACGCTCGGGGCGGCGATGGTGATCATCTTCCAGCCGGAGCTGCGGCGCGCGTTCGCCCAGCTCGGCAGTTTCAGCTTTTTTCAGGGCAAGCGGCGGCGTGAGGTGATCACTGAAATCGTGACGGCCGCGACCAATATGGCGCGCCGGAAATGCGGGGCGCTGATGGTGATCGAACGCCGGATCGGGATGCAGAACCTGATCGACGACTCGGTCCGGCTCGACATCAAAGTCAACGCGATGGTGCTCGAATCGATTTTCTTTCCGAATTCGCCGCTTCACGACGGGGCGGTGATCATCCGCGACGACCGGATTGTGGCGGCGCGGGCGATTCTGCCGCTGACCCGTTCGCAGAGCATCTCCATCCGCCTCGGAACGCGTCATCGCGCCTCGCTCGGGATCTCCGAGGAGACCGACGCCGTGACTGTGGTGATTTCCGAAGAGACCGGGGCCATCAGCGTCGCCTGCCGCGGCGTGCTTCACCGCGATCTTTCGCCGGACGAACTGGCCAATTACCTTGAAAAACTGATTATCCTTGAGCAGGACGACTCCGACCTCGCTGAAACCGTCCAGATGCTCGAGGAGCAGGCCGGGCACCAGGGCTCCTCCGGCGACGGAAAGAAGGAGGAGAAGTAAAATGGCAAAATACCAGTTCGGTTCGCTTTTCCGCCGTCTGCTCCTGTTGATCAAGCGCGATTTCGGGCGCAAGATGATCGCCTTGTTCTTTGCGCTGCTGCTCTATTTTTACGTGCACAACGAGGTGCGTTCCACGCCGCAGAAGGTGGACAACGTGCCGGTGGATATCGTGCTCCCTCAGGAGCTGATGGATGTGGACCCCAAGCCGCAGTTCGTGACCCTGGAGATCAAGAGCAACCGCGAGGCGGCGGTTTCGGCCTCGCTGCTGCGGGGTCGGGTCGAAGTGGATTACAACCGTTACATTCCGGGGAAACCTTATGTGGTTTCGCTGAAGACGGAAAACTTCCGCGCCCCGCTCGGAATCCGGGTCATCGGCGTCGATCCCGGGGAAATCGCGCTCAATCTCCAGCAGCGGATGTCGCGCGACGTTCCGGTGCGGGTTACGTTTTCGAACCGGCTGTCGCCCGATTACAAGAGTTCGCTGGCGAGCTGCATCCCGTCGACGGTGCGGGTGACCGGGCCGGAACAGCTGGTGCGCGACCTGAAATCGGTTTCGACGCAGCCGGTTCCGCTCTCCGAGAGCGTGACTGAGGGGTTTGAATATGTCGCCCGGCTCGACGCGCCGAACGGCACCGCCATTTCGCCTGAAAAGGTCACCTGCCAGATCGATGTGGAGAAGAATTACGAGCAGCGGACCTTCCAGTCGCTGCCGGTGCAGTTGCTGACCCAGTCGGGCGGGAAGCCGCTCAAAACGGAATTCCTCGGCCCTTCGCGGGTGGAAGTGACCGTGCGCGGGCTTTCCGGTTCGGTCGCGGCGCTGGTTCCGGCCGAAGTGCGGCCCTACCTCGACATCAGCCATATCGACAAACCCGGAATCTACGAGGTTTCGGCGGGTTGTTACGTCAGGGGCGACGGGCTGGATGTCAAGGAGATCCGTCCCGCGCAGATCAAGATCAAGATTACGGAATGAACGATAAAAAATATCGCAGGAAATCAATGGAAAGGATACCCCGAAGATGATTATCAAGAAACTCAACAACCTGTTCCACAAGCACAGCCGCTGGCTGTTCGGCGCGTTCACGATCGTGATCATCGTGTCGTTCATGGGGTTTCTGACTCCGGGGCAGTTCGGCTGCGACGGGTTCGGCGTCTTCGGCTCCCAGAAAGTCGGCACGGTTTACGGGAAAGCGGTGAGCTTCGAGGATCTTGATACGCTGATTCGCGAGAACTACATGCTTTCGCTGCTCGGGCTCAGCATGGGGCGCGAGATCGGCTACCAGGAGGCGTTTCAGGAGTACTGCCTGCTGGCGGCGGCCCGCAAGCGCGGACTTGCGGTCAGCGACAAGGAGATCGTCGATTTCGTGAAGGCCTTCCCGGCGTTCCAGAAGGACGGCAAGTACAGCCCCGAGGCGTACAAGGAATTCAAGAACATGATGTACCGTGACGGCGGCAGCGACGATCTCTTCGTCGGCGCGCTTCGCAATATGCTGCTGATCACCAAACTCCAGGCCCAGCTCGGCGACGATACGATGGTCACCGACAATGAGGTCGAGACCTTCTACCGCCGGATCAACGTCCGCTACGACGTCAAGGCCGCGCTGTTCGCCGCGGAGGATTACCTGAAGGAAGTCAAGAACGATCCGCAGGCGATGAAGGATTTCTTCGATGCCCACCGCAAAGAATACGTGATCGGCGGCAAGATCGGCGCCCTTCTGGTCGAATTCCCGGCCGCAAAGTATGTGAAAGAGGCCGACGCCAAAGCCACCGAGCCGGAATTGAAGAAATTCTATGCGGGTAATCCGCAGCTCTTTACCAAGGACAGCAAGGTCCAGAAATTCGAAGATTGCCGCAAGCAGGTCAAGGCGGAATTCGTCAAGGCGGTCAGCCGCGACATCGCCACCCGCACGGCCTATGAATTCGCCGGGGCCGCCTACGACGCGGTCAGCGAAGCGGCCGAAGGGCGCACCGATGCATTCCGCAAAGTCGCTGCTGCGGCCGGTGCGGAAGTCGTCGACGCCGGAATGGTCGATTTCGACGCTCCCGCGGTCGGCAAGATCAGCTCGCCCGAATTCCTGCAGAATCTGATCGCCGCGTTCGACACCCACTGGGTGACCAACCCCGCCGTGGTCGGCGAGAGCGTGTTCGTCGGATTTGCGAAGGACAAGCTCGTGCCGCGTCCGGCCGAATTCAACGAGGTTTCCGCCCGAATCGCGGCGGACTACCGCAACGCCGAGGCGATGCGCCTGGCCGACGAAGCGGCGAAGAAGGCCGAGGAGTCCCTGGCTCCGATCACCGAAGGCCCGGCCCGGGTCAAAGCGTTCAACGCGCTCAAGGGATGCAGCTTCAAGGAGTTCGGGTTCGTCCTCGGCAGCCAGATGCCGCCGATGGATTTCATCCCCTCGGCGCTGGCGGCGATCCGTCTTGCGCCGGATGAAGTTTCGCAGGTGCTTCCTGGCGAAACCGGACCGCAGCTGGCGCTTCTGGTCAAGCGCACGCCGGCCGATCTGAAGGGATTTGCGGAGAAGAAGGAGCTGCTGCGTTCGAATCTGAGAATGATGAAGCGCCAGATGGCTCAGGGAGCGTTCTGGGAAGAATTGACGTCACAGTGCCAGGCCAATGTTGATTTGAGCCGGCGCTGATGCGGGAGGAGTGCGAGTTAAAATGACCCAACCTACGAATGCGGGACAGCGCCCGGAGGAGAGCGCCGCGCCCGGATTTGCCCTCGGCCGCCACATGACAGTCGAGTTTTACGATTGCGAACCGAAGACACTGGCCGATGTGAAATTGATGGAGCAGATCTTTCTGCGCGCGGCGGAGAAATCCGGCGCGACGGTGATTGAATCGAACTTCCATGAATTCAAGCCGCAGGGGGTAAGCGGCGTGGTGGTCATCTCCGAATCGCATTTCGCGGTGCATGCCTGGCCGGAATACGACTACGCGGCGGTGGATCTGTTCACCTGCGGCGACAATGTCGATTTCGATGTCGCCACCGAAGTGATCGGCAAGGGGCTCAAATCGGCGCAGTGGATCGTGTCCAGTGTGATGAACCGCGGCATCGTCGGGACCAACGGCGTCGAGCGGCTCGTCCCGGTGATCGAAGGACGCGACTGCCGCTTTTCGATCTCGTGGGAGGAGCGTTTCCAGACCAGCCGGGCGCACGCGCTCTCGGCGGCGATCGACGTTTACGAGTGCGGCGTGCCGCATCTCGGCGATCCGGCCTGGCTTCACAATTTCGCGCGGGCCTTCGCGGAGAAGCTCGGATTTGAGCTCCAGGGCGAATGGCGGGTGAATCCGGCCCGTCCGGGAATTTTCTCCTGGACGCTGCCGTTGAACGGCGGCGCGCTCTCCGGCCGGATTGATCCGGAACGCAAAGCCGCCTATCTCGACCTTTTCGTCGCCGGATACTTCGATCCGAGACACGCCGCGGAGTTCGCCATCACCGAACTTGCGGGCAGCTATTACAGACTTCAGCCGCACGTGCGGCAGTAACCATAAGGGATTCTATCATGCCGTTTGAACGAGGAACCGTAACCTTTTCCATGTTCGAGCTCCGGGGCGACCTGCCGGAGGATCTTCCCGGCCTTTTCGCCGCGAAGAAAGCCGGGCTGCTCGACTCGGTTGACGCCGAACCCCAGCTCGGCTGGGTGACCGGCCACCATCTGCTCGATACGACGATCGACGAAGCCTCCGCCCAGATCGGCGGCAACTATTACCTGATGCTGCGCACCGCCGTGCGCAAGATGCCGGGTTCGCTGCTCAATGCGCTCTGCAAGCGCGAGGAACAGGCCTACATGCGGGCCAACAACCTCGAATACGTCTCGGCCAAGATGAAGAAGCAGATCCGCGAGGAGACGCTGGAGAAACACATCCAGAAGATGCCGCCGGCGCTCTCCGGCATTCCGCTGGTGCTCGACCCGAACGAAAAGCTGCTTTTCGTCGGCGCGACCAGCCGGACCCAGATCGAACTCTTCATCGACAATTTCTTCCAGGCGACGAAA
This sequence comes from uncultured Victivallis sp., assembly GCA_964435365.1. Classification (GTDB taxonomy): domain Bacteria; phylum Verrucomicrobiota; class Lentisphaeria; order Victivallales; family Victivallaceae; genus Victivallis. The sequence goes on along the minus strand of CAYSZM010000004.1, from coordinate 1,317 downwards.
CTCGAACCGTTCCAGCTCACGCCGGGGCTGATGCTGGAGACGATGTTCCAGTCCACCGAAGCGAGCTTCCCCGCCCTGAACATCGTCGAACAGCCCGGTCCCGCGGAGTTGACCATCGGGCGCGATTTCCTGATGTGGCTCTGGTTCTACAGCGAGACGACCGGGAAACTCCAGCATCCGCAGTACGGCGAATTCGACATCCTGATCGAAGCGCCGCTGGTCCTGTCCGACGACGGCGAGCCGCGGGGCGCCGGAGAGGTCACGATCAAGAAGGGCAACGCGCCGCTCCGCAGCGCCGAAGCGAAGGCCGCGATCCTGAGCGGAAAAAAACTCAAAAAAGTCAAGCTCAGCCTGACCCGCGAAAAGCAGGTCTGGACCGGCACCTTCGCCGCCGACCAGTTCGCCTTCAGCTCGTTCAAGCTGCCGGAAGGCGACGCGCTGACCAACGAAGACGAACTCTTCGCCGAACGGGTGCAGAACATGATCGTCTTCCGCGAAGCGATGAAGCTCTATTTCAAGAAGTTCGCCGACTCCATGATGGGTATGGAGTTCCCGAAATTCGAAGCCGAAATCCGCGCATGGGCCAAAGACCGTGACGCCCTCTGAAGACCAGTTCGGGAATCATCCGGAAGACGCGCAGATCCGCTTCTTCACCGGAAGCTGGGAGCTGTTCCCGGCGGAAGAGCTGGCCGCCGCGCCCGTGGTCGAACTCGACCTCGGCTGCGGCGTCGGCTCCTACACCGCGGAGCTGGCGAAGCGTTACCCGGAGCGGAAAATCCTCGCCGCCGACGTGATGATCGGTCGGCTGCGCAAGCTGGTGAAGCGCTGTCGCCGCATGGGGATCGAGAATATGTCGATCCTCCGCACCGAAGCGCGCCATCTGGTCGCTTTCATGCTGCCGGACGAGTCGATCGACCGGCTCCATCTGCTCTGCCCCGACCCCTGGCCGAAAGGACGGCACAGCGGCCACCGCCTGCTGACCAGCGACTTCGTGTCGCAACTCCATCGCGTCCTCAAGCCGGAAGGGATTTTTCACTTCTCCAGCGACGATGAGCCCTATTACACCGCCGTTCGCGGTGTTTTGGCATCTTCGAATCTCTTCGTCGAAGTCCCGGAAGCCATCGCCGATCTTGCCGGAATCAAAAGCGATTTCGAACTCCGCTGGAACGAAGAAGGCAAACCCGTTCGTCACATCGCCTATCGCCGCATTCCACGCCCTGCTCACTCTGTCGGTCATTAGGGGAGCCTCCGGCGGGCAGGGCGCCTCACCCCAAAAAGTTGCCACCCTTCGGCCACGGGCCTCGGGTCCCGCCTTTG